>JBJDYP010000041.1:0-11653 GCA_051867435.1 Faecousia sp.
CTCCGCTGGCTCCGCAGCCGAAGCAGTAGAAGCGATCATCCACTTTCATGCTGGGGTTGTGATCCTCATGGAAAGGGCATCGCGTCATGCCGCTTTGGTTGACAGACAGCCCATACCTTTCGGCTGCCTGCCTCGTTGTCACAGTTTGTTTTACAGTTTCAAAAAAATTCAAATTATCGCTCCTCCATTGTTATTGCACTTTGTTCGATTCTGTGTTAGAATATACGAACACTTGTTCTAAGGTTGTAATCCTGCAATGGCTCCTTTCCGACACTGGTAGTTGCCCTTTTGGGCGTGTCTTGGATTACCCCCTCACTAATAGGAGAAATGGGAGGGGGAAAACGGAACCACTCGCAGAAAAATTTTCAAAAAAATTTTTGGAGGTAAGGGTTGTGGAGAATCTGGAAACTGCGCTGGAACCGGAAGGCACACGAAAAAAGCTGAAGCGGGAGCTTCGGGCAGAAGCCATGACCCGCTTGGAGGAGGCGGCCCGCACAGAAGCAGACTTTGAAAATGTGATATCCTGCTGGGACAAGCTGGACGCAAACCGGGAACGCAAGGAGCGGTATCATGAACCGATCCGGGGAGATATGACACTGGAGAATGGTCTGAAATACAACGGACGGATTTTCCCGGAATGGATGTGCAGCGCAAATTATACTTCTGTCCGGCAGGGGCGCTATCTGGATGTAATCTTCAACTGTCCCCTTGAGCTAAATGAGATGACTGGACATCCGGTGCTTTGCAAAACCTTACAAGAGCTGGATGTGGAATATAAATCACTACTCTTCTTTTTGATTGTACGGGACTGGACACCACAGTCTTATGCGGCAGCTGTGAATCAGACGGACAGGAATGTGCGCAAGAAGATGACCAGACTGATGAACAGAATTCAAAAAGAGCTGTACACAGAGCTTAACGGAAAAACCAATCTGAGCCTGAGAGAAAAAGAATTTTTGACCGAATATGAAAAAGCCGCCCTTGCGGACGGTGAAGAAGTGAGGTGCACGGCATGAAAGACTTGTTCAAACACGCCAGCTCCAGCTGGGTCAAATACGACCGGTATGAATGGAAGAAGGATAAGAACAACAAATTCTATATCACCCCGGCACCCAACGCTATGCCAAAAATTTATGATCCCCTGAAGGAGTATCAGCAGATGGTGCTGGACGCGCTGAATGTGGGTCTGATGATACGCACTTCCTCCAAACGAAAAATCCGGGAAGCCATTATGGAGTTTGTCACCAAATACGGTTTGCTTGGCCTGATGACAGCGCTGCCCACCACGCCATCCTTCATCGACTACAAAGCTGTCTATCTCCCCACCAACCATTTTCTCCGGGAGGAAGTGATGGACACACAGAAATATCTTTCCTATTTCTTCCCCTTCGAGAAGCCGGACTTTTTCAAGAACGGAAAAGACTCACTTTGGAATATCAATGGAGACCGCACCATGATTGCGCTGGCAATGACATTCCGCAAAGAGCCGGAGGCACAGGTCATGTGCTTCATGCGCAATTATGCGGAACGCTACGACTGGCTGGAGCAGACCTTTCAGGACTGGTCCTTTACCTTCCTGAGCAGCTTCCTGTTCTATGAAGAGGACGAGGAAATGGACGAAGATACCAGAGATATTTACCGTCAGGGCATGGCGGCGTTCGGAGGAATCGCACCGAACTACCACATAGAGTTATGGGAACGGCCCACCATCGTGTGGGATTTTCATTCCCTGCTTCTGGCAATTCAGATGATGTTCAGCTTCATGCTGGCAGACGAAACCTCCAGCCTGCGGCTTTGCAAGTACTGCATGAAAGCATTCTTTGCAAAGAGCGATGACGAGGATTTCTGCAGCCCTGCATGTGAAGCAAACTACGAAAAGGAAAACGAGAAGTAACGTCGCTTCGGCGGGACGGGGGATTGATATCCCTTTGGCTCCCCCGGTGATGCTGCTGCGCTCCAAGAATTTCTTCCGAAATTCTCTCCGCTCCGCCGCATCACCTACACCCGAACAGGCGGATTCTGCTAGCGCAAACTCCTGGGCTTCTCGTCCGGGAGGACGCAGAATCCGCCTGTTCTGTGGCTGACTGAAAGCGCTTGTTCCTGCCCCGAACAACCCCTTTCCGCCACCCACGGTCGCCAAAGGTATAACACACTAGACTTTGCGGGCAAAGTCGTGTGCCACGAAACCGCCGGTTTCATTGGATTCTTCCTGCCACGGAGGGTGCTACCCTCCATTGGATGCCTCCCGCCAAGGCAGCGCTGCCGCCTTTGGAAACCACTGCCAAGGGAACGCTGTCCCCTTTGGATTCCCCAGCCAACAGGGTGCTCCCCGCCCCTATTGGAAACCCCGCGCCAAAGGAACTGCCATCCCTTTGGAATCCCAGCTCGTTTTGAAATGAGTACCCACAAATAGAAAAAGGTTTGTGGGCATTCATTTCAAAACGTAAAAATCCCCAGAGCTTCATCCGATAAGGAGATAAAGTCCTGGGGGTTTTCACGCTAAAATATCACAGGCCTCTGACCAAGCTCTGGGAATTCTTGCGCTTTAATATGCGTTTCCAAAAACGCACTTGTTTCATCCATCAAACGAATGCTCTATCCGACCAGCCTGCCGATTCCTTTCTCAATCTGCAGGATGCTTTCGGGGGTATGATCATGCTTCCGCTTCCTTGGATGCGGAAATATGCTGCCGAGCAAGCTGAATGAATTTTCTCAGCACATCATCACCGGGATAAGGTTTATAGAACATTCCGAAGGATACCTCCGGCGCGCCCGCCAGTGGCAGGGCGGTCAGCGGAGCATCCCGGGGCACTAGAAATTTTGGAATGACAGCAGCGCCGAAGCCTGCCTGCATCAGGACAATGGCCGCCTCAACGGAGGTGCAGAAGTGAACATCCATCGGGCTTTTCCCCGCCGCAAGCTCCCACTGGAGTTTGGCGGCATCTGGAATCAGATTGATCTGGTTACAGAAAATCAGGGGCTGTTCCTTTAGATCCGATATGGAAACGCCTTCCCGCTGTGCCAGCGGATTGCTGCTGTCGCAGGCGCAGACAATGGGGCTTTTCAGCAATTCCGTGAAAGTCAGCCTGCTGTGTTCCTTTTTTCCGACATTGATGTCGAAAATCACATCCACCGTTCCGTTTTCCAGAAGGGCATACAGCTGTTCGTGAGGTACCACCACAAGGTGGGGATGAAGATTCGGGTATAGCGCGCCCAGGGCCTTCAGGCTGTCCGAAAGCAGGGTCAGCTGGTTATAGCTGCTGCACCCGATGGCCAGCTTCTCAACAGAACGCTCCTCCGGGTTTTGGAAGCGCAGCTTCGCCTGGGCGGCGATGGCGACCATGCTCTGGGCATCGGACAGGAAGGACTGACCCTCCGCCGTGATTTCCACCAGACGGGTCGTCCGCCGGAAGAGCTGCACATTTAGTTCCGTTTCCAGTGACTTGATCTGATGGGTGATGGCAGGCTGGGAAATATTCATTTTTTCCGCGGCTTTGGCAAAGCTCAGCGTATTGGCGACTGCCAGAAAGCAGCTCAGCTGAAAGGTGTTCATGGTGTATACCCCCTCCCTCTGGGGACGATGATACCATGGGAGGGAATAAAAAGCAATCCGCAACTAATAAATAATATTTATTACAATAAAATAACTTCTATTATGAATTTAGCACTCACACCTTGACAGTGCTAAAAATGGTGGTATAATGCGGATAAACAAATTTAGCGGGGGCAAGACCCCAAATGCTGAAAGGAGCAATTTTTATGTATACCACCTACACCTTTGCGAGAAATCTGTTTGACGAGATTGCCGACTCCGCTTTCGGCAACCACAATACCACGGGCCTTATGAATACGGACATCCGCGAGACCGAGAAGGGCTTCGAGATGGCGATTGATCTGCCCGGCGTTGAGAAGGAAAATGTGAACGCGGAGCTGAAGGACGGCTACCTGTACATCAGCGCCGCCATCAGCCGCTCCAATGACCCGGAGGAGGGCACGTCCAGGTATCTGCGCCGGGAACGTTTCGTTGGTTCCATGCGCCGTACCTTCTATGTGGGCGACAAGGTCACCCAGGAGGACATCCACGCCCGATTCCACAACGGCGTTCTGTGCATCTTCATTCCCAAGAAGCAGCAGCCGGTGCTCCAGGAGAAAAACCTGATTGCCATTGAGGACTGATTATCCGTTTTGTGACCCGTCATTTTACAGGAGGAATCAACATGACACTGAAACCACTGTCTGACCATATTGTGATCCAGACCATGGAGGCCGAGCAGACCACCGAGAGCGGCATTGTTCTGGCGACTGCCACCAAGGAGAAATCCCTCATCGCCACCGTTGTGGCGGCAGGCCCCGGCACGGAGGAGAACCCCGTGACCGTGAAGGTTGGCGATCAGGTTCTTACCGACAAGTATGCCGGAACCGAGATCAAGCTGGACAAAGAAGAATACAAAGTCATCCGCATGAGCGACATTCTCGCCACTGTGGAATAATTCGGAGGAGTAAGCAGTATGGCAAAGCAGATTCAGTATGGGGAAGATGCCCGGAAGGCTATGTGCGCCGGCATTGACACCCTGGCAGATACCGTGAAAATCACCCTTGGCCCCAAGGGTCGGAATGTGGTTCTGGGCAGAAAGTTCGGCAAGCCCCTGATCACTAACGATGGTGTGACCATCGCAAAAGAAATTGAGCTGAAGGACCCCTATGAGAACATGGGCGCTCAGTTGATCCGGGAAGTTGCCACCAAGACCAACGACATTGCCGGTGACGGCACCACCACCGCCACGGTGCTGGCCCAGGCGCTGGTCAAGGAGGGCATGAAAAACGTGGCGGCAGGTGCGGCTCCGCTGGCGCTGAAACGGGGCATGGAGAAGGCTTCTAAGGCTGCAGTCAAGGCCATCGCTTCCAACAGCAAGTCTGTGACGGATACCAAGGACATTGCCCGTGTGGCGACGATTTCCGCCGGCGACGAGTCCATCGGCACGCTGATTGCCGACGCCATGGAGAAGGTAGGCGCGGACGGCACCATCACCGTGGGCGAGAACAAGACCACCGCCGAGACCTACGCCGAGGTGGTGGAGGGTATGCAGTTCGACCACGGCTACATCACGCCCTACATGGCCACCGATAAGGAAAAGATGGAAGCCAATGTGGAGGACGCCTACCTGCTGATTACCGATAAGAAGATCAGCTCCATTCAGGACATTCTGCCCCTGCTGGAGCAGATGGTGAGAAGTAGCAAGAAGCTGGTCATCATTGCCGACGACGTGGAGGGCGAGGCCCTGTCCACCCTGATCGTCAACGGCCTGCGGGGCACCTTCACGGTGGTTGCCGTCAAGGCCCCAGGCTATGGCGATAACCGCAAGGATATGCTTCAGGACATCGCCGTCCTGACCGGCGGCACCTACATCAGCAGCGATCTGGGCTACGAGCTGAAGGACACCACAGTGCAGATGCTGGGCCGTGCCCGTCAGGTCAGGGTCACCAAGGACACCACCACCATTGTCGGTGGCTGTGGCGAGAAGGAGAAAATCGCGGATCGTGTCGCCATGATTCGCAGCCAGCTGGCCCATGAGGACGCTCTGGCGGATACCAAGAACCTGACCGACCGTCTGGCGAAGCTGTCCGGCGGCGTGGCGGTCATCCGCGCCGGTGCCACCACCGAGGTGGAGATGCAGGAGAAGAAGCTGCGCATTGAGGATGCGCTGAACGCCACCAAAGCCGCCGTTGAGGAAGGCATCGTGGCAGGCGGCGGCACCGCCCCCATCAACGCCATCCCCGCGGTGAAGGCAGTCTGCGACAGTCTGGAGGGCGATGAGCGCACCGGCGCGCGGATTGTCCTGAAGGCTCTGGAAGCACCTCTGCGCCAGATTGCGGCCAACGCTGGTCTGGACGGCAGCGTCATTGTGGACAAGCTGCTGAATGACAACAAGCCCAACTATGGCTTCAACGCCATGACCGAGGAGTATGTGGATATGATCGACGCGGGCATTGTTGACCCCGCCAAGGTCACCCGCACTGCTCTGGAAAATGCCGTCAGCGTAGCCGCCATGGTTCTGACCACCGAGAGCCTGGTTGCCGACGCGCCCGAGGAAACCCCCGCTCCTGCCGTGGCAGGCGGAGATATGTACGACTAACGAATCTCCCCAATAGCCAATCCATTCCGATACCTCCTAAACAACCTGCTTTTCACCCCTTTTTCAGCAGGCTTTGCGCAGCCCCGGCGGGGAAAGCCCAATCCCGCCGGGGATTTCCTGTAATGCAGCGGCGACACGAAATGTTTACAAACAGTCCATTGACAAAAAGTATCAGCCAAACTATAATAACTAACAATGTTAGTTATATGCTCTGGCATGGCCAAAGCATTTTTTATTATCCACATAACTAACAAAGTTAGTTATATGTCTTAACGGGAAGGAGCGAATTGTAATATGGAAACAAACTGGAAGGATATTCTGGACCATAGTATCCGGGATGTGGATGAACTGCGGAAAAACCTTGCGCTGACGGAAGCAGAAGCACAACAGATGGGCAGAATCATCCAGCGGTATCCGCTTTGCGTCAATCCCTATTACCTGAGTCTGATTGACAGAGATGATCCCAATGATCCGATTCGGAAGATGTGTATCCCGGATATTCACGAATTTTCGGAGGGTGGTCAGGCGGATACCAGCGGCGAGGCAGACAACACGGTGATTCAGGGCATGCAACATAAATACCGCCAGACCGCATTGATTCTCTCCACCAACCAGTGCGCCATGTATTGCCGTCATTGCTTCCGAAAGCGCATGGTCGGTGCGTCCTCTGACGAGGTGGCACGGCAAATACCTGCCATGGCGGAGTATGTGCGGGAACATACAGAAATTAACAATGTGCTGATTTCCGGCGGCGATGCCTTTATGAACGCGGATGAGACGATTGAAAAATATCTGCGCTGTTTTACCGAGATCCCTACATTGGATTTCATTCGCTTTGGAACCAGAATCCCCGTGGTGCTTCCCCAGAGAATCGTGCAGGACGACAAGCTATTGGGAATCCTGGAAACCTACGGCAGGAAAAAACAGATCATCATTGTGACCCAATTTAATCATCCCCGGGAGCTTACCCCCGATGCGGTTCAGGCCATCAAAGCTCTGGGGAGCGTTGGCTGCATCGTTCGCAACCAGACCGTCCTGCTCAAAGGCATCAATGACCATGCGGATGTGCTGGCGCAGCTGATGAATGGGCTGGTTTCCAACGGCGTGATCCCATACTATATTTTCCAGTGCCGTCCCG
The DNA here is from genome assembly GCA_051867435.1 of Faecousia sp. Taxonomy (GTDB): domain Bacteria; phylum Bacillota; class Clostridia; order Oscillospirales; family Oscillospiraceae; genus Faecousia. Next base: position 7,273 of record JBJDYP010000041.1, read on the forward strand.
TGGAGGGGGTTCAGAATCAGTTCCAGGTTCCCCTTCTGCGGGGTGTGAAAATCGTGGAGAACGCGAAAAGGCAGATGAACGGTCAATCCAAGTCTGTCCGCTACGCCATGTCCCATCCCACCGGGAAGATCGAGATTCTGGGAAAAACCGGTCCCAATCAGATGCTTTTCAAATATCATCAGGCAAAAAATCCGCAGGATCACAGCCGTATCTTCACGCAGAATGTGGACGATACCCAGTGCTGGCTCGGGGAAATAGCCCAGTAATTTTTTAAGGAGGCAGTTATAGTGCAGTTTCGTAGGAAAGAACCGGAAGTTCAGGAACCGATGGACCTGGATTCCGTAATGAAAAAGTATGACCAGGAATCCAATACCCGAATCTGGGAAGGAAAGCCGAAGATTGCAGTGACCTGCATTCTTGCCGTATTCTCTCTGTTCTGTCTGTATGTCACACTGTTTGCCAGTTGGCTGGAGGAGTGGCGGCTGACGTCCTTTGTGGCGGGAATCGTCTTACTGGGTTTTCTGGTATACCCGGCAAGGAAAGGCGTTCAGCGTGTCAACCACATCCCGTGGTACGATATCGTGATGATGGTTGCCGGTACTGGCGCCTTTCTTTACTTCACTTTCAACGCAATGGATATTATTCAGCAGGGCAGCCGGTTTGCATGGTATCAGATTCTGATTGGCATTGTTGGCATTGCGTGCCTGGCTGAGGTATGCAGGCGCAGCGTTGGTTTGCCTATTCTGGTGGTTGCCGGATGCTTTCTCGTCTATGCGCTGATCTGGGGTCTGAGCAATCCCACGTTTACCGGCAGAGTGAACTATGCAGTGCGTTACCTGTTCTACAGTAAGGAGGGCGTCCTGTCCACACCCATTAACGTCTGTTCCAAGTTCATTATCGTCTTTATTATATTCGGCGCGTTTCTGGAGCGTACAGGCATCGCCGATCTGTTCATGGATATTGCCAATGCGTTGGTGGGCAGATTCTCCGGCGGTCCCGCAAAAGCCGCGGTGGTTTGCAGCGCCTTTGAGGGCATGGTATCCGGTTCCTCCGTCGCGAATACCGTTGGCTCCGGCTCTGTAACCATCCCGCTGATGAAGAAAACCGGGTATTCGCCGGAGTTTGCCGCCGCGGCAGAGGCATCCGCTTCTACCGGCGGTCAGATTATGCCGCCAATTCTGGGAGCAGCCGCATTTCTGATGGCGGATTATGTGGGAGTCCCTTACAGCACGATCGTCAAATGTGCCATTCTTCCAGCCATCCTGTACTTCGGCGGAGTATTTATCAGTGTCCATCTGGAAGCAAAAAAGCTGGGACTGCGGGGCTTGAGTGCGGAACAGATTCCCGCTGTGAAGCCGCTGCTGAAAAAGCTGTATCTTCTGCTCCCTCTGATCGTACTGTTCTATCTGATCGGCAGCAGCAAAGCCAGCATTCAGTATGCGGCAGCCATCGCAATCCTTGCAGCCATTGCGGTGGGCCTGTGTAACAGGGACAACCGCATTACCCTCCGACGCATTGTACAGGCCCTTGCCGCCGGCGCCCAGGGTACGATTTCCGTGGCGGCAGCCTGCGGCATTGCCGGTATCATTGCCGGAACCATCACCATGACCGGTCTTGCGAATATGGTGGTCAATCTGATCGTGTCGCTGGCGGGCAATCAGGTGATCATCGCGCTGGTGCTGACCATGGTCTGCTGCATCATTCTGGGCATGGGCGTCCCCACTACCGCCAATTACTGCATCATGGCGGCAACCTGCGCCCCCATTCTGATCCGCATGGGCGTTCCTACCATCGCAGCCCATTTCTTTGTGTTCTACTTTGGAATCGTCGCGGATCTGACACCGCCGGTGGCTCTGGCCGCCTATGCAGGTGCGGCAATCGGTCAGGCGAATCCCATGAAAACCGCAATCACAGCAACAAAACTGGCAATCGCGGCATTCATCGTCCCCTACATCTTTGCGCTCAACCCGTCCCTTCTGCTGATGGATACGACTGTGTGGGAGGTCATTTCCATCTGCGTTACCTCCGTGGTTGGCATTGTGGGCGTATCCGCTGCGCTGGAGGGCTGGCTGGCAGCTGCCATGCCCTGGTATCTGCGCGTGATCAGCGCCGTTGGCGGTTTGCTGCTAATCTATCCGGGCACTGCCACGGATTTGATTGGCATCGTTCTGGTAGGGGTTGTTGTTCTGGTGCAGGCAGTGAAAAAGAGAACATCCAGCCAGAGATTGTGTGTGGATGCGTAATTGTGTATTCGGCCGGAGGGTTCCGTATTGACATCCATTCCTGAGCAAACTATAATTACGAAAAAAGCTTGGAAAAAGAGGGAATGTTATGAATTACGCTGCTCTGGCAAACGAACTGCTGGGTGTTCGCGCCAATCTGCTTCAGGTTCCTGCGAGCCAGCAGCTTTCCCAAATGATGAAGGGCGAGATGTTTGTCCTGAACTATCTTCTCACCCACGAAGCCATTATTCACCCGAAGGAATTGAGCGAAAAAATGGCGGTGACAACTGCCCGAATTGCCAGCCTCCTAAACCACATGGAAGAAAAACAGCTGATCTGCCGATATCCCGACCCGGATGACAGCAGACAGATTGTTGTGGTTCTGACCCAGGAGGGAAAAGAAGCGATTCAGCAGATCCGAGCCAGGGTCATTTCCTGTGTTTCCGACATGCTGGAGGAGCTGGGGCCGGAGGATGCGGAAGCATATATCCGCATCCAGAAAAAAATATGGAATCATTATCAAAAAAGCCATTCAAAAAGTTAAGAAGGTGGATGGAAACGAAAAACGGATTTCAAGAGATATTGCAGAAAGCACCTGTGCCTAAGTCCCGGAGTCATCCCCACCGCCGCTTTACAAGTATCCGTGCGGCAAAGGTATTTGCTGCGCTGCAGGCAGCGCTCGGTGCTGCGTGTATGTTATTTACGGAGCAGATTCACTCCCTTTTCCCATTTATTCTGGGATTTCTGATGGTCACAAGCGGCATCTGTGATATTTACCGCGGTGTGATTTCGAAAGAGTTTCGGCAAGCGGAAACCAAACTGACCTCCCACGGAATTACCACATTGATCCTTGGATGTGTGATTGTATATCACCACAGCAACGCCGATTCGATTATCGGTGCCATTTGGGGTGTGATCGGTCTGACAAAGGGAACAGAAACGCTGAATCTGGCGATTTGCAGGTGTTCCGCACAATTACCCTTTGTCGGGGAATTGTTCCACGGTGTCATTGAACTGCTGTTGGGAATTCTTCTGCTGATCGATCCTTTCAGTGCCGTTGGACATCATGTATTTATTCTGGGAATTGAACTGATTGCAGTGGGTGTTCAGGCCGTGAAGGAGACGAAAAAGGCCCTTACATTAGAAGACATGGAGAAAGCAACAACTCAGTGTACCGTTGTGTAGAATACACGGAACAGATGCAATCGACATTTTTCAGCCTGTTAGAAATCCATCTGGAGGGAAGAGGACTATGAACGAAGTCAAAAAGCCAAAGAAACCACTCATCTACTACTATTTTGTGGTACTTCTGTGCGTTATGCTCTTCAATCTGCTGCTGATGCCCCGGATCCTGGAGCGGCAGATCCGGGAAACCGACTACGGCACCTTTATGTCCATGGCGGAGGAGCAGAACATCGGCCGGGTTCAGGTGCAGGACAACCAGATCCTGTTCACGGATAAGGAAGGCACCGCCGTTTACAAAACCGGCCTGATGTACGACCCCGGTCTGGTTGACCGTCTGAAGGACTCCGGAGCGATATTCTCCAGCGAGATCATTGAGGAAACTTCGCCGCTGCTTTCCGTTCTGCTGACCTGGATTCTGCCAATGGTTGTTTTCGTGGTGCTGGGGCAGTTCATGTCCAAAAAGCTGATGGACCGGGCAGGCGGCGGCGCAGGTGCCATGTCCTTCAACATGGGAAAATCCAACGCCAAGGTCTATGTGAAATCCTCCGACGGCATCAAGTTCTCCGATGTGGCGGGCGAGGACGAGGCCAAGGAAAATCTGACGGAAATCGTGGACTATCTGCACAACCCGGACAAGTACCGGGAAATCGGCGCTTCCATGCCCAAGGGCATTCTGCTGGTGGGCCCTCCGGGCACCGGCAAGACCATGCTGGCAAAGGCTGTTGCAGGCGAAGCAAACGTGCCCTTCTTCTCCATGTCCGGCTCCGAATTTGTGGAGATGTTCGTGGGCATGGGTGCTTCCAAGGTGCGCGATCTGTTTAAGCAGGCAAAAGAAAAAGCTCCCTGCATCGTGTTCATAGACGAGATCGATGCCATCGGCCAGAAACGAAACACCGGCGGCATGGGCGGCAACGACGAACGGGAGCAGACCCTGAACCAGCTGCTCACCGAGATGGACGGCTTTGAGGGCAACA
>JBJDYP010000042.1:0-2667 GCA_051867435.1 Faecousia sp.
TGTATGATCTGCGGGGCAGTCTGCGCTATTCCACCGGCAGCGTTACAGCAGGCACCACCCTTTCCACCCGGTGGGGCGTCCTGTTCGCGGCGAAAAATGCCGGCGGGCAGGCGGTGTATCAGGCGCCCATGGACGGCGGCAAAACCCTGCTGCAGGGCGCGGCGCTGCTGAAAAATCCTCAGGGAGAACCGCTGGGCTATCTGGTGATGGAACTGTCCGAGGAGAATTTTCAAAAGCTCTTCGCCGGGAAATACGGCAGTTCCAACGAGGTTCTGATTCTAAATCGGTACTGGCACCCGGTCTACGCCAGCCAGAGCGGCATGAAGGAGGAGCTGGCGGATTCCCTGCGTGCCCAACTGCTGCGGAACGGCAATCCCGGCGCGGAGACGGAGGAATACCGCCTGCTAATTCAGGAGCATCCGCCCACCGGCCTGTATCTGGTACTGCGTCAGCCCCAGATGTTTACTCAGAGCACCATGAAGCTGCTCCACGCCGCCAGCTTTATCTGTGTTCTGATGGGCATTGTGATTTCCGCGGTGCTCTGCCTGCCTCTGAGCCGCCGGATCTCCCAGCCCATCGGGCGGCTGCTGAAGGCCTTCTCCCGGCTGGAGCAGGACGATCTGGACGTCCACGTCTCCCGGGACGGAGAGGATGAGCTGGGTCAGCTGTCAGCAGGCTTTAATCACATGGTTCTGGCCCTGAAGGCCAACCGGCAGGAGCTGGTGGAAAATCAGCGGGAGCTGAATCAGGCCCAGGTACGGATGCTGCAGGCTCAGCTGAATCCCCATTTCCTGTGCAACACCCTGGACACCATGAAGTGGATCAGTAAGATTAACCATGTCCCCCAGGTGGCCCTGATGTCCACCAATCTGGCGGATATTCTGCGGTTCTGTATTTCCGCCGAGGAATTTGTGACCCTTTCCCGGGAGGTGGAGGTGCTGAACCGGTATGTGGAGATTCAGAAAATCCGGCTGTCCGACCAGTTCAGCTTTCTGGTCAGCCTGCCGGAGAAGCTGGAAACCTGCATGGTTCCCAAAATGATTTTGCAGCCCATTGTGGAGAACGCCATTCTCCACGGCCTGGAAGGGATTTCAGACAGCGTCATCCGGGTGGAGGCAGCGCAAGAGGGGGAAGACCTGCTCATTACCGTCACGGACAACGGTCACGGTCTGCCGCCGGATATGATCGGCCATCCTTACCGCCGGGAGTCCGCGCCCAGCGGACACCATCTGGGACTATACAACGTGGACACCATTCTGAAAAAGCACTACGGGGAGCGCTACGGCCTGTATCTGGACAACAACCCCGCCGGCAGCGGCGCAAGAGTCCGGGCGCGGCTGCCCCTGAATCGGAAGGATGAGAAAGAATGCTGAAGGTACTGATCGTAGAGGACGAGGAACTGATTCGCAAGGGCATCGTGCTGACGGTGGACTGGGCAGCCCTGGACTGCGTGGTGGTGGGCGAAGCCGCCAACGGCGCGGAGGGGTTGGAGAAGGCAGAAAAATGCGACCCGGACCTCATCATCACCGACCTGAAAATGCCCCAGATGGACGGCATCGAAATGCTGGAACGGCTCCGACAGGCAGGAAAAACCACGCATGTCATCATCTTGACCGCCTACGACAGCTTTTCCTACGTTCAGACCGCCCTGCGTCTGGAAGCGGTGGACTATCTGCTCAAACCCTTCCATGACGGTGATCTGGAAAAGGCGGTGCAGCGGGTGCAGGCAAAGCTGGCACCGAAGCAGACAGTGCTGCCGGAGCCGAAAACCGGCAGCGGCAACCGCTATGTCTCCGAAGCAATCCAGTACATCAAGAACCACTATCAGGAGCCGGATATCAGCGTCAGCTCCGTGGCCCAGAGCCTGAACATCAGCGAGGGCCATCTGAGCCACACCTTCAAGAAGGAAACCGGCAGCACAATTCTGGGCTATCTGACCCGCTACCGCGTCCACAAGGCGGCGGAGCTGCTGAAAGACTGCCGGGTGAAGGTCTACGAGGTGGCGGAACAGGTGGGCTACCGGGACATTGGCTATTTTTCCAACACCTTCAAGAAAATCACCGGGAAAACACCCTCGGAGTATCAGGACAGTCTTTCATTTCGTTTTTAGGAGGAAACGCCATGTACTGCATTCTGGTTGCCGGTATGCCCGCCAGCGGCAAGAGCACCATCGCCGTCAGGATTTCGGAGTCTCTGGGAATTCCAATGCTGTCCAAGGACTCCATCAAGGAGGTGCTGTTTGACGATCTGGGCTTTCACAGCCGGGCAGAAAAGGTTCAGCTGGGCACAGCGGCCATGCACATTCTGTACTACGCCGCGGCCCAGCTGATGAAAGCGGGAAAACCGTTTATTCTGGAAAATAATTTTGAAGACGCTTCCATTCCCGGGATTATGGCACTGCTGGAAACCCATCACTATACCGCCGTGACGGTTCGCCTCACCGGTGACCCGGAGGTCATCTACCGGCGGTTTGCCGCCCGGGATCTGTCCGACACCCGGCACCGGGGCCATGTGGTCAACGACTGCTACCCGGAGCCGCCGGGAGCCCCCCTAGAAAACCCCACAAGAAAAAGCTATGAGCAGTTTCTGGACGATATCGCGGCCCGGGGATATACCCGCTTTCAGGCCAACGGCCCGGTGCTGGAGGTGGATGTGACGGATCTGAGC
>JBJDYP010000043.1:0-2661 GCA_051867435.1 Faecousia sp.
CTACGGTCATGTGACCGAAAAGATGAAGAAAGACAGTGCAGACCGGATGCAAGCCTTTATCAAGTCCGTCAGCTGAAAAGGGAAAACGTAAGGGAAACAAAAAATCCGCCTTTGAAATTCAGGACAATCTGAACCTCAAAAACGGATGTAGAAAAAAGAAACCCCTGGATTCGGAAGAATCCAGGGTGAATCTAATGGCAGAGGATGAGGGATTCGAACCCCCGCAAACGGAGTCAGAGTCCGGTGTGCTACCGTTACACAAATCCTCTATTGGAGAACGATGCTATTATACACAAAAAACAGGAAAAGTCAAGCCCTTTTTCTAATTTTTTGCATTTCCATCCCGGGCACAACCAGTATGCCCGGGATGGGATGCGTTCATTCTTTTTATTCCGCTTTCGGCTGCAGAACAGCAAAGCTCTGGGCAGGAAGCGTCATCTCTGTTCCGCAGACAGCAGGCGCGCCAATGGCATATTCCACCGTATATTCGCCGTCCAGCGCCAGCTTCTCGTCTCTCAGGCCCGGGTTCATGGCGACCAGCAGCTTGCCGCGCTTGTAGGCGAACACCCGGCTTCCCCGCTCCGCGCTGAATACCTCAAAGGGGCTGTAGTTCTGCAGATCCGCTTTGGAATGCCGCAGGGCGATCAGACCGCGGACGTGGTTCAGCATGGAATCCGGGTCTGCCTCCTGTGCCGCAACGGTGTGGGCGGTTCCCTGCTCCACAGGCAGATACAGGTCCTCCGCATCCGCTTCGGAGAATCCCAGGTTCTTGCCGCCGTCCCACTGCATGGGGGTACGGGAGCCGGTGCGGTGATAGCCGCCTTCCTTGGTGGCAAGTCCCTTGCGGTAGCCCATGCCGATCTCATCGCCGTAGTACAGGAACGGCGCGCCGGGCATGGTAAACAGCCAGGCATAGGCGATCCGCAGCTCTTTATCCGTCAAAGCGGGGGCAGGGCGTGCCGTATCATGGTTGCAGGTGATCAGGCACCACAGGCCGAATTCACGGCTGTCGTGGTACTGGGGCAGATAGTCCGCCAGGAACCGGGACACATCCGTGCCGGAACCGGCGGCAAAGTAGCTGCCGTTTTTCTCCGGGGTCTCCGGCTCGTAGTCCCGGAGCATGGTGGAATAGCCGTTTCCGTGCCACTCCAGATAGAAGTCCATGTCAAATCCGCAGCGCAGCGCCTTATCCGGGTGGTTCCACTCGGAAACAAAGGCTGCCTCCGGGTACTCCCGATGGATGGTGCCCAGGATGTCCCGCCAGACCTCCATGGTGGCCAGTTTCTCCGTGCCGTCGTTCTTCACCAGGCTGTCCGCCATGTCCACACGGAAGCCGTCAGCGCCCCGGTCCAGCCAGAAGCGGATCACGTCCTTCATGGCCTCCCGGGTCGCCAGCGCGTCCGGGCTGTTGATGGGCTGCTGCCAGCACTGCCTGCGCTCCCGGTAGCCGTAGTTCAGCGCGGGCTGGCACTTGAAGAAATTGATGATATATGTGGCGCTGCGGGGACATTCACCGCCGATGAAGGGCATTCCGTCACCGCCGGCAAAGGCGTGATCCGTCCAGATATACCGACCGGACAGCTCGTTGGGCGTCTCCTCACCGCTCCTGCGGAACCAGGGGTGTTCCTCACTGGTGTGCCCGGGCACCAGATCCAGCAGGACCCGGATGCCCAGCTTGTGGGCTTCGGCAAAAAGGTTCACCAGATCCTCATTGGTGCCGTACCGGGGCGCCACCTTCTTGTAGTCCCGCACATCGTAGCCCGCGTCCCGGAACGGCGAGTCGAAGCAGGGGTTCATCCAGATGGCATTGCAGCCCAGGCTCTTCACATAGGGCAGCTTCTCGATGATACCGGGAATGTCTCCGATGCCGTCTCCGTTGGAATCCCGAAAAGTCTGGGGATAAATTTCATAAAATACCGCATCACGCAGCCAGGTTGCCGACATAATTTTTTCCTCCTTTTTTATCCTTCCCGCAGCTCCGTGACCTTCCACACGTTACCAAGGGCGTGGGAAACCCGGGAGCCGCAGTAAATACAAGTTTGCTGACCGTAGTCCAGGGGACTGCCACAGTTGGGGCAGTTGGCTGCCACGGTCTGGTCGCCGCCGTCTATGATGTAGGAATAGCGCAGGCAGTAGCGCTTCTGCACCTTTTTCCCCTGTTCCCGCCATTCTACCGCGGCCTGGTAAACAATGGTCTTCTGCACCGCGGTGGGCTCATAGGCAGCGATGCCGATCCGGTGGAGCCGGTAGCCCTCATGGCTGCCCAACTGCTCTTCCAGGTACGCCCGGATCAGCTCTTTCCCCCGTCCCGGGTCGAAGTCCGGGAAGTCCTTCAGGATCCGCGGCAGCAGGATGCTGTCACAGGCGCTGATGGATTTGGGCTGTTCATCCGAATCCAGATCCATCATGGAAACCACCTTCCCCAGATCCGCCGTGCCGAAGGCCTGCCGGGTAAACCGGCGCAGTTTTTTCTTCACGGTCGATACCAGCAGAAAAACGCACAGCGCAACTGCCAGAAAACCGCCCAAAAACGCAAGTAATCCGCCCATAATACCTCTCTCTTTCTATGGAAGCTCTGAATAAATCGGCAAGCGCTGGCGGCAGAAGATTTTGGCTCAGCCGAAAGTTCTGAAAGCGGAGGAATACTGTATGTATTTCCCA
>JBJDYP010000044.1:0-11626 GCA_051867435.1 Faecousia sp.
AACCAGTGGTGCAGCGTCCTGCGCTGGGAGAAGACCAGCCGTCCCTTCCTGCGCCACCGGGAATTTCTGTGGCAGGAGGGTCACACCATGCACGCCACCGCGGAGGAAGCCAAGGCGGAGACCGAGCGGATGCTGAACCTGTACGCCGACTTCTGTGAGAATGTGCTGGCCATGCCCGTGACCCGGGGACAGAAGACCGACAAGGAGAAGTTCAACGGCGCCGAGGCCACCTACACCATCGAGTGCATGATGCACGACCGCAAGGCGCTGCAGGCCGGCACCTCCCATTATTTCGGAGACGGCTTTGCCAAGGCCTTTGACATCCACTTCACCGATGCCAACAACCGGCAGGCGTTCCCGCACCAGACCTCCTGGGGCGTGTCCACCCGTCTCATCGGCGGCATCATCATGACCCACGGCGACAACAACGGACTGGTGCTGCCCCCCAAGATCGCGCCTGTGCAGGTCATCGTGGTGCCCGTGGCGCAGCACAAGCCCGGCGTTCTGGAGAAGGCGGAGGAGCTGCGTGCCCGGCTGGCGGAGGCCGGCTACCGGGTGAAGTCCGACACTTCCTCCAATTCCCTGGGCTGGAAGTGCGCCGAATACGAGATGAAGGGCGTGCCCCTGCGTCTGGAGATCGGGCCCAAGGACATGGAGAACGGACAGTGCGTGCTGGTTCGCCGGGATAACGGCGAGAAGACCTTTGTCGCTCTTACCGAGCTGAACGAGAAGGTCGCGGAGCTGCTGGAAGCCGTACACCAGGGTATGTTCGAGAAGGCAAAGAAGAACCTGACCGACCACATCTACGAGGCCCATTCCGTGGAGGAGGCCAGAGAGCTGCAGGAGCGCAACGGCGGTTTCATCAAGACCATGTGGTGCGGGGACGAAGCCTGCGAGATCCGCATGAAGGAAGAAGCCGGTATGTCCTCCCGCTGCATCCCCTTCGCGCAGGAGAATCTGGGCGATACCTGTGCCTGCTGCGGCAAGCCTGCCCACAAGATGATCTACTGGGGCGTCGCGTATTAAATAACCTTAAAATCACTCCCCGCAGGCGAAAAGTTTGCGGGGAGTGATTGTTTTTTGCCGGATTTTTTGGTATACTGAACAATAACCATGCTTCCGGGAGGAAAAAGCTTGAAACGAAGAAGTCCGCTCGGTTCCATCGGAGCCGTGATGTGTATCATGCTGGTGGGAAAACTGCTGTCCCTGGTGGCAAACCAGGCCTATCTTTCCTACTTCGGCGCGGGAAATGAACAACTGAACATCTTTTCCTGGGTGCTTCAGATCCCCAACTACCTGTTCCAGAGCTTCGGGACGGGGCTGTCCAGCGTGGTGATCCCGATTTTCGCGTCCTTGTGCGTGACGGGGCAGCGGGAGGAGGCCAACCGCTTCGCTTCCAACCTGATCTGCGTGGCGTCCCTGTTCACCCTGGTGCTGATTGCCTGCGGCATGGCGCTGTCCGGGGTGCTGCCCAGGTTCACCGAGTTCGTGGACAAGGACTACGCCTCCATGGCGCTGCGGATCATGATGCCCGTCATGCTGTTTTACGCGCTGACAAACATCTATCAGGGAATTTTGCAGTCGCTGGAGCATTTCGCGGTTCCGGCGCTGGTGAATCTCCCCAGCGGCATTGTGCTGCTTCTTTACCTGGCCTGCTTCGCGGACAGGCTTGGCGTGACGGGGCTGCTGTACGCCGTGGTGCTGGGGCTGTTTTTGCAGGCTGCCATTCTCATTGTGCCCGGATGGAAGGCAGGGTTCCGGTTCCGCCCGGTGGTGGATCTCAAGTCCGGGCATCTGCGTACCGCGGGCAGGATGATGGTTCCCGTGGTGCTGGGCGCCAGCGCCTACCAGTTCAATATGCTCTTCAATAACACCATGATGAGCAACGTGGCGCCCAATTCCGTGTCGCTGTTCAATTTTGTCCAGACCCTGATCTTAAGCTCCGTGCTGACCCTGGTCACGGCGATCACCTCCGTCATGTACCCGGCGCTGACTGCCCGGGCGGCGGAAAATGATATGCCCGGCTTTCGGAAGACCCTGTCCGGCACGGTGAATGCCATGATTTTCCTGCTGACCCCGATCACGGTGGGGCTGCTGGTGCTGGGGCACCCGCTGCTGGAGCTGATCTCCCTCCACGGCAAGATGCTGCCGGAGGATATCCGCACGGAAAACCTGTTTTTGATGATGTACTGCGTCAGCGTGGTGTTTTTGGGCATCAAGGAGATCATGGACCGGGCGTTCTACTCCCTGAAAATTACCGGGATCTCCGCCATCACCGGCGTGATCATCATGGTTATCAATCTGATTGTGGGCTATGTGCTGAGCAAGTTCACGCCCTTGGGCGCCGCCGGTATCCCCCTGGGCTATTCCATTGCCGCCATCTGCGGCACAGTGTTCCTGACCGGCAAGCTCTACCGCAGAATCGGAGGCTTCGGCGGCGGGATCCTGGGGTGCGCCGGAAAGACGGCGGTATCCTCGCTGCTCATGGGTGCCGGGGTTTACGGTGTATACCGGCTGCTCTCCCGCAGCCTGACCTCCGGCAGCATCGGTGCCAGATTGCTGCTGGTGCTGATTCCCACGCTGCTCGGCATGGCGGTGTACTTTGCCCTGTCCTGGGTACTGAAAACCGCGCCCATGGTGGATTTTCTGGCATCCGTTCGGAGAAAGGGACGCTGATATGAGGGTACTGTATCTCATCAATTACGCCGGAAAAGCCGGCATGGAAAAATATGTGGAGAATCTGGCGCGGCTGCTGACCCCCGAGGGCGCCCAATGCCATTTCGCCTACGGCATCCCCGGTGAGCTTTCCGAGAAAATGGAGCGCGCGGGGATCCCCAGCCTCCGGCTGTCTCTGGAGTGGAAGGATGCCCTGTCTGCCGCGAGGACCCTTGCGAACTACTGCCGGGACAAGGGCATCGGGGTGATCCATGCCCAGTGCGCCCGGGAGAATGTCATCGCGCTGCTGGCAAAGCGCAGGCTGCCCACCCTCCGGGTGGTGTATACCCTGCATTTTACCACACCCGCCGGGAAGCTCTGGCGGCTGCTGAACAGGGTGTTTACCCCGAAGGATGACTGCGTCATCGCCGTGTGCCGGGAGGCAGCGGAGGTATTCGCGCAAAACGGAGGCTGCACGAAGCGGCTGAGGGTGATCTATAACGGCATCGAACCCGCGAAAAAGCGCCGCTGCTCCGATGGGCTGCGCCGGGAGCTGGGGCTGGAGGAAAATGTGTTTCTCATGGCGACGCTGGCAAGACTGGCCCCGGAAAAGGGGCTGGACTTCCTGCTGGACAGTCTGGCGGCGCTGAAAACGAAAACGGAAAGACCCTTCTGCTGCGCCATCGCCGGCGACGGGGAATTGGCAGTCTGGCTCCGGCAAAGAGCCGGGGAGCTGGGTCTGGAGGATCAGGTGCGGCTGCTGGGCTACCGGACGGACGCGCCGGAGATCCTGGCCTCGTCGGCGCTGTATCTCTGCTCATCCAGGTGCAATGAAGCGCTGAGCTTCGGTATTCTGGAGGCCATGAACACGGGGCTGCCCTGTGTCGTCACCGATGTGGGCGGCAACCGGGACCTGGTGGAGACCGGCGGCGTATGCGGACGGGTGGTGCCCTTTGGAGATACGGCGGCGTTTGCCGGCGCCATCCGGGAATTGATGGAGACGGAGTCCCTGGAAAGGGAGCTTTCGGACGCGGCGCTGAAAAAGGTGGAGGAAAAATTCAACCTGAACCGGCTGGCGCTGGACGTATATAAAACCTATTTTGACTGACGGAGGAATGAAAACATGATTCGTGACGGAAAACTGTTCGGAAAAATCAATGTGATCGACTTTTTGATCATCCTGATCCTGGTGGCCGCGGCGGCGCTGCTGGGCGCGCGGATGCTGGGGCTGACGGGATCCGGGGGACAGACTGACATTGGCACCGAATCAAAGGTGAAGCTGACCTTCTTTGTGGACAGCGCGCCCATTGTGGTGCAGGGCAAGGCCGAGCCGGGTCAGAGCGTCCGGGATTTCGACACCAAAAACGACCTGGGAAAGCTGATCTCCTACGAAACGGAAGACCGCATCCACTATGAATACGACGGCGCATCCGGTCAGATCGTGGCGGTGCCGGAGGTCTATCTTTGCGAGCTGACCTTCTCCAGCGAGGCCACGGGCGTCTACACGGACACCGGCTTTACCGTCAACGGCACCACCTACAGCATCGGCGGCACCTATACCATCTGCGTGGGCAGGGTTCGCGTTAGCTGCCGACTGGCGGATATGGAGCTGGTTGGCTGATGCTGCAGGGGAGTATTCTGGGCAGGCTCTATGCCTGGTGGCTGTGCTCTGCCGCCTTTTCCCTGCTTCGGCGGTGCTATGTGACCGTGACGGAGTGGCTCCGCGGCAGCGTGATCCTGGGCTTTCTCTTTGGAGAGAGCAGGGTGGATCCCCTGTTTCGCAAGTCCCGCGCCGCAGGGCTGCTGGATGGCATCGGGGATCTGCTGCTGAGGCTGGGCGGAGGGATCGGAAAGGGCATCCGGGAATCCCGGATCTGCGGTCTGGCGCGGCGAAGCATCGCCGGATCCGTGATTTTCCGGTTTGAGTTCCTGTTTGGCCTGTTCCTGTGTGTCAGCTTCGCGGTGCCCCACGAAAAGTGGAACAATCTCTACATGGTGGGCGGCACCCTGGTGTTCTTCCTGGTGAGCTTCCTGCTCTGGGGCATGAGGCAGGAAAAGCCCATGGAGCCCCACAAGCTGGGACTTTGGTTCTGGCTGTTTGCGCTGGCCTGCGTGATCAGTGTGCCTTTTTCGGCAAATAGAAAGGACAGCATCCGGATTTTGCTGTTTTTCCTCACATCCTTCCTGCTGTGCTACCTCATCGCTTCCCGGTTCGCGGAACCCGAAAAGCTGCGGGGGCTGCTGTACTTTATGTATGTGTCGCTGGTGGTGGTGGGTGTCTGGGGTGTGGTGCAGCATGTTTTCAACCTGGTGGCGGTGAATCCCTCGTTTACGGACGTGGCGCTGAACAAGGGCGTTCCGGGACGGGTGATCTCCACCCTGGACAACCCCAACAATCTGGCGGAATTTATCCTCATGTTCCTGCCTCTTGGCGCCGCGCTGGCAGGCTCGGAGAAGCGTCCCTGGCTGCGGTGGCTCCTGGCAGGCGGTCTGGTGCTGCCCATGCTGTCCATGGTGTGGACCTATTCCCGGGCAGGCTGGATTGCCATGGCGCTGGCGGTGCTGATCTTTGTCTGGTGCTGCAACAAGCGGCTGATCCCGGCGTTCCTGCTGCTGGCGATTCTGGCGGTGCCGTTTTTGCCCGACAGCATTTTGGTGCGGCTGTCCACCATCGGAAACCCGGCGGATTCCTCCGCGAGCCACCGGCTGGACCTGTGGCGGGGTGTGCTGTCCCTGCTGGGCAGCCGGCTGTACTGGCTCACCGGCATCGGCATCGGCCCCAAGACCTTTGCGGCGGTTTACCCGGAATTCGCGGTAGGCAAGGCGGTGATCGGCGCGTACCACTCCCAGATGCACTATCTGGAGCTGGATCTGGAAATGGGATTGCTGGGTCTGGTGTCCTTCCTGGCGCTGATGCTGAAGGCAGTGGGCAGGGCCGGACGGGATACTTACGCGCCCGGAACGCAAAAAGGACTGATCAGCATCGCCTGCTGTGCATCCCTGGCAGCCCTGGCGGTGGAAGGGCTGGTGGAATACATCTGGTTCTACCAGCGGTGTATGTTTGCCTTCTTCATCTTCCTAGGCATTCTGATTGCCAATCAGAGATCTGCCGAAAGAAAAGAAGTCAAAGAAACGGCGCGGGGACGGTAGTTTTCGCATTGATCCATGACACGAAATTCAGGAAACGCCGGGAATCCATGAAATTGGAGAGGAGGTTGCTTGCGTGATGAATCAGAGGGTCACCATTCGTCCGGAGGAACCGAAGGATTATAAGAGTATTGTTTCTCTGATTTTGCGTTCGTTCCGGGAGGGAACTAACTATTCTGACGGAACCGATATCGTTGCGCTGGTGGAGGAAATCAGAGGCTCGAAATATTATATTCCGGAATTGTCCTTTGTGGCGGAATTGGATCATCAGGTGGTCGGACACTTTTTGTTTTCCAAATTTCCGCTGTCTCCCACAAGAGAAGGAGGACATGGGGACGGAGCCGATTCCGAAATCGTCATGCTGGCGCCAGTATCCGTTCATGCCGATTATTTTCGCCAGGGAATTGGAACGGCAATGCTGACGATGGGAATTGAGAAGGTGAGAGAATTGGGCTATAAAGGAATCACCGTGGAGGGGAATTTCCGGTTTTATAATCAGGTGGGATTCCGGACATCGTCAGAATTTCACATTTTCCCGACCAGCGGATATCCAATGGAGGAACCCCGATGCATGATGTGCCAGGAGACGTATGAAGGGTCGCTGGCTGGCATACATGGTTATGTCGTTTATGATATGTATTTCAATGCATAAAATGGAAGACGCTCCATGAGTAAAACCGGCAAATCTCAAGAATAGATAGAAACGAATCCTCCGTGCGCGCACAGCGTACGGAGGATTTCCTTTTTTGCGGAAATCGCCTGCCGGCGTGCTGTTTTTGTTGCAAAACGTGGCTTTTTGTGGTAATTTATAGGTACAGTATCAGAAAATGCTTTCGGAGTGAATCAAAGACGAAACCCATTCATAAAGAAAAACAAGGAGGAAAGGTCTGTGAAGAGAAACAAAATCCTGTGCCTCGTTTCGCTGCTGCTGGCGCTGACGCTGCTGTGCGGCTGCACCCTGCCGGCCGAAGTGGAGGAATTGCTTCTTACCCTGGATGGATATATCAATCAACAGAACAATGTGAAGTTTTCCCAGCTCACCTATGAGCGCCCGGACAGCAAAGCGTTTGTGGAGCTGAAGGACAACGCGGTGAGCGTGGTGGAAAGAACCGAAAAAGTGGACGATATCATCAGCCAGTTCTGGATCCTGTACGATGCCTACGACCTGTATTACACCATGCTGTCCCTGGCGGATATCCACTACTGCCAGAATGTGGCGGACAGCTACTGGAAGGCGGAGTACGCGGCCTGTATGGAGGGCAGCGTGGAGGTGGACGCGGCAATGGAGGATTTTTACTATGCCGCGGCGCACAGCGACCTGGTGGACGAACTGGAAGACGAACAGTATTTCGGCCCCGGCTTCTTTGACGGCTACCGGGGGGAATCCGTGTGGGACCAGCCGTTTTTGAAGCTGAATAACCGGGAGACGGAGCTGCTGAACCGGTATTATGAGCTGGCGGAGGGCTCCGGCGACTTAGACCGCAGCTACGACGCGCTGGCGGAGGTGTATGTGGAGCTGGTCAAGGTGCGCAAGCAGATCGCCGCGCGGCTGGGCTTCGATTCCTATGCGGAATATGCCTACCTTTCCCAATTTTCCCGGGATTATACCCCGGAGGACATGGAACACTATTACGGACAGATTGCCCGGGTGCTGTCCCCGATCTACGCGGCGGTGGACGATTCCGGCTTCTGGAGCCGCGGCCTCAGCTACTGTGACGAGGATGAAGCGCTGGAGTATCTGTCCGGCACTGCCTCCAACATGGGAGGACGAATCCGCTCCGCCTTTGACTTCATGAAAAAATACGAGCTGTTTGACATTTCCTACGGCAGAAACAAATTCGACAGTTCCTTTGAGCTGTATCTGTACAGCTATGAAATGCCCTTCCTGTTCACCTGCCCCTACGGCGAAGCCGACGACGCGCTGATCTTTGCCCACGAGTTCGGTCATTTCTGCAATGACTATGCCACATCGGGCTACAGCGCCGGGACGGACGTGGCAGAGGTGTTCTCCCAGGGCATGGAGTATCTGACCCTTTGCTACACGGAGGGCGTCTGGGACGAGGATCGGATCGAAGAACTGACCCGATGGAAGATGGTGGACTGTCTCTGCACCTATGTGGAGCAGGCGTGCTATGCCTGCTTTGAGCAGCGGGTCTATGCGCTGCCGGATGACCGGCTGACCCCGGAGAATGTTCGGGCGCTCTATGTGCAGACCGCCCGGGAATTCCGCACGGATTACCCGGGCTGGGACAGCCGCTATTATGTGACGGTGACCCATTTTTATGCCTATCCGTTTTACATCCCCAGCTATGTGGTGTCCAATGATGTGGCATTCCAGATTTACCAGATGGAGATGGACGATCCGGGCAGCGGTCTGAAAGCCTACACCGATGTGCTGGAAAGCGACGAATCCTATCTGCTGTATTTCGCGGAGGAGGTTGGGCTGGAAAGCCCTGTGGCAGAGGACCGTGTTTATTCCGTCGCGCAAACCATGGAGCAGATCCTGGGAGATCTCATGGGATAAAAGGATCAAAAACGCAAAAAATAGGACGGGCGAAAGCCTGTCCTATTTTTTGACACGTTTTTCGGAGGGAAGCAAATGAAACAGGAAGAAAAGAAATCCCCGGAGTGGGAAGTGAAGGATCCGAAGCCGCCGGTGATCCGCTCCGGCCACGGGGAAGATCTGCGCCGCTGATTTTCGGCGGCACCCACGGCGTTTCGCAGGGCAAAGGCACAAAATTAGCGGAAGCAGTCGGCATTTTTGCGTGGCAGGGGTCTATCCTTTCGTGTTTTTTCCCCGGGTACGGCAGGTAAAATGAAGACACAAATCCGGCAAGGGGGAAAGCCAATGCAATGTGTCAGACTAAAGACCTATATGGAAACGGGACGGGTGGTGTTCCTGCCTGCCAGATCCATCCGTCCCAACCCTGCGCAGCCGCGCAGGGTGTTCGAGGAAAGCGCGCTGGAGGAGCTGGCGGAGAGCATCCGCCGGCACGGGATCCTGCAGCCCCTGTCTGTGCGGCGGGTGGATGGGAATTATGAGCTGATCTGCGGGGAACGGCGTCTGCGGGCATCCGCCCTGGCGGGGCTGACGGAGATCCCCTGCATCGTCATGAACATGGATGACCGGGAATCCGGCATCGCGGCGCTGGTGGAGAATCTGCAGCGGCAGGATCTGGACTTTGTGGAGGAAGCGAGAGCCATCAGCCGGCTGCTGGAGATCGGTTCCATGAGCCAGGAGCAGGCGGCAAAGGTGCTGGGCAAAAGCCAGAGTGCCGTTGCCAACAAGCTGCGGATCCTGCGGCATTCTCCGGCGGTGCTGCAGGCAATCCGGGAGGCGGGATTGTCGGAGCGCCATGCCCGGGCGCTGCTTCGGCTGGAGGGTGAGGAGGAAAAGCTGCTGGCGGTGGCCCACATTGGCAGACAGCAGTTGTCCGTGGCGAAAACGGAGCAGTATATCGACGCGCTGCTGGCGGGAAAAACCGAAAAAAAGGAAAAAAAGGCAAATGTGGGGGCGTTTCTCAACAGCCTGAACCAGTCTCTCGCGAAAATCCAGCTTTCCGGGATCCCCGCGGTGTCCAAACGGGTGGAAACCGACCGGGAAATCGTACTTACCATTACCATTCCGAAGTGAAAAATGGGAAATAAACCCTCTTTTTTCGACTTTTAACGGGGTTATCTGCCCCGATCTTGCGGCATATTAAGTCTGCGGAGAAAAAGGAGGGGGAAGCGATGAAAAAAACATGGATCCGGCTTGCCGTGGTGCTGCTGTGTGTGTCGTCGATGGTGTTTCACGCCGATGCCTATACACAGTTGGTGCCCGGCGGGCAGGTGATTGGACTGGAAATCGATTCCGGCAGTGTCATCATTGCGGCATTTGACGACACGCTGGGACAGAACGCCCGGGATGCGGGCCTGCAGATCGGCGACCGAATCCTGTCCGTGGACGGATCCCGGGTGGAGTCCATTGCGGATCTGAAGGAGGCGCTGCGCTGCTCGGACGGTTTTGTGGAGCTGGAGGTTCAGCGCAGCGGGAAGGAGCGCAGCGTCCGGGTGGAGCCCAACGCCACGCCGGAAGGACCCAAACTGGGCGTAATGATCCGGGAGGGCATCACGGGCGTGGGGACGGTGACCTGGTATGACCCGGATTCCGGGCAGTTTGGTACCCTGGGACACGGCGTGAACAACAGCAAGGGGGAGCTGCTGCCCATGAAAGAGGGCAGGATCTTCGGCGCGGGTGTCCAGGCGGTAAAAAAGGGGAAGGCCGGCACGCCGGGACAATTGAAGGGCGCGCTGACCGACGGACAGGTGCAGGGAATCCTGACGAACAACACGGAACGCGGGGTATTCGGCACCGCCAGTGTGCCGCTGCCCGGTGAGCCGATCCCCGTGGCCCAGCGGCAGGAGGTACACCCCGGGAACGCGGTGATCCGCTCCACCGTTTCGGGGCAGTGCGTGGGAGAGTACGCGGTGGAGATCCTGCGGCTGTACCCGGAAAACCGGGGAGACGGACGGGATATGCTGATCCGTGTGACGGATCCCGGACTGCTGGAGACCACAGGCGGCATCGTCCAGGGGATGTCGGGCAGTCCCATTCTTCAGGATGGCAAGCTGGTGGGCGCCGTGACCCATGTTCTGGTCAACGATCCCACCACGGGCTATGCCATTTTGATTGAAAATATGCTGGACGCAGCAGCATAGAAATGAGGGGGCTGTAAACCAACAGCCCCTTCATTGTATCTATATTCCATATACGCGTGTCTTTATTATTCCCTCACTATCTGGATTTACACCAATATGAGAATTCTTGTAAATAACCATTTCAGTTGAACATTTAGGACATATTGCGTAGTCTAATAACTCATCTGCATCAGTTGTATAGTATTCGTAATAGGAGGAATTACCGGGTATCGAATGTGCAAGGTGAAGAAACTTGTGGTTACATTTATAGCAGATAATATCGCGAAAATGATACATATGCTTTCTCCTTTTTATGCATTCGAAACATTATAATGATTATATCATATATTGCATTCGATTAAAAGTGCTGGCAACAAATAAACCGACGGTCCGGCAACAAATAAACCGACGGTCCGGCAACAAATAAACCGACGGTCCGGCAACAAATAAACCGACGGTCCGGCAAATATCAGTATTTGTCGAAAATGCGAGAAAGCTTAAAAAAGGTGTTTTCGACATTTCATCTATGTCAACTTAGGGATTCTGGTTGAGCTATGTAAAAACCCGCCTTTTACCTTAAAATACGCATAAAAACCGCAGAAAAACACAAATTTCTTTTGTCCCCTACTTGAAATCAGCGTGTCGGGCAGTCCCATTCTTCAGGATGGCAAGCTGGTGGGCGCCGTGACCCATGTTCTTGTTAACCAACCGGATACCGGATACGGCATTTTCATTGAAAATATGCTGGAAGCTGTGCAATAACCAACAATATTCGCACAAATCACCGTGGGGTGATTGACAAAAATGTTTCCGCTACACGACAGCATAATCCCAAACCAAATGACTTACGAAGGAAAAGCGTGGGCAATGCCCACGCTTTTCCTCAGTCTACAATCTTATAACCGAATTCCCAACCCAGTTCTTCCCGCTTGTGTTTTACTTCCTCAAGTATTCCATGCAGTTTGTCCAAAGAAGGTAACAAATTCCTGGGCATTGTATGTTCTCCGTGAATCTCCACGAAATCTACGGGACTTTCATAGGTTAAGCTATCCCAGAACGCGTCCCAGTTTCTTCCGTAGTATGAAGGAAACTGCAAGGCTGTTTTGATCCGTTGATGCATCTCCAACAGATATTTGCAATCCGT
>JBJDYP010000045.1:0-43112 GCA_051867435.1 Faecousia sp.
CAACTTCTGCGAAAGCTGCGGGGCAAAAAGACCGTAGAGCCCTGCGTGAAAAGGCGGGGGGCACCGCCGGACAATCATTACACCCCGGCTACACCGTACACGATCATCATCGAGAGCAATCATGTATCCGATGATGAAGCAGGATACGGCGGTGAATTATCCGGTTATGTTTACTCCCAAGGAACCTCAGAAATATCTTCGCAAAAACTTCGATGGAGAATAAGCTGCTTTTGATTGACGCTTTTGGTTGGGAGCGACACAGGCCGCGAAAGACGGAGGATTCCAGAAATGGGATCCTCCGTTGACTTTTGCGTTGTCAGCTTCTTTATGTGGTACTTGTATAGGGGAAAGCTACGGGATCATGAGCTGAATTCCAAATAGCACCAAATAGGAATTTGATGGATCAGCCTTCGCCAGCCGGCGTGTTGCCTGCATCCGGGAGCAGAAATGAGCGGATTTTTTCCTGGACGTCGGCGTATTTCAGATAAACGATGTTGAATTCCCGCACCACGGACTCCCCTTTGATCGAAAACTTGCCAAGCTCCGGGTCGGAATCGGCGAGGATGTTATATACAAAGGAGATGCCAAAGCCCCGCTTTACCAGATCCAGAATCAGCTTAAAGCTGGAAATGCAGATGTGCCGCTGAAACCGTTGGAGCGACTCGTTATAGCCCCGCAGCTCCTGCTCCAGAATTGCCCGGGTTCCGGATCCGTCCTCCCGGTGGATGATGGTCTCCTGCAGCAGCGCGTCCATGGTGACCTCCTGCCCGGCGAAGGGGTGGTCTTTCCGGCAGATCCCCACAAAGGGTTCCCGCCGCAGCAGGACACTGTCAAAGCGGTTTTTGTCAAAGAAGCCCTCGACCACGGCAAAATCCAGCTCGTTGGCCTCCAGCGATTTGAGAAGATGCTCTGTGTTATCCACAATCAGCGTCAGCGCGTTTTCCTTTTTGCCCAGAAACTTGCAGATATGATCCTCCAGGAAGTAGTCACCGATGGTTTTCGTGGCGCCGAAGCGCAGGGTGTTGATCTGCTGGTCGGCCAGCTTTTCCCGCAGATCGTGTTCGCTGAGCTTCGCTGCCCGGGCATACTGCTCAAGCTGGACAGCCGCCCGGGTTTTGATCAATTTGTGATTCTCATAGGAAAACAGTTTGCAGCCGTAGGTACGCTCAAGCTGCCGGATCTGCTGGGTCACCGCGGGCTGGGTGATCCCCAGCGTTTCCGCGGTTTTCCGGAAGTTCATGAGATTGCAAAGCAGCAAAAACGTGTCGATTCGATGATCCAGCATATGCCCTCCATGATAAGTAAATCTTATCAAATCATTATTGTTATTTAGATTGATTTTATCACAACGCCTATGCTATAATCAATACAGAAATCGTCCTTTTGGACAAAAAAGGGCAGCATCGTATGGCTGCGCCCCTGCTTTTCTGCCCGCCGGATCCCTTGGCTGAATCATTTATTATACAAAAAGGAGAAAAGCATATGCACATTGTTGTCATTGGCGGCGTTGCTGCCGGCACCAAGACCGCGGCAAAGCTGATGCGCCAGGACCGCAGCGCCAAAGTCACCGTTTACACCAAGAGCCGGGATATTTCCTATGCCGGCTGCGGACTGCCCTACTATGTGGGCGGCAGCATCGAGACCCGGGACGAGCTGATCGTCAATACCCCCGCCAAATACACCGCTCTGACCGGCGTGGAAGTAAAGACCGGCATGGAAGCCGTGTCCGTGGATCCCGCTGCCAGGACGGTGCGTTTCGCCAACGGTGAGGTCGTGGGCTATGACAAGCTGGTCATCGCCACCGGCGCGGTTCCCTTCGTTCCCAACGTTGCCGGCGCGACCCTGCCCGGCGTGTTCACCATGCGTACCCCTGACGATGCCATTGGTCTGCGTGCCTATGTGGACGACAACAAGTGCCGCAGCGCGGTTGTGGTCGGCGGCGGCTTCATCGGTCTGGAAATTGCCGAGAATCTGCTTTCCAAGGGTCTGAAGGTCACCGTGGTGGATATGGCATCTCAGGTCATGCCCAACCTGTTCGATGGGGAGGTTGCCGAGTACATCCGCCGTCAGCTCCAGTCCAGGGGCATCCGCGTGGTCACCGGCGCAGGTCTGGAGGAGGTTCTGGGCGCGGAGAAGGCCACCGGGATCCGCACCGGCGTGGGCACCTTTGAGGGCGATGTGGTGGTCATGGCCATCGGCGTCCGTCCCGCAACCGGATTCCTGGCGGATTCCGGCATCGAGATGTTCAAGGGTACCATTGTGGTGGATCGGTATCAGAGAACCAACCTCAGTGACATTTACGCCGTGGGTGACTGCGCACAGGTATATAACCGGATCACCGGCAAGGGTCAGTGGTCTGCCATGGGCTCCACTGCCAACATTACCGGACGTCTGCTTGCCAAGAATCTCACCGGCAGTGACGTTCCCTACGGCGGCTGCATGGGCACCGGTGTGGTGAAGCTGGCGGAGGGACTCAATGCCGGCCGTACCGGTCTGACGGAGGAGCAGGCAAGATCTGCTGGCTACGATGTGATCACGGTCACCTGCGTTACCGATGACAAGGCCCACTACTATCCCGGTGCTTCCACCTTCGTCACCAA
Organism: Faecousia sp.; assembly: GCA_051867435.1. Taxonomy (GTDB): domain Bacteria; phylum Bacillota; class Clostridia; order Oscillospirales; family Oscillospiraceae; genus Faecousia. The sequence continues at coordinate 2,601 of JBJDYP010000045.1, forward strand.
GCTCATTGCCGACAAGGCAAGCCACAGGCTGCTGGGCATTCAGGTGCTGGGCGGCGGCAGCGTGGACAAGATGGTGGACATTGCCGTCACCGGCATCGCCATGGGCGCAAAGGTGGAGGATTTCGATACGCTGGGCTTCGCCTACGCACCGCCTTTCTCCACTGCCATTCATCCTTTCGTGCAGGCCTGCTACATTCTGGAAAACAAGCTGTCCGGCGAGTATGAGAGCATGACCCCCGCCGAGTACGCCGCCACCAAGGCCCGCGGCTATCAGATCATTGATGTCAGCCCCGCACCCGCCATTCCCGGCGCCAGGTGGGTGGATCTGGCGAAGGTCACCGGCCCCATTGACGGTCTGGGCAAGGAGGACAAGCTCCTGCTGGTCTGCGCCAAGGGCAAGCGGGGCTACTTCCTGCAGAACCGTCTGAAAGCTTACGGCTATACCAATACCCGGGCGCTGGAAGGCGGTCTGTTCGTGAACAATGTGAAGGTTGCCTTCGAGGGCGGAAAGCTGCCTCCCGAGGAGATCAAGCGGGTCAAGGCTCTGGGCTGCCTCCAGGACAAGCGGTTCCCCGATGTCTTCAATGTCCGCATCATTACCCGCAACGGCAAGATCACTTCCGAGGAGCACCGGGTCATTGCGGAAGCCGCGGAGAAGTTCGGCTCCGGCGAAGTGACCATGACCACCCGCCTGACGCTGGAAATCCAGGGCGTCAAGCACGAGAACATCCAGAGCCTGATCGACTTTGTGGGCGAGCACGGCCTGCTCACCGGCGGTACCGGCTCCCTGGTGCGTCCCGTGGTTTCCTGCAAGGGTACCACCTGCCAGTACGGTCTCATCGACACCTTCGGTCTGGCGGATCAGATCCACGAGAAGTTCTACATTGGCTACCACGGCGTGACCCTGCCCCACAAGTTCAAGATCGCTGTGGGCGGCTGCCCCAACAACTGCGTCAAGCCCGACCTGAACGATCTGGGCATCGTGGGTCAGCGGGTTCCCATGGTGGACTTCTCCAAGTGCCGTGGCTGCAAGATCTGCCAGGTGGAAAAGTCCTGCCCCATCAAGACCGCGCAGATGGTGGACGGAAAGATCCACATCGACCCCAACGCGTGCAACAACTGCGGCCGCTGCAAGGGCAAGTGCCCCTTCGGCGCGCTGGAGGAGTACCAGGAGGGCTATAAGATCCTCATCGGCGGCCGCTGGGGCAAGAAGGTTGCCCACGGCATTGCCCTGACCAAGCTCTTCACCACCGAGGAAGAGGTGATGGATGTGATCGAGAAGGCAATCCTGCTGTTCCGTGACGAGGGCATCTCCGGCGAGCGGTTTGCCGACACCGTTGCCCGTCTGGGCTTCGAGTATGTCAACGAGAAGCTGTTGAGCGACTCCATCGACAAGGAAGCCGTCCTGAAGAAGACCGTCAAGGGCGGCGCAACCTGCTAATATATTCCGATCCCCTGTCAGGATTCTGCCGGACTGCACAGAAGCAGTGAAAGGGCGTTAAAACGAAATCCCCACAGGTCATGCAAACAAACCTGTGGGGATTTTGCGCTCTTTTCTCCGCTGTGCAGTCCTTTTTTGATACTTTTTTTGAAAGGCGTGAATGAAAAATGAAGCGTTCTCTGATCGCTGTGATTTGTTTGCTTGCAATTCTCCTCTCAGCCTGTGGTACCGCCGTGGAAGGCGGGGCAGGCGGGGATGCCGTGACCTTTACTGACGCGCTGGAGCGTACGGTTTCGGTGAAAAAGAACCCGGAGCGGGTTGCAGCGCTGCTGGGCAGCTTCGCGGATGTATGGACGCTGGCGGGCGGTACGCTCTGTGCTGCCGCCGATGACGCGTGGGACGATTTTGGGCTGGAGCTGGACGGCGCGGTGAACATCGGCGGCGCCCATTCCCCCAGTCTGGAACTGCTCCTGTCCGCGAATCCCGATTTTGTGCTTGCCAGCGCTTCCACCGCAAGCAATGTGGAAATGCGGGAGACCCTGGAAGCGGCGGGCATTACGGTGGCGTATTTCGATGTGGATCATTTCGGGGATTATCTGGAAATGCTGGATATTTGCACGGAGATCACCGGGCGGAAAGACCTTTACGACCAAAACGGCCTGCAGCTCCAGACCCGGATTGAGAAGATCAAAAGCCAGTACGGGGCGCTGCCCATTCCGGACGGGGAGCGTACCGTCCTTTTGATCCGGGCATCCGCAAGCACCATCAAGGCAAAGGGAAGCCAGGGCACCATTTTGGGAGAGATGCTTGCCGATATGGGATGTGTCAACATTGCGGACAGCGATGAGACGCTGCTGGACAACTTAAGTGTGGAGGCGGTGCTCCGGGCGGAGCCCTACCGCATTTTTGTGGTCACCATGGGAAGCGACACCGAAGGGGCTATGGCGGTGCTGGAGACCATGATCCAGGAAAACCCCGCATGGAGCTCCCTGGGGGCCATCCGGGAAGGCAGAATCTATCAGATGGACAAGACACTGTTCAACCTGAAACCCAATGATCGTTGGGCAGAGGCCTATGAAAAGCTGTATGAAACACTTACGAAAGAATAAACCGGGTATCGGATCTGTTTATGCCATTGGGGTGGGGCTGCTTTTGCTCTCCGCGTTGCTGGGCGTTCTGCTGGGCGCGACCCGGCTGGGCATATCGGACTGGATCCATGTGATCCGGGGGACGGAGGCGTCCGGCACGGCAGCAAGGATCCTGCTGTATGTGCGGCTCCCCCGGGTGGCTGCCAGCCTGATCTGCGGCGCGGCGCTGGCGGTGTCCGGCGCGGTGCTGCAGGGGGTGCTGGCAAACCGGCTTGCCTCCGCCAGCATTATCGGTGTCAACGCCGGCGCGGGACTGGCGGTGACGCTCTGCGCGGCAGCCGGCATCGCGGGCGGCTGGAGACTGTCCCTGTCCGCGTTCGCGGGCGCTTTTGGCACGGTCATGGTCGTGAGCTTCGGCGCGAAAAAATGGGGTGCCTCAAGAGGCACCGTGATCCTGATGGGTGTGGCCATCAACAGCCTGCTGAGCGCGGTCTCCGACGCGGTGACGACCCTTGTGCCGAATGTGAGTATCCTGCGCAACGATTTCAAGGTCGGGGATTTTTCCGCGGTCACCTATCCGAAACTGATTCCCGCGGCGGTCCTGATCCTGTCTGCGCTGGTTTTGCTGTATACCCTGTCCAACGAGCTGGATGTGCTGACACTGGGGGATGAGAGCGCCAGGAGCCTGGGTATGAATACCGGGGTGACGCGGACGCTGTTTCTGATGCTGGCGGCGGCGCTGGCGGGAGCGGCGGTCAGCATCGCGGGACTGCTGTCCTTTGTGGGGCTTCTGGTGCCCCATGCCGTCCGGCGGGTCGCCACCGGGGAGGCGCGGCACCTGATCCCTCTGAGCGCCCTGTTTGGCGCGGGCTTTGTGACACTGTGCGATACCCTTTCCAGAATCGTCTTTGCCCCCTATGAGCTGCCTGTGGGGATCCTCATGGCATTTCTCGGCGCGCCGTTCTTCCTGCTGATTCTGATCCGGGGAAAGGGGGGACACAGCCGTGCTTGAAATTCGTGATGTTTGCAGCGGCTACGATGGGAAAACGGTATTGCACGGGGTGTCGCTGCGTGCCGCTCCGGGGCAGATCACCATGATCCTGGGGCCCAATGGCTGCGGAAAATCCACACTGCTCAAAACGATTTGCGGGATCCAGAGCGTGACCTCCGGGCAAATCCTGCTGGACGGAGAGAACCTGCTGGCGTTATCCTCCAAACAGGCGGCACAAAAAGCGGCCTATCTGGCGCAGAACAGGCAGATCCCGGACATTACCGTAGGGCGCCTGGTTTTGCACGGACGGTTTCCCTATCTCAACTATCCCCGCCGCTATCGGGAAACGGATTATCTGGCCGCCGAAAAGGTGATGGAACAAATGCGGATCCGGGAGCTGGCCCAGCAGCCGCTGAGCTGCCTGTCCGGCGGTCAGCGGCAAAAGGCATATATCGCCATGGCACTGGCCCAGGATACCGACATCATTCTCCTGGACGAACCGACCACCTATCTGGATGTATCCTGCCAACTGCAAATGCTGCGGCAGGCCAGAGAGCTTGCCGATTCCGGCAAGTATGTGATTATGGTTCTCCATGACCTGCCCCATGCGCTTGCGGTCGCAGACCGGATCCTGCTGATGCGGGAGGGGGCTGCGGTCATGGAGGGAACACCCGGGGAAGTCTTTGACGCGGGGGTGCTGGATGAAGTGTTCGGTGTCCGGGTCGCCCGGGTACAAGCCGGCGGACAATGGCATTACTTCTGTATGGAGAAAGAGTGAGGCTTCCAAAACAATCAATAAGCGAAGGATTTCGCACCATATCCATTTTCTGAAAAGCGCAGAAAAAAGGCAGCCCATCGGACGGAGACAGGAGGTTTTCCGTTCGGCTGCCTTTTTTCTTGCGTCATCATTTCATGGTGGTTTTGATTATTTCTTATTCCACATCCTGCAGGGCATCGTAGCCTTCTTCGCCGGTGCGGATCTTTACCACATTCTCCACATCGTACACGAAGATTTTGCCGTCGCCGATATGCCCGGTGTAAAGAACCTTCTTGGCGGTTTCGATCACGCTTCTCACGGGCACCTTGCTGACCACGATGTCAACCTGTACCTTGGGCAGCAGGTTGGTTTCTACGGCGACACCACGGTAGTATTCCGGCTTGCCGCCCTGTACACCGCAGCCCAATACATGGGATACCGTCATGCCGGTGATTCCCAGGCTGCTGAGCGCGTTCTTCAGCGCATCGAAGCGGGATTCCTTGCAGATAATCTCGATTTTGGTAAACTTAGGCTCGCCCTCCGTGAAAGAGGGTACCTTTTTCACGGGAATGGCTTCCGCCACAGGCACATCGGCTGCTACGGCGGTAATGCCCGTCTCCGGCGCATAAGCGCTATACTTGTTTACGGCAGGAGCAAAATCGGGGTATGCGCTGGGCAGCCCGTGCTCGGTGATGTCCAGACCGGTGATTTCCTCCTCAGCGGAGGCACGAAGGCCATGGAACTTTCCAATGACGGCAAAGGTTATGACCATCATCACAGCGGCGTAAACTGCCACGGCTACAAAGCCCAGAAGCTGCAGTCCCAACTGACGGAAAGAGCCGGTGTACAGCAGACCGGAAAGACCGGCAGGCGCATCGGGTGTCGCCAGCAGGCCCACGGCGATGGTGCCCCAGATACCGTTGGCCATATGTACGCCCACGGCACCCACGGGATCGTCGATGTGCAGCTTCAGATCCAGACCTTCCACGACCACAACGACCAGAATGCCGGACACAACGCCCACAATGCTTGCGCCCAGCGCGTCCATGGCGTCACAGCCGGCGGTGATGCCCACCAGGCCTGCCAGAGAAGCGTTTAGGCACATGGAAACATCGGGCTTGCCGTTCTTGAGCCAAGTATAGACCATGGTGACCACGGTTGCCACAGAGGGAGCGATGGTGGTGGTCAGGAAGATGGAGGCAAGCTCCGAAACGGAGGTGGCGGCAGCGCCGTTGAAGCCGTACCAGCCCAGCCAGAGAATGAACACGCCAAGGGCACCCAGGGTAATGGAGTGACCGGGAATGGCGTTGACATTGACCACCTTGCCGGAGGCATCCTTTACATACTTGCCAATCCGGGGGCCAAGGAAAATGGCACCAACCAGAGCCGCAATGCCGCCTACCATGTGAATGGCGCAGGAGCCGGCATAGTCATGGAATCCAATCTGCGAAAGCCAGCCGCCACCCCAGATCCAATGGGCCTCAATGGGGTAGACAAACAGGGAAATCACTGCGGAATAGACGCAGTACGCGGAGAATTTCGTCCGCTCTGCCATGGCACCGGAGACAATGGTAGCCGTTGTCGCACAGAACACCAGGTTGAACACAAATGTGGACGCGCCGGTGAAGCTGCCGTCAGCAGGGCTGGCAATGAAGGCACGGAAATTCGTCCACAGATCCATATTGGGGATGCCGATCAGCCCGAACAGGGCATCCTCGCCCATCATCAGGGTGTAGCCCAACAGGGAAAACACCACCGTGCCGATGCAGAAGTCCATCAGGTTTTTCATAATGATGTTGCCGGCGTTTTTTGCCCGGGTGAAGCCGGTTTCCACCATGGCAAAGCCTGCCTGCATCCAGAACACCAATGCGGCACCAATCAAAAACCAAAATTCAACAGTCATTTTCTCTTCTCCTTCCCAAAAATAAAAACAGACAGCGACACCAAGCAGCTTTTGCAAGACGTCGTTGTCCAGTCTGAATCAGACAAAGGCGTCTGAAGGTTTCCTTCAGACGCCTTTGTCCTATGCAAACAGAATAGCAGATATTACCAAATTTGTCAAGGGGAAATACAGCATATTAAACAAGAAATCCCGGGAAAGCCTGCGCGTTACAGCATATTGGTGTAGCCCATGAGGCAGGCATCCACTTCCTTGGCGCAGGCACGGCCTTCCCCGATGGCCCAGACCACAAGGGACTGACCCCGGCGGCAATCACCCGCGGCGAATATTCTGTCTTTTTCGGTGCGATACCCCTGGGTGATCAGATTTCCCCTTCCGTCCCGGGGAATCCCGAACGCCTCCGCAATATCACTCTGGCAGCCAACAAAGCCTGCCGCGATCAGCAGAAGCTGGCAGGGGAGGGTTTCCTCGCTGCCCGGAACCTCTGCCATAACCGTGGAGCCGTTCTCCGTCTTCGGTTCCAGGCGCACGGTCTCAATGGATGCGATGCGGCCGCTTTCGTCCGGGCAGATGCGCTTGACCGTGGTCTGGTAGATTCTGGGGTCGCTGCCGAATACCGCAATGGCTTCCTGCTGGCCATAGTCCGTTTTCAGCACTCTGGGCCATTGGGGCCAGGGATTGGATTCCGCTCTCTCAGCCGGTGGTCTGCCCAGCATCTCCAGTTGGGTGACGGATTGGCATCCCTGCCGGATGGCGGTACCCAGACAGTCGTTGCCGGTATCACCGCCGCCTACAATGACCACATTTTTTCCCTCTGCGGTGATTGCGAACGCTTCCGTTTCTCCGATGACCTTTTTCGTGGCGGCAGTCAGATAATCCACGGCGAAGTGTACGCCATCGGCTTCCCGGCCAGGAACGCTCAGGTCTCTGGGGGTTTTCGCGCCGCAGCACAGCACGACGGCATCAAACCGCGCCAGCAATTCCTCCGCGGAAATATCCACGCCCACATTCACGCCGGTGCGGAATTCCACACCCTCGGCTTCCATCAGCCGGATGCGCCGGGCGACAATGCCTTTGTCCAGCTTCATGTTGGGGATGCCGAACATCAGCAGACCGCCGGGTCTGCTTTCCCGCTCGAAAACCGTCACCTTATGACCGCGATGGTTGAGCTGATCCGCCACAGCCAGACCGGAGGGGCCGGAGCCGATGACCGCGACCTGTTTGCCGCTGCGTACCGGGGGGATCCGGGGGGTGACCCAGCCTTTTTCAAAGCCCATTTCGATGATGGCAAGCTCATTGTTGTTCACGGTTACGCTGTCCCCGTTCATGCCGCAGGTACAGGCGGCTTCGCAAAGGGCGGGGCAGACCCGGCCCGTAAATTCCGGAAAATTGTTGGTTTTTGTCAGGCGGGACAGGGCCTCCTGCCAGTTGCCGTTATAGATCTCGTCATTCCACTCGGGGATCAGATTGTGCAGGGGACAGCCGCTGAAACCGCCGCCGAAATTCACGCCGGACTGGCAGAAGGGCACGCCGCAGTTCATGCACCGGGCGGCCTGCTGGGTCCGTTCCCGCAGATCCAGAGGAGGATGGAATTCGGAAAAGTTCCGAATACGTTCCAGCGGCGCCACGGAGGGGTTCACACTCCGCCCAAATTCCATAAATCCGGTTGGTTTTCCCATAGTGACACCTCCTTAGCCCTTGCGGACAGCGTAAAACGCTTCCATGGTTGCCTGTTCGTAGGACATACCCTTTTCCTCCATCTGACCGATGGCGGAGATCATTTTCTGGTAGTCCAAAGGAATGATTTTCTTGAATTTCGGCAGGTAAGCTTCAAAATGCGCCAGGATCTCCTTGCCGAAGGGAGAGCCGGTTTCCCGCACATGGGCCTCGATCATGCCCCGAAGCTCCTGGGCATCGTGGCGCTCCGAAACGGCTGTCATGCTGACCATCTGCTTATTCAGCCGCAGGTACAGGTCGTGGTTTTCGTCCAGCACATAGGCGATGCCGCCGCTCATGCCTGCCGCGAAATTTTTGCCGGTGGGGCCGAGGATCGCGACTCTGCCGCCGGTCATGTACTCGCAGCCGTGGTCGCCGCAGCCCTCCGCGACGGCGGTGGCGCCGGAATTCCGCACGCAGAAGCGCTCGCCGGCGATGCCGTTGATGAATGCTTTGCCGGAAGTCGCGCCATAGAGGGCGACATTGCCGATGATGATATTGTCCTTTGCCGCAAACCGGGCGTTCTCCTCGGGCTTTACCACCAGCTTGCCGCCGGAAAGACCCTTGCCGAAGTAGTCGTTGGCATCGCCGGTGAGCCGCAGGGTCAGACCCTTTGGAATGAAAGCGCCAAAGGACTGCCCACCGCCGCCGGTGCATTCCACGGTGTAGGTGTCTTCCGCAAGCTGCTCCCCGAACCGTCGGGTGATCTCGCTGCCCAGAATGGTGCCGAAGGTGCGGTTCACGCTGGAGACCCGGATCTGCTCTTTATGGGGCTTTCCCTTTTTGAAGCTGCCGGCAAAGGCAGGCAGGAGCTTTTCCATATCCAGGGTTTTTTCCAGCTCAAAATCGAACTGATCCTGCTCCGCGTAATGCACAGGAGGCAGATCGGAGAGGATGGCGCCCAGGTCAATGGTGTCTGCCCGGTGGGTGATGCGGTTTTGCCTGGGACGGATCAGATCCGTGCGTCCTACCAGCTCGTCAACTGTGCGAACCCCCAGCTTTGCCATGATTTCCCGAAGCTGCTGGGCAATGAACAGCATGAAATTCATCACATACTCGGGTCTGCCGGAGAATTTGCACCGCAGATCCGGGTTCTGGGTGGCGATACCCACAGGACAGGTGTCCAGATTGCACACCCGCATCATGACGCAGCCCATGGTAACCAGGGGAGCCGTGGCAAAGCCAAATTCCTCCGCGCCCAGAATGCAGGCAATGGCCACATCCCGACCGGTCATGAGCTTTCCGTCGGTCTCCAGCCGCACCCGGCTTCGGAGTCCGTTGCGGATCAGCGTTTGGTGGGCCTCCGCCAGACCCAATTCCCAGGGCAGGCCGGTGTTGTGGATCGAGCTTTTGGGGGCAGCGCCGGAGCCGCCGTCATAGCCGGAAATCAGCACGCAGCCCGCGCCTGCCTTGGCGACACCGGCGGCGATGGTGCCGACACCGGCCTCGGAAACCAGCTTCACGGAGATCCGGGCATCCCGGTTGGCGTTTTTCAGGTCGTAGATGAGCTGCGCCAGATCCTCGATGGAATAAATATCGTGGTGAGGCGGCGGGGAAATCAGGGAGACGCCGGGGGTGGAATACCGGGTCCTGGCGATCCAGGGGTATACCTTGCCTCCCGGCAGATGACCGCCCTCTCCGGGCTTCGCGCCCTGAGCCATCTTGATCTGAATTTCTTTCGCGCTGTTCAGGTAGGCGCTGGTGACGCCAAAACGGGCGGATGCCACCTGCTTGATGGCGCTGTTTTTATCGGTTCCGTACCGGGCGGGATCCTCGCCGCCTTCCCCGGAGTTGGATTTTCCGCCCAGGGTGTTCATGGCGACGGCCATGCAGGTGTGGGCTTCCTCGGAGATGGAACCGTAGGACATGGCACCGGTTTTGAAACGCTTGACGATCTCACTGGCAGGCTCTACCTCCTCCAGGGGGATCCCCTCCGCCGGGAAGTTGAATTCCATCAGTCCCCGGAGGGTGTGGGGCTTCCGCTCATCGTCCACCAGATCGGTATACTCCCGGAACTTTTCATAGGAGCCGCAGCGCACCGCTTCCCGCAGGGCAATGATGGTCCGGGGATTGTACATATGATCCTCGGCACCGCTGCCGCTGCGGAGCTTGTGGGTGCCGGTGGAGTCCAGGGTGGTATCCACACCCAGATCCAGCAGATCGAAGGCGTGGTTGTGCCGCCATTGGACACCCTCGCCGATCTCCGCCAGACCGATGCCCTCCACGGGACTGACGGTGTTGGTGAAGTATTCGTCGATGACCTCCCTGCAGATGCCCACCGCTTCAAAGATCTGGGCGGACTGGTAGGACTGCAGGGTGGAAATGCCCATTTTGGAGGCGATCTTTACAATGCCGTGAAGCACGGCGCTGTTGTAGTCGGCAATGGCCTGATGGGTGTCTTTGTCCAGCCGGTTCTTCTCCACCAGCTCCATGACGCATTCCTGGGCAAGGTAGGGATTGATGGCCCGGGCGCCATAGCCCAGCAGGGTCGCGAAATGGTGTACATCCCGGGGTTCCGCGCTTTCCAGAATCATGGAAACCGCAGTCCGCTTCCTGGTTCGCACCAGATACTGCTCAACGGCGGAAACAGCCAGCAGGGAGGGGATTGCCACATGGTATTCATCCACACCCCGGTCGGAGAGAATGATCACATTCGCACCGTCCCGGTATGCCCGGTCGCACTCCACAAAGAGCCGGTCCAGGGCATTTTTCAGAGAGGAATTCTTGTAATACAGCAGCGAAACCGTCTCGATTTTGAAGCCGGGGCGGTTCATGGCACGAATCTGCATCAGCTCCACAGAGGTGATGATCGGATTGCGGATCTGCAGAACCCGGCAGTTTTCCGCCTTTTCCTGCAGCAGATTGCCGTCAGAGCCGATGTAGACCGTGGTGTCGGTGACGATCTCCTCCCGAAGCGCGTCGATGGGCGGATTGGTCACCTGGGCAAAGAGCTGCTTGAAATAGTTGAAAAGGGGCTGATGCTTTTCGGACAGCACCGCCAGGGGAATGTCCGTTCCCATGGAGGTGATCTTCTCCGAGCCGGATCTCGCCATGGTCAGAATGGCATCGTTGATGTCCTCGTAAGTATAGCCAAAGGCTTTGTACAGCTTATCCCGGATCTCCTGGGGGTACACGGGAACCTTCTTATTGGGGACGGGAAGCTGCTCCAGGGTCACCAGGTACTGGTCCAGCCACTCGCCATAGGGCTGCCGGGCGGCAAAAGCCGACTTGCATTCCTCGTCGGAAATGACTTTTTTCCGCAGGGTGTCCACAAGGAGCATCTTGCCGGGCATCAGGCGGGATTTGCACAGGATGTCTTCCGCGGGAATATCCAGCACACCCACCTCGGAGGACAAAATCAGCCTGCGGTCTTTCGTAATATAGTATCGGGCGGGACGCAGGCCGTTCCGGTCCAGTACCGCACCCATAATGTCGCCGTCGGAAAAGAAAATGGCAGCGGGGCCGTCCCAGGGCTCCATCATGGTGGAATAGTAGTGGTACAGATCCCGCTTGCCCCGGGACATACTGGCGTCGTTGCGCCAGGGTTCCGGAATCGCGATCATCACCGCCAGAGGCAGCGGGATGCCGTTCATCATCAGAAATTCCAGGGTGTTGTCCAGCATGGCGGAGTCGGAGCCGGTTTTCGCGATCACCGGGAACACCTTGTCAATCTCCTCATCCAGACAGGCGGATACCATGGTCTCCTCCCGGGCCAGCATACGGTCCGCGTTGCCGCGGATGGTGTTGATCTCGCCGTTGTGGAGAATGTAACGGTTGGGGTGCGCGCGCTCCCAGCTTGGGGTTGTGTTGGTGGAGAACCGGGAATGCACCATGGCAATGGCGCTTTTGTAGCTCTCCTGCTGCAGATCCGGGTAGAATTTCCGAAGCTGATGCACCAGGAACATCCCCTTATAGACCACCGTTCTGGAGGACAGGGAGCAGATATAGGTTTCGTCATTGCTCTGCTCAAACACCCGCCGGATCACATACAGCTTTCGGTCAAAATCCAACCCTCTTGCCAGCTTTGCCGGTCTTTCCACGAAGCACTGGCAGATCACGGGCATGGACTGCCGGGCCTTCGCGCCCAGGATCTCCGCTTTTACCGGCACATCCCGCCATCCAAGAAAGCGCACACCTTCCTTGGAGCAGATCACCTCAAAGAGCTTCTTCGCCTGGCGGCACTGGAGGGTATCCCGGGGCAGAAAAAACATACCCACGCCGTAGTCGCCGGGCTGCCCCAGGTCAAGGCCCAGGCCGGAGAAAAAGGAATGGGAAATCTGCAGCAGCACACCCACGCCGTCGCCCACTTCCCCGGTGGCATCCCTGCCTGCCCGGTGCTCCAGCCGCTCCACGATGGTCAGCGCGTCGTCCACAATGGCGTGGCTGGCAATGCCGTCGATGCTGACCACGGCACCGATGCCGCAGGCATCGTGCTCGAAGTTTTCCGAGTAAAGGGTTCTGTGACCCTGAAAATCTTCCATTTGATTGCCTCCCAAAAATCGTTCGGTGACGGTCGGGCGAGGGTCAATGACCCGCCTACTTGCCGCTGTCGCCGTAGTTCGCCAGGACTCTGGCGGAAGGATCGTCCACGTTGCAGCCCGCCCAGGCCTTATTCGGCATCCAGAAATCCGCCACCATTTCCGCCTGACCGGGGTAATACCGCTCAAAAAGCTCCCGGTACAGCAGGCTTTCCTTGGTAAACGGGGTCGCGAAGGAATACCGCTTTGCCCTGGAGAGCCAGCCGTCACCATACAGGCTTTCAGCGTATTCCTTCAGATCGTCCACCATGGAGTGACCTACCGCGTCGGAAAATGCCGCCTTTTCCCGCATCAGAATGTCGTAGGGCAGATAATCGCCCTCAAAAGCGTGGCGCAGCAGGTACTTTCCCTTGCCGTAGGTGTTTACCTTCATGGCGGGGTCAAGGGCCATCACATATTCCACAAAGTCCAGATCGCCGAAGGGCACCCGGGCTTCCAGAGAGTTGACGGAGATGCAGCGGTCCGCCCGCAGCACATCATACATATGAAGCTCCCGGATCCGCTTTTCCGCTTCCTTCTGAAATGCTTCCGGGGAAGGGGCAAAATCCGTGTACTTGTAGCCAAACAGCTCATCCGAGATCTCTCCGGTGAGAATCACCCGCAGGTCGGTATGTTCATGGATGTACCGGCACACCAGATACATACCGATGGATGCCCGGATCGTGGTAATATCATAAGTGCCCAGCAGCGCCACCACATGGGGCAGCGCCTCCAGCACATCCTCTTTCGTAATAATGACTTCCGTATGGTCGGAGCCGATGTAATCTGCCACCTGCTTGGCGTATTTCAGGTCGATGGCATCGATGTCCATGCCGATGGAGAAGGTCCGGATGGGCTTGTCTGAAAGCCTTGCGGCTACGGCGCACACCAGAGAGGAATCCAGACCGCCGGACAGCAGGAAGCCCACAGGCGCGTCCGCGTCCAGCCGCTTTTCGATGCCGGCAATCAGCTTTTTCCGAATGTTTCCGCAGGCGGTTTCCAGATCGTCATGGCAGAGGGAAAGGGGTTTGCTGACATCCCGGTAGCAGATGAACTCCCCGTCTTTATAGTAGTGTCCCGGCGGGAAGGGCATGATCTTTTCGCACAGGCCCACCAGGTTTTTGGCTTCGCTGGCGAAGAGAATTTCTCCCTCCGCATAGCCGTAGTACAATGGGCGGATGCCGATGGGATCTCTGGCGGCAATCAGGCTTTGGGATTCGCCGTCGTAAATGATCAGCGCGAATTCCGCGTCCAGCTTCCGGAACATCCCGGTTCCGTATTCCGCGTACAGCGGCAACAGCAGCTCGCAGTCGGAATCACTGCGGAAGGAATACCCTTTTTCCATCAGTTCTTCCTTCCACTTCCGGAAGCCGTAGATTTCGCCGTTGCACACCACTTTGTTTTTCCCCAGGGTAAAAGGCTGCATACCACTCTCCTGCAGGCCCATGATGGCAAGGCGGTGAAACCCCAGAAAGCCATTGCCCAGATCCTCAATCCGGGTCATATCCGGCCCCCGGGAAAGGGTGCGGTCAAAGAAATGGCGGATGTCCTGCTCCGTGAGGGAGGATCCGAGATACCCGATTATGGAACACATATATGCTCCCCCTTAAAATGTGAAGTCTTCTTGGGAGGCATACGCCTCCCAAGAAGTGCTTGATGGATTATCGAACGCCGAAAAGCAGCTCTCCATAGCAGGGATAGGGCCACTTTTCGGAAGATGCCATGGTTTCCATTTCATCCACGGCGGCACGAAGGACGCGCATATCCGGAATAATGGTGTCCTTGTAGAAATCGGCAAGGGCTGGGGTGTCGGCAATTTCCCTGGAAGCGCCAAGATCTGCCTCCAGCTTCCCCGCCGCACGGTAGGCAGCGCCCATGAGGGCAGATAGTGCCGCTACGGTGTCTTTCTCATAGCCGCAGTCCAGCCCGGGGATCAGAGCCAGCTTTGCGCTTGCGGCCTGGGCGAGCTGGGAAGAATAGTCGCTCATGGCAGGAAGAATATCCCGCTTCGCCATATCCAGCATCGTAGCGGCCTCGATTCCCACGATCTTGCAGTAGTTTTCCAGCTTCACCTCATAGCGGGCAACCAGCTCGGTCTCGCTGAAAACCTTGTGGGAGGTAAAGAGCGCCAGGTTCTTCGGATCCAGCATATGGCGCAGGGCATCGGGGGTGGTCTTCAGGTTCAGCAGCCCCCGCCTCCCGGCTTCCGCTACCCAGCTTTCGTCGTAGCCGTCGCCGTTGAAAATAATGCGCTTATGCTCCCGGATCGTCTTGCGGATCAGCTCGTGCAGATCCGCGTCAAAGTCCGAAGACCCTTCCAGAACATCGGCAAACTGACGCAGTTCCTCGGCAACGGTGGTGTTCAGCACGGTGTTGGCGCAGGAGATGGACTCGGAGGAGCCCAGCATACGGAACTCGAACTTGTTGCCGGTGAAGGCAAAAGGAGAGGTGCGGTTTCGGTCGGTGGCGTCCTTCTGGAACCTGGGCAGGGTGTGGACACCGATGCGCATGACTTCCTTTTCCTTGCTGTCATAGGGGGTGTCCTGCTCAATGGCATCCAGGATCTCGCTCAGATCCGAGCCCAGGAACATGGAAACAATGGCGGGCGGCGCTTCGTTGGCACCCAGACGGTGATCGTTGCCGGCGGAAGCCACCGAGATTCGCAGCAGATCCTGGTATTCGTCAACCGCCTTGATCACGGCACACAGGAACAGCAGGAACTGGGCGTTTTCGTAAGGGGTTTCGCCGGGCTCCAGCAGGTTGATGCCGGTGTTGGTGGAAATCGACCAGTTGTTGTGCTTGCCGCTGCCGTTGACCCCCGCAAAGGGCTTTTCGTGGAGCAGACACACCAGACCGTGGCGCTTGGCAACCTTCTGCATCAGCTCCATGGTGAGCTGGTTGTGGTCGGCGGCAATGTTGGTGGTGGTGAAAATGGGCGCCATCTCGTGCTGCGCCGGCGCGACCTCGTTGTGCTCGGTCTTGGCAAGCACACCCAGCTTCCACAGCTCCTCGTTCAGCTCCTTCATGAAGGCAGCCACTCTGGGCTTGATGGCGCCGAAGTAATGATCGTCCAGCTCCTGACCCTTGGGCGCCTTGGCACCGAACAGGGTTCTGCCGGTGTAAATCAGATCCTTCCGCTTGTCATACTGGGCCTTGTCAATGAGGAAATACTCCTGCTCCGGGCCCACGGTGGTTTTGACGGAGGTCACATCCTCGTTGCCGAAGAGCTTCAGCACACGAAGCGCCTGCCGGTTAATGGTCTCCATGGAGCGCAGCAGCGCGGTCTTCTGATCCAGCGCTTCGCCGCCGTAGGAACAGAACACGGTGGGGATGCACAGAACGCCGTCCTTGATGAAGGCGTAGCTTGTGGCGTCCCAGGCGGTATAGCCTCTTGCCTCAAAGGTGGCACGCAGACCGCCGGAGGGGAAGCTGGACGCGTCGGGTTCGCCCCGGATCAGCTCCTTGCCGGAAAATTCCATGATGATCCTGCCGCCGTCCTTGGGGGAAATAAAGCTGTCGTGCTTTTCGGCTGTCACACCGGTCATGGGCTGGAACCAGTGGGTAAAGTGGGTGGCGCCTTTTTCGATTGCCCAATCCTTCATGGCATTGGCAACCACATTCGCGACGCTGAGGTCAAGATGCTTTCCCTGCTTGATCGTGCGCTGGAGCATCCTGTAGGTATCCTTGGGAAGCCGGGCTTCCATGGTAGCATCGTCAAAAACCATCGAGGAAAAACTATCCGTAACCATAATTCATTCTCCTTACAAAAAATAAAAAGCGACAAGGAACCCTTATGGTAAATCCATAACCGACGCCCTTGTCGCATTCTTCCAATATTCACAGCGGCCGGATTGGCGACCCCTTCGCTTTTGAAGGAATTTTACATCCATTTTGCAAAACTGTCAAGCAAAATCCGGCAATATCCAGGTTTTATTCCCATTTTTGGAGGAGTAAATGAATTTAGTGGATGTCCAACTTGCATACTTTGGCTTTTTACACAACAGAAAAAGATTGACACCGAAAAGGAAAAACAGTATAATTTTCCTGTAAACAAGGGTGTTTGCTGGTATGGGAGCGAGGAGCCCCCTTGGCAGGCACCCCTTTTTCTTTGTGTAAGGAGTCAGGCTATGATCTATTCCGCTCAGGATGTTTTCGATTATGTGGAGCAGGAGGATGTAAAATTCATTCGCCTTGCCTTTTGCGATGTCTACGGAAAGCAGAAAAATATCTCCATCATGCCGGAGGAGCTGGAGCGCGCCTTCACCTGCGGCATCTCCTTTGATGCCTCCGCCATTGAAGGCTTCGGGGATGTTGTCCACAGCGACCTGCTGCTCTTTCCCATTCCCTCCACCCTTTCCGCCATGCCCTGGCGGCCCTCCCGGGGGAAGGTGGTGCGGATGTTCTGCAGAATCTGCCACCCCGATGGCACGCCCTTTCGGATGGACAGCCGGGAGATTCTGGCTGCTGCCGTGCAAAAGGCTGCTGCCCAGGGTATTTCCGTCCAGTTCGGCGCGGAATTTGAATTTTACCTTTTCAAGACCGACGCGGAAGGAAATCCCACCCAAGAACCCCTGGACCGGGCGGGATATATGGATGTCGCCCCGGAGGATCGGGGGGAAAATGTCCGCAGGGAGATCTGCCTGACGCTGGAAAAAATGTCCATTATCCCGGAAAAATCCCACCATGAGGAAGGCCCCGGGCAAAACGAGATCGATTTCCGGTATTCGGAGCCTATGAGTGCTGCCGACAATGCCATGCACTTTATGACCGTTGTCAAGGCCATCGCCGCGGGAAACGGCCTGTACGCGGACTTCTCTCCGAAGCCCATCGCCGGAGAGAGCGGCAACGGTATGCACATCAATTTGTCCGTAAAATCCCGGGATGGAGCCGATGTAAGCCCCATGTTTATGGCCGGCATCCTGCGGCACATTCGGGAGCTGACCGCGTTTTTGAACCCCTGTGAGGCATCCTACCGCAGACTGGGGGAAAAGAAGGTTCCCAGGTATGTGACCTGGTCCCCGGAAAACCGTTCTCAGTTGATCCGGATTCCCGCGGCAACCGGGCAGTACCGGCGAATGGAGCTGCGTTCCCCGGATCCCACCGCCAATCCGTACCTTTGTTATGCCCTGCTGATTTACGCCGGACTGGACGGCATCGCAAATTCGCTGATGCCGCCGGAACCCCTGAATATCAACCTTTTCACCGCGCCGGAATCCGTTCTGAGCAGCCTGGAAAGGCTGCCGGACAGCTTGGAAGAAGCGAAGTCCATTGCCCGCGGCAGCGAATTCCTGAAAGGACTCCTGCCCGAGGAGATGTTGGGCTGAGGAAACTGCTATGGCAACAAGAAAAAAGCAATACCGGGTTCTTGTTGCCGGTTTCGGCGACAAGCTGGGGAATTATATTTCGGATTTGCTGCCAAAGCCGGATTACGAAGTCGCTGCCATTTGTGACAGCGTATCCAAGGTGCGGCGCACACTCTTGGATCAAAACATCGATCTTGTGATTATGAATACCCCGCTCCGGGAAGAATTCGGCACGCAGCTTGCCCTGGACCTGGCGGAGGAGAATCTGGGGGTGCTGCTCCTGGTGCCCGGCGATGTATACGATCAGGTGTGTTACAAGGTTGAGGATCATGGCGTTTTCACACTGCCGAAGCCGGTGTCCCGGGATGGCCTTTTCCGGGCGGTGAAGCTGCTCACCGCCATGCGGGGAAAGCTGCTGCAAATGGATAAAAAGCAGCAGACACTGAAAGAGAAAATGCAGGATATCCGCACGGTGAACCAGGCGAAATGGCTGCTGGTTTCCCATCTGCATATGAGCGAAAGCGATGCCCATTACTTCATTGAAAAAAAAGCAATGGATTCCCGTCTGTCCAGCCGGGAAGTGGCGGAAGACATCATTCATTCGTACATTTAACGAACAACGGCGTCCGGCCCCGGGGGTGAAGACCCTCCGGTGCCGGACGCGCTTCTTTTCGTATCAGTCTTTTCCCAGCGCGGCCTTCCAGTCGGCTTCCTTGAAACCGACAAGTACAAAGCCGTCACCCACCAGGATCGGACGCTTGACCAGCATACCGTCAGAGGCCAGCAGCGCGAGCTGATCTTCCCTGCCCATGGTGGGGAGCCTGTCCCTGAGCCGCATTTCTTTATACATCAGGCCGCTGGTGTTGAAAAACTTTTTCAGGGGCAGGCCGCTTCGCTCCTGCCAGGCTTCCAGTTCTTCGGCGGTGGGCGGGTTCTCTTTGATGTGCCTTTCGTCAAAGGCAACCCCGTTTTCCACCAGCCATTTTTTTGCCTTCTGGCAGGTGGTGCATTTGGGATAACAGATAAACTGCATATTGTTTCCTCCTGTTTTCTTTGTAGCAGCCGGGATACAAACCCTGATCCATGGCCCTTCTCCCGGCTATTATATTCCATTTGCAGCGAAGAATCAATAGAGCCGGAGCCGCCGATTGCCCCGCGAAGCGGGAGAAAACATTTTTGCTGTTGAAATCCGATTTGTATCCGATTATAATGAAAACAGGGCATTTTATACAACCTTTCTCCGGGAGGTATATGCTATATGGGTAAACAAAAACGGCGTATTATGGGATTGTGCCTGCTGCTTGCGGCGGTCACGCTTCTTTTCAGCGGATGCGTGGGCCCTGCGTATCTGAAAGCAGCGGAGACAATCTGGGAAAGCGGATGTTACTGGGTGTCTGAGGATCCTGATATTGTGCTGGACACCGTACATTTGTCACCAGGCGGAGAGCCGACCGCAACGATTTGGTTCAATGGGAACGAGTATCCGTGCTATATCAGATTGAATATGGCAAACGATGTGGAATTGTACCAGGTTCCGGAAGATAAATGGGAAGAATTTGAAAACAATACGATGTTTTCCGAGGACCGGATCATTCTCGTTACCGGACGGATCAAAAAGATCCGCGATGACAGCTTCGTCCTGGATCTGTCCCGCTACTTTGTCTATTCCGGCGGCACCATAAACGGCGCGCAGTTCACCGATCTGTTTGAAGGGAAGTATGAGCAGCTTGTCTTCACGAAAGGGGAGCCGATTCCCTGATAGACGCGGATGGAAGGACAGAATGCCAATCGTCCGAACGACTGTGCAGGGGTGCGAAGCGGGAGAGAACATTTTTGCTGTTGAAATCCGATTTGTATCCGATTATAGTGAAAACAGGGTATTTTATACAACCTTTCTCCGGGAGGTATATGCTATATGTGTAAACAAAAACGGCGTATTATGGGATTGTGCCTGCTGCTTGCGGCGGTCACGCTTCTTTTCAGCGGATGCGTGGGCCCTGCGTATCTGAAAGCAGCGGAGACAATCTGGGAAAGCGGATGTTACTGGGTGTCTGAGGATCCTGATATTGTGCTGGACACCGTACATTTGTCACCAGGCGGAGAGCCGACCGCAACGATTTGGTTCAATGGGAACGAGTATCCGTGCTATATCAGATTGAATATGGCAAACGATGTGGAATTGTACCAGGTTCCGGAAGATAAATGGGAAGAATTTGAAAACAATACGATGTTTTCCGAGGACCGGATCATTCTCGTTACCGGACGGATCAAAAAGATCCGCGATGACAGCTTCGTCCTGGATCTGTCCCGCTACTTTGTCTATTCCGGCGGCACCATAAACGGCGCGCAGTTCACCGATCTGTTTGAAGGGAAGTATGAGCAGCTTGTCTTCACGAAAGGGGAGCCGATTCCCTGATAGACGCGGATGGAAGGACAGAATGCCAATCGTCCGAACGACTGTGCAGGGGGCGCTTGCAAATTCCGGGCGGATGCGGTATGATGGAGTCATCCTTACATAAAGAAGGAAGCAAATTGAAAGACGAGCATTTATACAGGCGGTTTTTTGCCATGTTTTTCCCGCTGGTGCTGCAGAATGTGCTCACCCTCAGCGTGAATCTGGCGGACAATATGATGCTGGGAGCCTACAGCGAATCGGCGCTGTCCGGCGTTGCGGCGGTGAATCAGATCCAGTTCGTTTATCAGCAGCTTCTCATGGCGCTGGGCGACGGCGTGGTCATGTTCGGCAGCCAGTACTATGGGCAGCGGCAGACAGAGCCCATCCGCCGGGTGGGTGCCGCGGGGCTTCGACTGGGGCTGCTGACGGCGGCGCTGCTGTTTGCCCTGGTCACGGCCGCGCCGGGCGGCATGGTGGGACTGTTCACCACGGATGCCGCCATTCGTGCCCAGGGCGCGGCATACCTGGCGGTGATCCGCTTTTCCTATGTGTTTTTCGCGGTTACGATCCTGCTGCTGGCGCTGCTGCGCAGTGTGGAGATCGTGGGCATTGCCTTCCGGCTGTCGGTGATGACCCTGCTGGTCAACTGCGGCATCAACTATGTGTTGATCTATGGTCGCTTCGGCGCGCCGGAGATGGGCGTGGTGGGCGCTGCCATCGGCACGCTGACCGCACGGGTGCTGGAATGCCTGGTGGTCTGCTTCTATGTGCTGAAGCGGCAGAAGGTCATCCCCGCCCGCATCCGGGACCTGTGGCAGCGGGATCCTGCGCTGTCCTCCCGCTACGGGAGGAAGGTCGTGCCTATGCTGATTCTCCAGGGTGCCTGGGGGCTGAATGTGGCGCTGCAGACCGCCATTCTGGGGCACATGACCGACGCCGCCATTGCCGCCAACAGCGCCGCGTCCACCCTGTTTATGATGGCGAAATCCGCGGCGGTGGGCGCGTCCGCGGCGGCAGCCTCCATCATCGGCAAATCCGTCGGAACCGGGGATGTGGCGCTGGTGAAATCCCAGGCGAAGCGCCTGCAGCGGCTATTCGTGGGAATCGGACTGTGCGCCGGCGCGTTTCTCTTTTTCATTCGGATCCCGGTCATGGGGGTATACGAGCTGTCCGAGGAAGCGGAGGAGCTGGCGAACGCTTTTTTGCTGGTGCTGTGCGTGGTCTGCGTGACCATGAGCTATCAGATGCCCACCAACAACGGCATCATCAAGGGTGCCGGGGATGTGAATTTTGTGGTGAAGATGGATTTCATCAGCATCTGGTGCATCGTGATTCCGGTGTCCTTCTTCATGGCCTTTGTGGTGAAGGCACCGCCGGTGGTAGTGGTATGCTGCCTGAATATGGACCAGGTGTTCAAGTGCGTCCCGGCGTACATCCACTCCCACAAAGGGAATTGGATCAAAAAGCTCACATAATCCCGTAATGCTTGCCCCGCGCGGCACCGTCCGGTATTGTTCCTGCGGCAGGCTAAAAGCTTCCACGTCATTGCAAGATAAGCGCGCACTGCTCCGTGGCAGTCCGCATCCCCTTGTGCTTACGTTCTGATTTGTGCGGAAGTAAGAATAAGATGTACTTTGCAGTGTACTATTTCACTTTCTTGTCTCGGCAAGAAAGTGACAAAGAAGCCGACTTAAGGGGCGCTTCGAGCAAATGCGCCCCCTTAAGAATCCCCCGCCGCTTCTCCGGCGGTGCGAAGCGAACCTGAAAGGTTTCGATGCAGAGATATGGAGGCATCTGCCTATCAAGTCACCACGTCATTGCAAGATAAGCGCGCACTGCTTCGTGGCAATCCGTTCTCCTGATTGGGTACTATCGATGACCAACATGGTAAGGGGATGCGGATTTCCGAATGGTAACTGTCTATCAGACAGCAAAAAAGGAACCATGCCGGGCGGCATGGTTCCTTTTGGGTATATGGGCTCAGTAGACGGGGATGATCGCGATGACTTCTTCGTCGATCTTGGTGGACTTGCCGCTGTGGAAGCGGTACAGGTCGCCGGTGTAAGCGCTGAAGTCATAGTCGCGCAGGTACAGAATGTCGCCGTTTTTCAGCTCGAAGTAAGTATAAACCTCGTCCGCGATCTTGGTGACCTTGCCCTTATTGTACTGCATCAGCGTGCCGGTGCCGCCGCTCCAATCGGTGTAGTAGGTGAACTTGCCCTCGCTGCCCCCGAGACCATACAGGGAGACATCGCTGTCAACACGCTTCTTGTCGATGTACAGATCACCGGCTTCGCCCAGCACGTCCTTGAAATAGGCGATCGTGCCGTCTTCCATAATGAAGAACGTGTTGTGGACATCCCGGTCATAAAGGGTGGGCTTTCCTGCCTTGCTTCCAACCTTCACCTGGTACAGATCGCCGGAATCAGTGCTGTAGTCGTACTCGGCAAGGTAGTAGACGTTTTTACCGTCCCGATCGATGCGGCAGGCAGTGAAGGACTCGTCCAACACCTTGGTTGCGGTTTTGCCCACGATGATGTAGCCGTACATTTCACCCTCGTCCTCGTCATAGACGGTTGCCGCAGCGACGGGGTTCTTTGCGGACCAGCGGGAGTAGGTCAGGTAGGTGACACCGTCGATGACCAGCGTGGACTTCTTGCCGTCGAAGAAGTACAGCGCCTGATATTGGAGACTGATCTCGGACTCCTTGAAGAAGTAGATGCAGTTGTCCTCGTAGACCACGCCTACCTCGGTCACATCGTCCGCGACCTTCTTCTTGTCCTTGGTGCCTTCCCGCAGGTACAGCGCGTCATCCTTCATGTACAGGACGGTCTTCAGATCCTCGGAAATACGGACAATATCTTCAATATCGGAATCAACCTTCTCCTTTTCTTTGGAGCCGGTCTTGCGGTAGAGGGCGTCATCCTTCATGTACAGGACGGTCTTCAGATCCTCGGAAACACGGATAATATCCTCCACATCGGAATCGACCTTTTCCTTTTCCTTGGTGCCGGTCTTGCGGTAGAGGGCATCCTCCTTCATAAACAGGACGGTCTTCAGATCCTCCGAAACGTCGACCAGATCGGTGACGTCGGATTCCAGCTTCACCTTTTCCTTGGAGCCGGACTGGCGGTAAAGATCTCCGTCATAGGTCAGCAGGAGGATCTCGTCCAGATCCTCGGAGGTTCTGTAGGAATAGATGTCTTTGCTGATCTTTTCCTTTTCGTCCTTCCGGACATTGTACCGGTACAGATCTCCATCGTTGTTTTCGAAGATCACAATGGAGCCGTCCTCATTGATCCGGTAATCCGTCACATCGGAAGCAACCTTCACAGGATCCTGCTTGGGCTTGTTCACATTGCGGTAGTAGAGGGAGAAGCTGCCGCCGATGTATCCTTCAAACTTGTCGGGGTAGAAGATGCGCTTGCCGTCCGCGCTCAGGGTGATCCTCCAGCTAATGGAGTCTACTTCGTTGGACAGCTCGTTGTTGCCGATGTCCTTGGCGAGCTTGGAGGTGATTTCCCAGGGCTTGCTGCCGTTGAGGCCCACGCTGAACATCTCGCCGTCCTTCAGGTACAGGAAATAGTCCGGCTGCTTGCTGCCGGAGAACAGGGAGATCACCAGCACCAGCACCAGGATGGCTGCTGCCGCGATACCGCCGAGCTTCAGGTATTTCTGGGGGATCTTCTTCACAAATTCCACAATGGGGTTTTCCTTTTCCCCGGGCACAGCGGGCTCCTGCTGCGGAACCGGGGCGCCGCAGGTGCCGCAGAACGTTGCATCGTCAGCAAGCTGACTCTGACAATTCGGGCAAATCAGTGACATTGTATGGTTCCTCCTGTCTTTTAGGCTTCTTTTTTGAGAGCCAAACCTCTCTTGCTACAGTATACCGCGAAAAGCGCCGGCAGTCAATCGTTTTCGCCGGGTGTATGGGCAAAACCTCAAAAATCACAAAAAAGAGATTGACTTTGTGAGGTTTTGCTGTTAAGTTGAGGGAAGCAAAACAGCATGGACCGGAGGAGGAACGGATATGAAATCCAGCCGTTTGACGCGTATGGAGCGGTACATTCAGGAAAAGGGCTTTGCGACGGTAACGGAGCTGTGTGATGCCTTTCAGATCCACCCCAATACCGCAAGATCGGACATCCGGGCGCTGGTGGACAGCGGCGTGGCGCTGAAAAAATACGGCGGTGTCAGCGCGGTAAAACGGCTGTCCACGGACTACCAGGAGCGTGCCCGGACGAACATCGAGTCCAAGGAAGCCATCGGCAGGACAGCCGCGTTATTGCTGGAGGAGGGGGACGTGATCTACCTGGACGCGGGATCCACGGCGTTTATGCTGCTCAAATGCGCCTCCGGGCTGCCCAAGCAGCTTACAGTGGTTACATCCAGCCTCAGCGTGGTAAACTGGGTGGCGGAAAACACCAACTATCCGCTCCATGTTCTTCCCGGTGAGATGGACCGCCGCACCAACTCGATCCAGGGCGTGGAGACGGTGGAAAGCATCAAATCCTATAAAATCAGCAAGGCGTTCATCGGCATCCGGGGTGTCTCCGGCAAGGGAGAGCTGCTTTCCGCCTCCGGCATCGATGCCGGGGTCAAAAAGACCCTGTGCCAGATCAGCGACCGGGTGATCCTGCTGGCTGACGCGGAGAAGGTGAAGCCCACCAACGCGGTGTACAGCTATTTCACCCTGGAAAAGGTGGACACCTGGGTGTGTGACCGGGCTACCGAGAAGATCGGGGAACTGTGCCGCCAGTTTCATGTGAAGCTGCTGACACCCTGATGCCAGACAGTCAAGACCACCGGCGAAGGAAAGCCGGTGGTCTTGACTGCTTTTCGGTTATCGGAGGATGTTTCGGATGGCTTCCACGCAGCACGCGCCGGTCTTGTAGATGGGGGTGGCGATGCCGGAAAAGTCCACATTTTCGGCGGAGATGTGACCCAGCGCGATGGCATCAAAGCCCTGGGGAATGGCAAGGGCACCGGCACGCATCAGGCGGTGGAATTCTTCCATATTGCCGCTGTTGAACGCGTCGCCCGCGCCTGCCACGGGGAACAGCTCCACCTTCAGGGTGGGATCCTCCGCCAGCAGACGGCGGGAGATGGTGGAAGCGTTGATGGGGGTGTGGCTCAAAACCGCGATTTTCCGGCGGCCGTCCGCCAGCAGCTTTTGGATCATGGGCTCGTCCACGCTCATGGTGGGCACGGCTGCCGTGGCACTGAATTCCCTGGTGGCGGTGTTCAGCGCGGTGCAGCCAACCACGATGCAGTCGGCGCCGGCATCGGTGCAGTTGCGCAGCAGCCGGGCAAGGCGGTCCTTCACGGAATCCGTGGGCACCACGCCGTTTGCCAGGGTGTCCAGCAGGATGCTGTTGTCCATGGTGAACCGAACGGTGACCTCCGGGTCATTGCCGAAGGCTTCTTCCATGACAGGGCAGTAAAGCTGTTGATAAAAAAGGGGAATGGTGTACACAAAAAACAGATTTTTCATTTGGGCTTCCTCCAATCGGCGTTTTTGGTGATTACAGGGCTTCCAGGCGGGAGATCAGCGCGTCCACTGCCGCCGGAGAGGGCTCTTTTCCCGTCCAGATCTGGACGGCGCGGATGCCCTGGCAGGCGGTCATGGCTCTGCCCTTCCAGGCGGGAATGCCCTTTGCCCGGGCAGCGGGAACCAGCTTGGAATTGGGGTTGGAGTAGTTCACGTCAAAGACGGCAGCCGCCGGGCTCATGCCGTCCAGGAAGTCAAAACCGGGGAATTCGTCATAACCGATCTGCCCCATGACCGACGCGTTGATGAACAGGTCGGCGCCCTTGCAGCATTCCGCCAGCACCTCCATGGTCAGGGGATGGGGAACGAAACGGCGGTCGAAGCTGGCGCACAGCGCCTCCGCCTGCTCCGGGAAGAGATTGACCACATCCACGCCGGCAACGCCGTTGATGCTCAGGTTGTAGGCGATGGAGCTTGCCACGCCTCCGGCGCCCAGCATGACCACACGCCGGCCCTCCAGCTTTACACCCCGGTCAGACAGCGCCCGAACCAGACCCCAGCCGTCGGTATTGTAGGCGATCAGCTTGCCGTCACGCACCAGGACGGTATTGGTGGAGCCGCATTTCACGGCGCTCTCGTCCAGCTCGTCCATGTATTTCAGCGCCGCCTGCTTATAGGGCATGGTGATGTTGAAGCCCTGCAGCCGTTCCCGGGCCTGGTTCAGGGTGGCTTCCAGCCGGTCTTCCGGGATGTTGTGGATGGTGAAGCTGTGTTCCAGACCCAGATCCTCCAGGAACGCGCCGTAGACCATGGGGGTCACGGAATTTTGAATGTCCTTCGCGATCAGACCAAGTTCGTATTTCATAAGGCATCTCCTTTCGTTTACCGCTGCACCCGGCCGGAGCCGTTGCCCCTTGCCAGGGTCAGCACCTCCCCGGGGGTGATCAGGTTGTAGTCATGTTCGATGGTGTGCTTCAGACAGGAGGCAGCCACCGCGAATTCGATGGCGTCCTGCTGGGAATAGCCCGACAGCAGGGCGTAGATCAGGCCGCCGCCGAAGCTGTCGCCGCCGCCCACCCGGTCCACAATGTGGATGCGGTAGGTTTTGGAGAAGCAGGCGGTTCCGTTTTCGTACAGCATACCTGCCCAGTCGTTATCCGTGGCGGAAAGGCTGCCCCGGAGGGTGATGGCGACTCTTTGGAAGCCGAACCGCTGCTGAAGCTGGCGGGCAACATCCACATAGCCCTCCCGGTCTAAATGCCCGGAATCCACATCCGTGGAGCCTGCCACAATGCCGAATACATCCTTGGCATCCTCCTCGTTGGAGATGCACACGTCCACATAGGGCATCAGCGTGGACATCACCGCGCCTGCCTGCTCCCGGGTCCACAGCTTTTTGCGGTAGTTTAAGTCGCAGCTAACGGTCAGACCCAGCCTGCGGGCAGCCTTGCAGGCTTCCAGGCAGATTTGCGGCAGCGCGCCGCCCAAAGCGGGGGTGATGCCGGTGAAGTGGAACCAATCCGCGCCTCGGAAGATCTGGTCCCAGTCAAAGTCTTCGGGCTTTGCCAGGGAAATTGCCGAGCCTGCCCGGTCATAGATGACCTTGGAAGCGCGCTGGGAGGCACCCTTTTCCAGATAGAAAGTGCCGAGCCTGCCGGGACAGCGGATCACATTGCGGGTATCCACGCCCACCCGGCGCAGATCATTCACCACCATCTGACCGATCTCGTGGTCGGGCACCTTGGTGACGAAGGCGGCATCCATGCCCAGGCTTGCCAGAGAAACGGCGGTATTGGCTTCGCCGCCGGCAAAGCTGATCTCAAACGCGTTCGCCTGCACAAAACGCTGATATCCCATGGGATTCAGACGCATCATGATTTCGCCGAAGGTCACGATTCTGTTCATTTTATCGACCCTTTCTTTGGTTTTTTTGTGAAAGAAGCACAGAAAAATGGGCTTTTTCACTTTCGTTATACCAAAAAACCGGGGGAAGTCAATAGAATATCCTTGCCGGAAATTCGGGTAGCAAGATAATACAAGAAAGCTGCCCCGGATTTTCCGGAGCAGCCTTGGGAGACTTTACAGGATCATGCGGCGGCGTTTTTCCGTGCCGGGAGCCTCGGGAACGTCGGCAAACAGCCCATACAGATTGCCGCAGCGCTGCTCCAGCTCCCAGTAGGCATCCTGCGCCGGAACCCCGGCGTGGAGGAAGGTGCCCGTCTCTCTGGCAAGCCGCAGGACGGCTTTGCCTCCCTCCCGGAAGCCCAGCACTCTGGTGTAGGGAACGGGGACGGTCATCCGGGCTTCGGTGATGCCCAGCACGGCGCACATCAGCATCCGGTCCAGTCGGCTGCGGGTGTAGCGCTTGGATTTCACGGCGGTGAGAATCCCTTCCACCGAGGTCTGCTCCCGGCTGGCGTGCATGAATTTGCGCCACAGACCCTCGCTTCCGTAGGGCAGGGCGGCAAATTCCGGCTCCGTCATGGTACGCAGACGGTACAAAACGGCTTTTTCGCCTGCGGACAGGGTATGGATCACCGCGTCCCGGAAGATTTCCCCGGCGGAATCCGGCAGGTAGGGGGAGATATCCCGGTGCTGCCCGATCAGATTCCGCAGGGAAGCTGCGCTGGGGTTCCCGATTTCGGGCACCTGGGCATGATAATCGCCCTCCCGGTGAATGGGAAAGGGCACCATGGCGCAGCCGGAACGAAGGATAGCCTTGCAGTATTCCACCGCCAGAATGTTGTTGGGCAGGGAAACAAGCTCGCCGTTGCCGCCCAGCCGCTCCAGCGCCCGCTGGCGGGCGGCAGGGAAGGACAGACCGGTGTCCAGCGCCTCCCGAAGTGCCTCCCGGAAACCGTCCCGGAGCAGAAGCGCCGCCGTATCCATCAGGGCATCCGCGTCGGCGGTTTCGGCGCCGAAGCACAGCGCGTCGCAGAATTTGCCCAGGATTTCCACACCCCCGGCGGCAAACCCCTCCGCGGAGGACAGGGCGCGGGTGATGGGAAGCTCCAGCACCAGATCCGCGCCGCTTTCCAGCGCCGCCCGGGCCCGGAGGCTCTTGTCAAAGATGGCGGGCGCGCCCCGCTGGACGAAATTGCCGCTCATGAGGCAGACAATGGCGCAGTCCGTGCCGAAAGACTCCCGGATGAGCCGGATCTGCCGGGCATGACCGGTGTGGAATGGATTGTATTCGCAGATGATTCCCACGATTTTCATTTTCCTGCCTCCTTTTTTTGAAAATTTTCCCTTTGGGGTATTGTGAAACGCGGGGATTTGGTATACAATAGCACTGATATTCTAGCACATTATGCTGAAAAATAAAATCCATTTTTTTAGGAGGAATTTCCCCATGAACGTTCTGGTTATCAATGCCGGCAGCTCTTCCCTGAAATACCAGCTCATGAATCCCGAGACCGGCGAGGTGTCCGCAAAGGGCCTGTGCGAGCGTATTTACATCGACGGCCGCCTGACCCACAAGGTCGGTGACAGCAAGGTCGTGAAGGATATCCCCATGCCTACCCATTCTGAGGCCATTGCCGCGGTTCTGGACATCCTGGTGGATCCCCAGTACGGTGTGATCCGTTCCGTTGACGAGATCGATGCCGTGGGTCACCGGGTGCTGCACGGCGGCATGAAGTTCTCCGACTCCTGCATCATTGACGATGCCTGCATCAAGGCCATTGAGGACTGCATCCCCCTGGGCCCGCTGCATAACCCCGCGAACCTGATGGGCATTCGTGCCTGCCAGGCGGTGATGCCCAAGACCCCCCAGGTTGCCGTGTTCGATACCGCGTTCCACATGACCATGCCCCCCAAGGCGTACCGCTATGCCATCCCCACCGAATACTACAAGAACGATGACATCCGCCGTTACGGCTTCCATGGCACTTCCCACAAGTATATCGCCCGCCGTGCCGCCGAGATCATGGGCAAGACCGAGTTCAAGATGGTCAACTGCCACCTGGGCAACGGCTCCTCCATGTCCGCCATCCGTGACGGCAAGTGCATGGACACCACCATGGGCCTGTCTCCCCTTGCCGGTGTGCCCATGGGCACCCGTTCCGGCGACATCGATCCCTGCGTGGTGCAGTTCATCTGCAACAAGTACGGCATGAGCGTGGATGAGTGCCTGACCATGCTGAACAAGAAGTCCGGCATGCTGGGCATCTCCGGGGTTTCCTCCGACTTCCGGGATCTGGAAGCGGGCGCTGCCAACGGGGACGAGAACTGCGTGCTGGCGCTGGACAAGTTCTGCTACGAGGTTGCCAAGTATGTGGGCGCCTACGCCGCCGCGCTGAACGGCATTGACCTGCTGACCTTCACCGCCGGTGTGGGCGAGAACGGCCCCACGACCCGTGCCGCCATCTGCGAGTACCTGGGCTTCATGGGCGTCAAGCTCGATCCCGAGAAGAACAACGTCCGGGGCAAGGAGGTCTGCATCTCCGCACCCGATTCCAAGGTTCAGGTCTGGGTGGTGCCCACCAACGAAGAGCTGATGATCGCGCAGGACACTGCTGAGCTGGTCAACGCCGCCAAGTAAGAAAACAGAAATACCGGTCCTTGAGCCGCCGCGGCCGCGGCGGCTCAAGTTATTCATACAAGGAGCTGAACAAAGTTATGTTAACTGCATCCCAGCGTCTGCTGCGCTATGTACAATTTGACACCACCTCCGATGAAAACGCCGAAACCTGCCCTTCCTCCGAAAAACAGCGCCTGTTTGGCGCGGAGCTGGTGCGGGAAATGCAGGAAATGGGCATCCGGGATGCCTGCATGGACGAGAACGGCTATGTCTATGGCACCGTCCCCGGAGATCCCCGCCTGCCTACCATTGGCCTGATTGCCCATATGGACACCTCTCCCGATGCCTCCGGCGCGGATATTCAGGCACGGATCGTCCCTTATGAGGGCGGGGATGTGTGCCTGAACGCGGAAAAGGGCATCTTCCTGCGGGAGAAGGACTATCCCATTCTGAAGCGCCACCACGGCAAGCACCTGATCGTCACCGACGGCACCACCCTGCTGGGCGCGGACGACAAGGCCGGCATCGCGGAGATCCTGACTGCCGCCGAGTACCTGATGACCGCCCGGATCAGCCATGCCACCCTGCGGATCGGCTTTACCCCGGATGAAGAAATCGGCAGAGGCGCGGACCGGTTCAATCTGAAGGATTTCGGCGCGGACTACGCCTACACCGCCGACGGCGGTACTCTGGGGGAGATCGAATACGAGAATTTCAACGCCGCGTCCGCATCCGTTGCGGTCACGGGGCTCAGTATCCATCCCGGCGCCGCCAAGGACAAGATGGTCAATTCCATGCTCATCGCCATGGAGTATAACGGCCTGCTGCCCGCCGCCCAGCGCCCGGAGCACACCACCCTCTACGAGGGCTTCATCATGCTCCACAACATGGAGGGCGAGGTGGAAAAGACCACCCTGCGCTATATCATCCGCGACCACGACCGTGCCAAATTTGAGCAGAAGAAGCGGATCATGGCGGATGCCGGCGAATTCCTCAACAAAAAGTACGGCGAAGGTACGGTGGAGGTCACCATCCGGGACAGCTACTACAATATGCGCGAGAAGATCGAGCCTGTGATGTATGTGGTGGACCGGGCAAAGCGTGCCATGGAGCGTGCCGGCATGACTCCTGTGGAGGTGCCCATCCGCGGCGGCACAGACGGCGCGCGGCTGTCCTACGAGGGGCTGCCCTGCCCGAATCTCTGCACCGGCGGAGAAAACTACCACGGACGCTTCGAGTTCATTCCCGTGGAGGATATGGATGCCTGCACCAAAATGCTGATCGAGATTCTGACCGACACTACCCTGTAAGGGATTGCATGGAGGAAAAAATGCTGTTTCAAATCGCCGCGCTGGCAGCGCTGCTGGTGTTCTACGGCTGCTATTTTCTAAAAATGCTGCTCCAGCGAAAAAAAGGAATCCGGACGGATCAAATCGGCGTGGGAAAGTCCGGCACGGTTAAACGAATTGAGATCGTAATGAAGATCATAACGATTTCCGTGCCTGTGGCGGAGATTGTCTGCATCGCGGCTAACCAAACGGCGCTCCCGGTGTGGTGCCGGAGCCTCGGCTGTATCCTCTGCGCGGCAGGGGACGTGATGTTTATCCTGGCGGTATTGACAATGCGGGATAACTGGCGTGCCGGTGTGCCCGAAACGGACAGAACCGAGTTGGTGACGGACGGAATCTTCCGGATCAGCCGGAATCCCGCGTTTTTGGGCTTTGATCTGGTCTATACCGGTATTCTGCTGATGTTTTTCCACCCCGTGCTGCTGGTGCTGTCAGCCTTGGCTGTGATGATGCTTCACCTGCAGATTGTTTTCGTGGAGGAACAATTCCTTTTGCGAACCTTTGGGGAGGATTACCGGCAATATATGCATGGTGTCAACCGTTACTTAGGGATAAAAAAAGGAAACCGGTGACGGTTTCCTTCGCCGGAAGCACGACCCGTTCGGGCCGTGCTTCTTTTGCTGTTTACCACAAAACCCGCTTGGGACCGTGGGTGAGCTGGGGGCAGCCGGGGACATACTCCATGAATTCCACCGGGTATCCGTTGGGATCCAGGCACCAAAGCTGCCAGTTGCCGTCACGGACGATCTTAGGACGGGAGGTGATGGTCACGCCGTTCTCATCCAGAACCCGTTCCAGCTCCCGGATGTCGTCCACCCGCAGAGACAGGTGGTTCCTGCCCAGCTCGGTGCCGAGGGGAAACTGCTGGGGACGGGGGTAGAACAGCTCCACGCAGGTGCCGTCGTGATACTGCACGTTGACGATCCAGGGGGAGCCCTTGGGTTCCTCGATCTCCATCAGGATCTCGCCGCCCAGGATCCGGGTGTAGAAGTCAATGCTCCCAGCCATATCCCGGGTGGAAATCCCCACATGAGACAGTCCGATTACCATAATTATCCCTCCGATTTTTGACAATCCTCCAGCTTCTGGAACTCATTGGGAGTGAAGCCGGTATATTTTTTGAAAATACGGTTGAAGTAGGACGCGTCGTTGAAGCCGACCTCCTGGGCAATGTTGAAGATGTAGCGGCCGTCGGGCTCCCGAAGCAGCTCCTTGGCCCGCTCCACACGGCAGCGCTGGATATAGTCCACGATGCCGGTGCCGGTGATTTCCTTGAATTTGCGGCACAGGTGGTACTTGCTGAAGTTGGCTTCCCGGGCCAGATCGTCCAGCGTCAGGGGCTGGGCAAAGTTGGCTTCGATATACCGCACCACATTTTCCACGGGATGGGACGGCAAATCGATCTCGTCCTCTGTCTCCCGCTTGTAAATACTGGCGGAATAGGACACCAGATCGATGACGGAGTCGTAGTTCATGCTCCGGGTGGTGACGATTTCCTGCATTAGCGCCTTGTAGGAGTGGGGCAGGCGGTCAAAGGGGCTGCTCTTGTCTATGTAGATGCTGCAGGTGTGCAGAAACTGGTTTTTCATGCACACCCGGAGCCGCTCGCAGATACTGACGAGCCGGCTGTAGGGAGAAATGACCGCGGTGACGGAGTTGACCTGGAGCAGCAGCATGAACAGGCCGTCCTGCACATACATACAGAACCCGCTGCCGAACATTTCCAGGATCTCGTCCACATATTCCTCGATTTTGGTGAGCAGTGCCTGCTCGTTGTCCACCATCCGGGAGATGGCATCGTAGTTGTCGAGCTGCATACCCGCCAGGAAGGTGTGGTCCGAGGAAATGTCAAATCCCCGGCGCAGCAGCGCCTGCCGTGCCGTAACCGCGTTGGAGCCGTCCTGCAGGAAGTTCAGAATGGTCTGCTTTCTGCCCAGCTCTGCCTGCTTGCCCTGGGACGCCGTTTTGCCGGAAAGGCGAAGCTCACAGGCACTGGCGATCCGGTCCAGCAGCGCGTCCGCGTTTTTGGGATCCACGATGGAGCTTTTGAGCTGATAGTCAAAGGCACCCAGGTGCAGCGCCTCCTTGATGGAATCGATGTCATTGTGGCAGCTTAACACCACGATGATGGCATCCGGGCAGATCTTTTTGCACTGGCGGATCAGTTGCAGCCCGTCAAATTCCGGCATATACAGGTCGGTGATGACCACATCCGGCTGGTGTTTTCGAATGGATTCCAATGCCTGCGCGCCGCTGGACAGGGCATCCACGATCTGGAAGCCCTTGGCGCTGAAGGACATGAGTGTTTCCAGTCCGATACGAACCAGCTCGTCGTCATCCACAAGTATGACTTTGTACATTGCTTTTACCTCATTCCATGTAGGGGATAGAAATCTCAACCCGGGTATATTTATCCGGCACGCTTTCGATGCCCAGACCGTACTCCCTGCCGCAGAGCAGCCGGATCCGCTTGTCGATGTTGCCGATGGCGACGCCCATATACTGACCCGAGCTTTTCTGGGTGTTGTTTAGTATGTGATAGATCCGGCTTTCCTCAATGCCGCAGCCGTTGTCCTCCACGGTGATCAGGATCCGGTGCCCGCGGCTGCGGATGTCAATGCGGATGTGACCGTTCTTCCGGTGGGCATCCAGGAACCCGTGGTAGATGCTGTTTTCCACAATGGGCTGAATGATGAACTTGGGGATCTTGCCCATGAGCAGCAGGGGATCGATCTGAAATTCGTAGTCAAACACATCCCGGAAGCGGATCTTCTGGCTGGACAGATAGGCATCCACATAGGCGATCTCTTCTTCCAGCCGCACAAAGTCCGAGTCGTTCTTTGCCAGACCCCGGAGCAGGGTATCCAGGGATTTGGCGGTGTGGATCACGTCCTCCATACGGTTGGCGGTGGCAAGCCACTGAATGTTATTCAGGGTGTTGTAAATAAAGTGGGCGTTGATCTGATTCTGCAGCACATCCACCTCGGATTCCCGCCGGTCGTTGTTCAACTGGTTGATTTCCTGCAGGGACTGGAGATATTCGGCGTAACGCTCCTGATAGGCGGCGCACATCTGACCGATCTCGTTGCGCCAGTGGACATAGCGGTCTGTGGCGTTGTTCATGGAGGGGCTTTTCATGGTCACCACCAGCGTCCGGGCCGGGTGGATCTGGTAGCGCCAGAGGATCCATATGCCCACCGCGAGCAGCGTCAGATTGATGGGAATGACCCACAGCAGGCGCTTTCCGAAGACTTCCCCGGCGGAGCGGAAATTGGAGAAGGAATAGAGGACGATGAGATCGTACCGGTTGGTAAAGGCGGTGCGGATCGCCAGCACATCGCCGCGGTACTGGTTGCGGTAGGTACAATAGCCCGGTGCGGGCAGCCGCTTCAGGGCGCTGCTGTCCAGCGGGATCATGGTGCCCATATTGCAGCCGGATTCTTCGATGTTCCCGGCGGCACCCAGAATGTAATAGGTGAAGGCCTGGCCGGGGGATGCCTGCTCCAGCCATTCCCGGGTTGCCAGCGCGGCTTCCTCCGAGGTGGAGGTGTTGGATACGGGGATGGAGGCAACGGCGGAATAGAGGCTTTTGCCATAGGTGGAGGCAATGAAGGCATCCGTGCTGTGCCAGACGCTGACCAGGGTCAGAACCAGGGGCACCAGAGTGCAGACCAGGGCAATGGCAACATGAATCACAATCAGGGGCACATTACAAAGGAGAATGCCCGGTTTTTTCTTCATACGCCTCACCCCACAACCTCCAAAACCGACTGACCTTCTTTCTCACCATAATGATAACAAAAGATACCCGTCTTTTCAAGGCGGAATGATTTAACAAAATTGCCATTTTTTGCCAAACGGCGAAAATAGGAATATTTTGCGGCATTTTTCCCGGCACTTAGGCACCAAGCAAGATTTTGCGTCCGCAAAGGGAAGCCTGGGATAATCCGTTGTGCAAACAGCACAAGAACCATGGGAATCAGGTATACTAATTTGACAAAAAAGCAAAATATTTCTAAAAAATCCGGATTTTTTGATAAAATCCTTTGATTGCAAACCCTCTGACCGTTGCTATAATGAAAGTACGCAAACCCCCAAAAAATGAAGGAGGAAATACCAATGAAAAAGCTTCTCGCAATTGTGCTGGCTTGCGCTATGCTGGTTCTCTGCATCGGCTGCAGCAACACTCCCGATCCCACTACCCCCAACGGCGGCAATAATACCCCCAACGGTACCACGCCCAACGGCGGCAACGCCGGCGGAAACGATGTGGAGCCCATCCGGATTGGCGTTGTCTCCACCTTCTCCGGCTCCAACTCCGGCCACGGTCAGTACTGCAAAGAGGGTGTCGAGCTGTGGCTCGAGAACGTCAACGCCAACGGCGGCATCCTGGGCCGTCCCGTTGAGATCGTCTACGAAGACAACGGCGAAACCAACCAGGAATATCAGAACGCGTTCGTGAAGATCCTGTCCGAAGGCAATGTCAGTGCCGTTTACTCCAACGGCTACTCCGACCAGATCACCCTGGTCTCCCCGGATGTGGAGCAGTACGGCATTCCTCTGCTGGCAGGCAACTCCTCCCAGGCTTGCCTGGATCCCGGCTATGATTACTACTGGATGCTCCGTCTGTCCGACGCGATCGTATCTCCCACCATGGCAAACGCGTGCGCGGATCTGCTGAACATGACCAATGTGGCGATCCTGCAGGTCAACGACAGCTACGGCGACGGCATGGCTGACTATGTGGAGGCCGCGCTGAAGGACAAGAACGTGAACGTGGAGCTGCGTCTGAGCTTTGACGGCGAAGAGACCCAGTTCAACTCCTTCCTGGCACAGGTGCAGGCCGCGGACATCGACGGCATCATCGCCATTGCCCACCAGGATCAGGCTGCCCTGCTGATGATGCAGATCGACGCCCTGGGCTTCGATGTGCCGCTTATGGGCTGCTCCCAGTTCGCCACCGCGCTGGCCATCGACACTGCCGGTGAGGCCGCTGACGGCTGGTACTCCCTGGCTGACTGGACCAACCAGGTGGAAACCGAATCCGGTAAGGCATTCGTCAACAGCTACCGTGAGAAGTTCGGCCGTGACCCCGACGCGCAGTCTGTCTGGGCTTACGATGCAATGACCATCCTGCAGGACGCCATCGAGCGTGCCGGCTCCGATGATCCCGCCGCGATCAACGCCGCGCTGTATGAGACCAACAATGTCGTGGGCGCAATGACCACCTACACCTGCAACAACGACGGCAGCAAGGGCGTCCACTCCCTGGGCACTTCCATCTTCCTGACCCGTACCGAGAACGGCTCCGGGGTCCTGATCGACATCGCGAAGCGCTGATCGCCTGTTTCTTTTCCCTGCTGATATTCCGGAGCGGGCGGGCTCGACCCGTCCGCTCCACCCTGTTTTTTCCGCTTCCTCGCACTTCCAATTCTCGTAAACAGAGAGGAGCTCTCTAACTATGTATTTGCAACTTCTTGTTGTGGGTATCTCCATGGGCATGATCTATGCCATACTGGCCCTGGGCGTGGTGCTGCTGGTGCGCGCCGTGGGCGTGCTGAACTTCGCCGAAGGTCAGCTCTTTATGCTGGGCGCGTATGTGACCTTTGCCCTGACCTATCAGGCGCATCTTCCCCTGTACGCGACCATTCTCATTGCTGTGATTATTTTCGCGCTTTTTGGCGTTTTGTTTATGTTCTGCGTGTATTGGCCCCTGCGCAAATCCACATGGAGCGCTACCATCATCATTAGCTGCCTTGGT
The DNA here is from genome assembly GCA_051867435.1 of Faecousia sp. Lineage (GTDB taxonomy): Bacteria > Bacillota > Clostridia > Oscillospirales > Oscillospiraceae > Faecousia. Next base: position 39,832 of record JBJDYP010000045.1, read on the forward strand.
GCCGGTACGGCGATCAAGGAGATCTCCAAGATCATCTGGGGCAGCAACCCCCTGGTTTCCGAGCCTCTGGTGAAGGGTACCGTGAATATTGCCGGCGCCAAGCTGGAGTACCAGTACCTGTTTATCATTGCCATCTGCGCGCTGCTGATTTTCCTGGTCTGGATGCTGTTTGAAAAGCTCTACGCGGGCAGGCTGATGGAAGCTGCCGCCCAGAACAAGTACGCGGCAGAGCTGCTGGGCATCGCGACCATCATTACCACTGCCGCGACCTACGCGATCTCCGCGACCATCGTGGGCATCGGCGGCTGGCTGGTAGCACCGCTGTTTCTGGTCAGCACCTCTCTGGGAGATATGCTGCTCAAGGGATTCGCGGGTATGGTCATCGGCGGCTTCGGAAGTATCAAGGGAGCCGTCATCGGCAGTATTCTCATCGGCATCATCGAGTCCTACTCCGTGCTGCTGACCTCCACCTATAAGAATGCCGTGGTGTTCCTGGTGCTGATCATCTTCCTGATCGTGAAGCCCAAGGGACTGTTCCCCCAGAAAATCGGGGAGAAAGCGTAGGGTGCAGCATGAAACAGAATAAGATACTTCGAATTCTGAAGTGGATCGCGTGTCTGGTGCTGGCTGCCGCGGTGCTGGCTGTGATCTACTATGTGGTGCCGAAAGTCACCGGCGCGTACATGATCACCGTGGTCAACGGTGCCCTGGTCTACTTTGTGGCAAACCTGGGCTGCGCGCTGATGCTGGGCCAATGCGGTCTGGTCAGCTTCGCTGCTGTGGCGTTCATGGGTGTGGGCGGTTTTACCAGCACCCTGCTGTCCATGCAGTACGGCCTTAACCCCTTCCTGGCCATGTTCTGTGCCATGCTTGTCTCCATGCTGGTGGCATGGCTGCTGGGCATGCCGCTGATGCGCCTCAACGGAACCTTCTTCACCTTCTCCACCATTGCCCTGACGCAGATCGGCTACACCGTGTTCAACGGCTGGAAGCAGTTCACCGGCGGCCCCAACGGCATTGCCAGAGTCCCCGCGTTCCAGATTTTCGGCTGGACGGCAAAGACCTATTACGACAATTACTATGTGCTTGCCACCATCTGTATCATCGCGGCGCTGATTGCCATGCGTCTGAAGAAGATCAACTTCGGCAGATCCATGAGCTCCGTCCGGGACAATTCCATGGCGGCAAAGTGCCTGGGCGTCAATGTGTACCAGACCAAGATCGCCTCCTTTGTGATCGCCGCGGGCTTCGCCGGCTTTGCCGGTGCAGCGCTGGCGCACAGCAGCCACTATGTGGTATCCACCTACTTTACCTTTGATACCGCCACCACCAACATCATCCAGATCATGGTGGGCGGTGTGTACAACATCTTCGGCGTGTTCCTGGGCACCATCCTGATCACCATGCTGCCCGAGTGGCTCCGTCCGCTGCAGGAATACATCCGCCTGGTATATGGCGTCGGTGTGATCCTGCTGATGATTTTCATGCCCATGGGTCTGATGGGCACCATCCAGAACTTCTGGAAGTGGGCAAAGCGGAAGCTGAAAGTACCTGAAAATCTGACCACCATCGGCACTGCCGCGCCCAACGCGGAAGTAACCGCGGGGAAGGAGGAGCCGTAATGGAACCCATTCTGAAACTGACGGATGTGAACAAGAGCTTCGGCGGCGTTGTGGTTGCCGAGCATGTGGATCTGGAGCTGTATCCCGGGCAGATCCATGGCCTCATCGGCCCCAACGGCGCCGGCAAGACCACGCTTCTGAACCTGATCTCCGGCATCTATGACATGGACAGCGGCAGGATCGAGTTCTGCGGCAGGGATATCAGCAGGATGCCCGACTACAAGCGCGCCAGAATGGGTCTGGGCAGAACCTTCCAGACCCCCCGGTTCCTGGACAAGGCCACAATCGAGGAGAACCTGATGGTGGCGAACGATCTGGCGCACCGTATTTCTCCGCTGAAATCCTTCTTTTCCCCAAAGGACCGCAGCTATATGCCCAGACTGCGGCAGCTTGCGGACATGGCGGGCTTTGAATTCAGCCTGGAGAACGATATTTCCAGCCTGACCTTCGGTCAGCGGAAGCTGCTGGAGATCATCCGCGCCATCCTAACCGAGCCCAAGGCGATCCTGGTGGACGAGCCCGCCGCGGGTCTGAACGGTGCGGAAGTGGAGCACGTCAACACCCTGCTTCGCTGGGCAACCCAGGAGCTGAATGTGGGTGTGGTTCTCATTGAGCATTCCATGGACATGATTATGAGCGTCTGCGAGACAATTACCGTGCTGAACTTCGGACGGGTCATTGCCTGCGGCACGCCGGATGAAATCGCGAGCAATGATGATGTGATCGCCGCTTACCTGGGGAGGGATGACGATGCTGAAGATTAAGGATCTGCGGGTCAACTACGGCTCCATCCAGGCGGTGAAGGGCATCGACCTGGAGGTCAACGAAAAATCCATCGTCTGCCTCATCGGCAGCAACGGCGCGGGCAAGTCCTCCATGCTGAAGGCCATTTCCGGCATGGTGGATCATACCGGCACCATCGAGTGGTGCGGCGAAAACATCACCAATTACTCCAGCGTCGCCATTGCCAAGCGGGGCGTGATGCACGTTCCCGAAGGCCGCCAGGTGTTCCCCGGACTGACCGTGTTTGAGAACCTGGAGGCGGGCTGCGTCAACTGGCGCGGCTTCCTGGCGAGAGGCGACTACAGCAACGAGCTGGAATATGTGTATTCCATGTTCCCCCGGCTGAAAGAACGGGCCAACCAGTTGGCATGGAGCCTTTCCGGCGGTGAGCAGCAGATGCTCGCCATCGGACGGGCGCTGATGGGACGGCCCAAGATCCTGCTGCTGGATGAGCCGTCCATGGGACTGGCGCCGCTGGTCATTGACGAAATGTTTGAGAAGATCATTGAGATCAACAACTCCGGCCTGCCCATCCTGATGGTGGAGCAGAACGCCCGGAAGGCGCTGAAGGTCTCCGACTACGCCTATATCATCAGCCAGGGCGAGATCGTCCTGGAGGGCCTGTCCAAGAAGCTGATCCACGACGAGCGGGTGGTCTCCACCTACTTCGGAAAGTATTGGAAGACCGGAAAACAAAAGTAATTTTTCTCCACCTTTTTCATTTTGTCCTCCGAACGGCAGCGAAAACCGGGGCTTTGCCCCGGTTTTCGCTGTTGTTGGCAAAAAACTGCGTCATTTCAGGTTCGCTTCGCACCGCCGGAGAAGCGGCGGGGGATTCTTAAGGGGGCGCATTTGCTCGAAGCGCCCCTTAAGTCG
>JBJDYP010000046.1:0-11295 GCA_051867435.1 Faecousia sp.
TTATCTCGCAATGACGTGGTAACTGATAGCCAAATGCCTCCGAATTTGTGCGTCATAACCCATCAGGTTTGCTTTGCACCGCCGGAAACGCGGCGGGGGATTCTTAAGGGGGCGCATTTGCCCGAAGCGCCCCTTAAGTCGGCTTCTTTGTCACTTTCTTGCCGAGACAAGAAAGTGAAATATACACTGCAAAGTACATTTTATTCTTCCTTCCGCACCAGTCAGAACGAACGCACAGGGAGTACGGATTGCCACGCCATATCTTACAATTGCCTTTTCCCCGGTCTACTTTGTCCCCCGGGTGCATAGATTGCTCCGGGAGGGGAGAAAAATGAAACGAACTCGTTATCTTGGTTTTATTTCCTTTGCGCTGCTGCTTGTCATCGTCCTGTGCGTGGTCTATGTGCCCCATTCTTCCGTGCAGGCGGTGAACTGGGGATTGTCCTTCCGGGAAGAAGGGCAGCCGCCCATCGGCCCGGCAAGCGCCGGGAAGCTGGCGGAATACGACGCGGTTTACCTGGGAAACACCGAAGAAAAGGTCATCTATCTGACCTTTGACGCGGGCTACGAAAACGGCTGCACCGCCAAAATCCTGGATATTCTGAAAAAACACCAGGTGCCTGCCGCGTTCTTCCTGGTGGGCAACTACCTGGATCAGAACCCGGATCTGGTGCGGCGCATGGTGGATGAAGGGCACACCGTGGGCAACCACACCCTGCACCACTACGATATGAGCAAGCTGTCGGACAAGGCGGCCTTTTCCGACGAGCTCACGGGACTGGAGACCAAATTCCGTGCCATCACCGGTCAGGAGCTGCCGAAATTCTACCGTCCGCCCCAGGGAATCTACAGCGAGTCCAATCTGAAAATGGCCCAGGAACTGGGCTATAAAACCGTGTTCTGGAGCCTTGCCTATGTGGACTGGAACAACGATGCCCAGCCCTCCAAAGAGCGTGCCTTCGGCAAGCTGCTGCCCCGGATCCACAACGGCGCCGTGGTGCTGCTCCATTCCACCTCCAGGACCAACTGTGAAATTCTGGATGAGCTTCTCACAAAATGGGAGGAGGAGGGCTATTCCTTCGGAAAAATTCAGAACTTATTTTCAAGTTAATCGTTGCTTTTTCCCCGGTGCCATCGTATAATGGTGGGTAGAATACCTTGCATTTCCATCATACCCAGTAACCGGAGGATCCGCTATGCGAAAGCTGACGGCAATCATTCTTTGCCTTTCCATATTCTGCTCTCTGTTTATCCCCACCGCCTACGCCGAGCCTGACGAAACCCAGCCGGAACAGACCGATTCCGTGGAGCAGTCCACCGAGCCTGCGTCCCAGGACACCCCTGTCTACCCTGCGGGCAGCATCCATTCCCAGGATTCCGCCATTCCCGCCGATACCACCGTCTCCGACGAGCTGCTGATCACCGGGGACTGCCCCAGGCAGATCGTGCTGAACAATGTGGCGATCCAGGGAAAGCTGGTTGTCGACGCGGATCATGCCGTGGAGATCCTGTTTGAGGGCAATTCCTTCGCCAACACCATGGAGATCCGCTCCGCCGTCCGGCTTGTAGGCGGCAATCACGGCATCATCACCACCGAAGGAGCGTCCTTCTCCATCACCGGCGGCAGCGCGGACAGCATCACCGTCTCCGGGGACAACGCCATTGCCACCGTCCACACCGATGTGGGCAGCGTTGTGCTGGGCGGCAGGAATATCCTGCTCTCCGGCAGCGGCTACGCCGGCTCCGTGGAGGTCACCGGCTCCGGCTGCCAGGTGGAGCTGTCCTCCGGCAATGTGCAGGAGGCGCTGAAAACCGATTTCCAGAACATCGACGGCATCGTCACCGTGGAGACCCCCGTGGTGTCCCCTGCGGACTCCGTTGTCCGCGCCAGCGTCACCTTTACCAACGTGCCCGTGGATCTGAACTGCACGCTGCAGTGGTTCATCGGCGATACCCTGGTCTACACCGACTGGAACTTCAACCTGACCGCCGGCAAGACCTCTACCATGGCCTATTCCGCCCACTTCAACGAGGAAACCCCCGAATCCCTGCCGGTTTTCGTCCAGCTTACCAGCAACACCAACCGGGACGATCAGAAGCGGATCGTGGGCCGTGTTCTCACCGAGTGCAAGCGCGCGGATTACTACGAGTCCATTCAGGGTTTGGAGAAGCCCTTTGAAATCGAGGTCTACCGGGACAAGAACATCATCGTGGTCTGGGGTCTGGACGATAGCGGGCAGTACACCGACCTGGTGAATGCCTTCCCCTGCTCCGTGGGTGTGCTGGACAAGTCCCCGAAGGGCACCTTCTACACCGATAAGATCTACCGCTGGACCATGCTCTACGGTGAGGTCTGGGGTCAGTACTGCACCCACATCACCACCAAATACCTGTTCCATTCCGTGCCCTATTATAGCCAGAGCAACCGGGAATTGGAGTGGGATCAGTACAACAAGCTGGGTTCTGCCGCCTCCGCGGGCTGCATCCGCCTGTCTACCATCGACGCCAAGTGGATCTATGACCACTGCCCCCTGGGCACCAAGGTCTCCCTGTTCAACTATACCGACAAATTCGGCAAGGATGCCGCCCTGCCGGTGGTGAAGCCCATCGCCGCGTCCATCAACACATCCAGCCGTCTGCGCGGCTGGGATCCCACGGATCCCGACCCCGCCAACCCCACAAAGGCGGTGGATCCTCCTTTGAGCGAGGCGCTCCCCGTGGTCTGCGTGGAAACCTCCGTCAGATATCCCGCATAATGTACATCCCCGGGCACGGCTGTCGTGCCCGGGTTTTTTGGGTGTGGTAATATAGAATCCCATCATTGTAGTGTAATATTTCACTTTCTTGTCTTGGCAAGAAAGTGACAAAGAAGCCGACTTAAGGGGCGCTTCGGGCAAATGCGCCCCCTTAAGAATCCCCCGCCGCATTTTCCGACAGCGCAAAGCAAACCAGATAGGTTTTGTCGCAGCAATTCGGATGCGCCAGACTACCAAACCACCACGTCATTGCGAGCCAGTGTCGCAACTACTCCGTGGCAATCCGTACTCCTTTTGCTTACGTTCTGATCCGTGCGGAAGTAAGAATAAGATGTACTTTGCAGTGTTTATTTCACTTTCTTGTCTCGGCAAGAAAGTGACAAAGAAGCCGACTTAAGGGGCGCTTCGAGCAAATGCGCCCCCTTAAGAATCCCCCGCCGCATTTTCCGACAGCGCAAAGCAAACCAGATAGGTTTTGTCGCAGCAATTCGGATGCGCCAGACTACCAAACCACCACGTCATTGCGAGCCAGTCCGCGGACTGGCGTGGCAATCCGTACTCCTCGTGCATTCGTTCTGACTGGTGCGGAAGAAAAAATAAAATGTACTTTGTAGTGTATTATTTCACTTTCTTGTTTCGGCAAGAAAGTGACAAAGAAGCCGACTTAAGGGGCGCTTCGAGCAAATGCGCCCCCTTAAGAATCCCCCGCCGCTTCTCCGGCGGTGCAAAGCAAACCTGATAGGTTATGATGCAGTGGTTCAGCGGCACAAGGCTATCAAGTTACCACGTCATTGCGAGGTAAGTGACCGATGTCACCTGTGGCAATCCGCATCTCCTTGCAGTGTCAATTATCGATCGTACCCTATTAGGAGAACGGATTGCCACGCCAGTCTGTGGACTGGCTCGCAATAACGTGGGGATTTGGTGGTTTGGTGCCACTGAATGAGATTTCTGCCGCAGAAACGATACCGAGCGGTACCCAAGAGGACAAACGATAACAGACCAGCCCGGTCACGAATTGCCTGCGGGCGCTGCCCGCCTGCCCACAAATTTTACTATGCAAATCCATGAAATTATGCTACAATCAAAGAAAACGCGCAAAGGATGGAATTCATATGAGCAAAGTTGTTTTCCAGGTGGAAGGCGGGACGCCCGTCACCATTGAATGTAACGCCGGCGACAACCTGCTGGAACTGGCAAGGCGGGCCAATGTCGCCATCGATGCCCCCTGTTCCGGCAACGGCTCCTGCGGCAAATGCCGGGTGAAGCTGTTGGAGGGCACGCTGGACAGTCCCAAATCCCGCCACATTTCCGACGGGGAGTACGCCGAGGGCTGGCGGCTGTCCTGCGCCAGCAAGGTCACCGGCGATGTGACCGTCCTGGTGCCGGACATTGCTTCCGCCTACCAGTCCCGGATGAAGACCGCCGACCTGTCCAGTCCCAAGGAAATCGCCATTTTTGAGTCCACCAAGGACGGTCTGCTGTCCTCGGGCATCACCTTCACCAACCGTTACCGGGCAGTGCAGTTGGAAATGGCCGTGCCCACCCTGGACGACACCATGCCGGACAACGAGCGGCTGTCCTGGGCGATCCGGGAAGCCACCGGCGTGGAAAAGGTGGAAATCCCCTATCCCGTCATGAAAAAGCTGGCGCACACCCTGCGCAGGCATGACTTCCGGGTCTGTGTCAAGGGAGAGCTGCTTCCCGATACCTTCCGCTGCATGGAGCTCTGCGGCTACGATGACACCACCCTTGTGGGCTGCGCCATCGATATCGGCACCACTACTGTGTCTGCCCTGCTTGCCGACCTGGAAAGCGGCAAGCTCCTTGCCAAAGCCTCCTCCGGCAACGGTCAGATCCGCTACGGCGCCGATGTGATCAACCGCATCATCGAACAGAGCAAACCCGGCGGCACCAAAAAGCTCCAGGATGCCATCGTGAAGGAGACCCTGTCCCCCATCCTTGCCAATCTGTGCGCTGCCGCCAATATCCCCGCTTCCGGGATCCTGCGGGTCTGTGTCGGCTCCAATACCACCATGAACCATCTGCTCATCGGCGTGGATGCCCAGAGCGTCCGCATGGAGCCCTACATTCCCAGCTTCTTCTCCTGGGACGGTCTGCTGGCAGGGGATCTGAAGCTGCCCGCCAATCCCATGGCACCCGTGCTGATCGCGCCGAATATCGGCTCCTATGTGGGCGGCGACATCACCGCCGGTACCCTGGCCTCCGGGATCTGGGACAAGGAGGAAATGAGCCTGTTCATCGACCTGGGCACCAACGGCGAAATTGTCTTCGGCAACCGGGATTTTATGATGAGCTGCGCCTGCTCCGCCGGCCCCGCCTTTGAGGGCGGCGACATCTCCTGCGGTATGCGGGCCACCGACGGCGCCATTGAGGCCTGCGTCATTGACCGGGATACCATGCGCCCCACCCTGACCGTGGTGGGCGATCCGGGGCAGAAGCCCATCGGCATCTGCGGCTCCGGCATCATCGATATTATCTCCGAGCTGTTCCGCTGCGGCATCATCAACAACAAGGGCCTGTTCATCCGGGAAGGCGACCGGGTGAAGCGGGATCACCACGGCATGGGACGCTACATTCTGGCAGAGGGCAGCGAGTCCGAGACCGGACGGGAGGTGTCCATCAACGAGGTGGATATTGACAATTTCATCCGTGCCAAGGGCGCCATCTTCTCCGCCATTGACATTCTTCTCAAAAGCGTGGATATGACCGTGGACATGATTGACCGGGTCTATGTGGCAGGCGGCATCGGTTCCGGCATCAATATGAAAAACACCGTGAACATCGGGATGTTCCCCGATGTGGAGCTGGACAAATTCACCTACATCGGCAATTCCTCCCTGTCCGGCGCTTACGCCATGGTCATGAGCGACAGCGCCAATGAAAAGCTGGCGGAGGTTGCCGCCAACATGACCTATATGGAGCTGTCCACCCATCCCGGGTATATGGATGCCTTTGTGGCGGCCTGCTTCATTCCCCACACCGACGCGCGGCTGTTCCCCCACAGCATTCAGGAGGCGTAATATGGCACAGGTCGAAAACCACAAGGAAGAAGTGCCCTTTTCCTACTACGAGGGGCTGTTCGCTGGGATTGACCCGGCGGAGGTCTCCGCCCGGCTGCCCTTTGTCCGCTGGGACGGCTCCGCCTTCCACCTGACCCTTTTGGGCACGGCATATACCATCACCTTTCCTGCCTATTCCATCGATCCTGTGCCTGCCCTGCCCGTGCAGACCTTTCTGATCCGGTGCCTGCTGGAGTGTAAGGACATTCCTGCCGCCGGTGACTGGAAAACCTTCCGGGAAATGCCCTGGGGAGAGCTGTATATGAAACCCTACACCGGCCGGGTTCTTAATCGGGCAGCCTTCACCTTCGGCACCAGGATCCCCGCCTTCCGGGCAGCCTGCGAAAAAATGAAGGCCGTCCCTCTGAAACACGGCGACGCAGGCTTTCAGTTTTCCTTCATCGGCCCCTATTCCCTGCGGCTTCTGGTCTGGGAGGGGGACGAGGAATTCCCGCCCAATGCCCAGGTGCTCTATTCCGACAATTTTTCCGGCGGCTTTGCCGCGGAAGACCGGGTGGTGGCAGGGGATATTCTGATTTCCGCTATCAAAGGGAATTTAGACGATCGGCTTTCGTAAGCACACCGTCAAATTTCGATTTAGCGGGGTATTTGTAACCCATCGTAGGGGACGGGTTCCCCGTCCCGGTGGTACAGCGCAGCGGGAGGCGAAACGCCTCCCCTACAGTGTTTGACGGAGGTTATCACGCATATTAATAGCCCGAAAAATCGAAAGCAAATATGTAAAAACACGTTCCATAACCGTCTGCCGGAGAATCCTTTCCGGCAGACCTTTTTTTCTGCCCGGAATCCGAAAGGATTTTATGGGTTTTTGTCGAAAATAGCAAAAAAACCACCGGTCTGTCCGACAAAAAAACCTTGTTTTTTGCAGCAAAATGTGCTAAAATTACGGTGATATATTATGCCCATTTTCAGACCGGTTTTGTTTCCCCAAAACCCGGAATTTCCATACGAAAGGAGCCGTTTCATGTATTCCTCCGACTATGTCTGGGCGAAGATCCTCAGCTACCTGCTGGACCGTCTGGGCGATGTGGTGGTCGCCACTTATTTTGAAGACGCCAAGGTCGTGGAGCTGACCGAGGACAAGCTGGTTCTCTATTCCCCCTCCGAGCTGCGCCGGGATTTTATCGTCCGCCGGTTCTCCACCCACATTCAGGACGCGCTGTCGGAAATCTTCAATTCCGATGCCAAGCTGGTGGTCTATGACGACGAAGCCCTGAAAAAGCATTCCGAGCAGAAGGAAAACCGCAGCTCCATGGACTTCAATCCCCAGTATTCCTTTGAAAATTTCGTGGTCGGCCCCTCCAACCGGTTTGCCCACGCGGCAGCCATCGCCGTATCCAATGCCCCCGGCGAGGCCTACAACCCCCTGTTTATCTACGGCCCGCCCGGTGTGGGCAAGACCCATCTGCTGTACGCCATTGCCAACGGCGTGCGCCGGAAGAACCCCGACGCCAAAATCGTCTACATCAAGGGCGATCAGTTCACCAATGAGCTGGTGGCAGCCATTCAGCGGGGCAAAAATGTGGAATTCCGCAGCAAATACCGGGAAACCGACCTGTTTCTGATCGATGATATTCAGTTCATCGCCGGCAAGGAGCAGACCCAGGAGGAATTTTTCCACACCTTCAACAAGCTCTACGAGGAGCACAAGCAGATTGTCATGACCGCCGACCGGAAGCCCAGCGATATGCTGGCGCTGGAGGAGCGGCTGCGTACCCGGTTTGAGTGGGGTCTGCTGGCGGACATCCAGCCCCCGGATTACGAGACCAGAATGGCGATTCTGAAGAAAAAGGCCACCAATATGGGCATGGAGCTGGACGACGATGTGTGCAACTACATCGCCATCAACATCACCAATTCCGTCCGTGCCATTGAGGGCACCGTAAACCGGATCCGGGCCTACCGGGATCTGAACAATATGCCCATGGATCTGACCCACATCTCCCGGGCCATTGACGAATTTATCAAGCAGCCGGGCAGCTCCGTTCCCACCGCCAGCCTGATTATCAGCCAGGTGTGCAAGTTCTATTCCATTGATGAGGCCAAGCTGCGGGGCAAGGAAAAGACCAAGCTGGTGGCAGAGGCACGGCAGGTCGCCATGTACCTGGTACGCAACCTGACCAACCTGAGCTATCCCGAGATCGCCAGGGAATTCGGCAAGGATCACACCACGGTCATGCACGCCGACCGCACCGTGAACAAGGAGCTGAAAAACGGCAACCAGACCATGAAGGACAACATCCGGGACATCACCGCCAACATCAATTCCTGCCTGTAAAACTGTACACAAGCAGGGTGTGTACTGTGGATAACTTTTCTGTGGATAACCTGTCCCCTTTTCCCGCCGGTTTTCCCCTGTGGATAGCCTGGGATGACATTTTTCCCGGGTTGTGGATAAAAAAACGTTGGGGCGCAAGGGGAAAACCCACTTTTCCACAATTTCACTTCCCTACTGCTACGAATACTACAAATATTCTCTCTGTATATAGAAAAATAAATAGATCAGGGGATTAGGAGGATCGATTATGAGATTTACCTGTGAAAAAAATCAGTTGGTTACGGCGCTGAATATTGCCAGCCGTGCCGTTGCCCAGAAGAGCAGCTTCTCCGTCATTGAAGGCATCCTGTGCCAGGCGGGCATCGGTCTGAATCTGACCGGCTACAATATGGAGACCGCCATTACCTATGAGATCGAGGCGGAGGTCACCGACCCCGGTTCCTGCGTGCTGCCCGCAAAGCTCTTCGGCGATATTATCCGCAGACTGCCCGAAGGGCCTGTCACCGTGGTGGTGGACGGCAATTTCAAGGTATCCATCCGGTCCGGCTACGCGTCCTTCACCATTTCCGCGGAATCTGCCGAGGACTACCCCGAGCTGCCCGATGTGAACGAGGGCAAGGGCGTCCGGATCCCGCAAAATGAGCTGAAGCGCCTGATTTCCGGCACCATTTTTGCCGTATCCTATAATCAGACAAGACCCATTCATACCGGCGTGCGGTTTGAGGTGGAGGACGACAGGATTTCCGCCATTGCCGTGGACGGCTTCCGTCTGGCCCGCCGCACCTTCTACCCGGAGCAGCCCACCGGCCGCACCATGGCCTTCGTGGTGCCTGCCCAGGCGCTGAAGGAAGTGGAGAAGATCCTGCAGGACACCGATGATGGCGCCATCTTTACCCTGGGCAGCAAGCACATTCTGTTCCAGATCGGCGGCGCGACCCTGGTGTGCCGGCTGCTGGAGGGTGACTTCCTGGACTGGCGCAAGGTGGTGCCCACCAACTGCCCCGTGAAGCTGGTGGCGAATGTGGCTGACCTTTCCTCCTCCATTGAGCGGGTGGGTCTGATCGTGGATGAGAAAAACAGGTTCCCGGTGCGCTGCGTGTTCTCCAATCAGGTGCTGCAGCTTCGCACCAACACCGTCATCGGCGCCGCCGAGGATCAGTGCAGCATCGCCGGCGACGGCAAGGAACTGGAGATCGGCTTCAATGTCACTTATCTGGCGGAGGCCATCCGTGCGGTTCCCACTGAGGAGGTCACCCTGGAGCTGACCAACGGCCTGAGTCCCATTGTGATGACCCCCGTGGACGAAAAACAGGAATTCTCCTATATGGTGCTGCCTGTCCGTCTGAAAAACGGCTGATTCGGAGGAAGTATGAGAGTAACGGTAAGGAAAAAGCAGGGTGGAGATGTGATCCCTGTGATCATCTCCACGGAATATATCAAGCTGGAGTCTGCCCTCAAGCTGGCAAACGCCGTGCCCTCCGGCGGTCAGGCCAAGACCCTGATCCAGGAAGGGGAGGCAAAGGTCAACGGAGAGGAATGCACCATGCGGGGCAAGAAGCTGTACCCCGGTGACGTGGTGGAATTTATGGGGCAGACCTATCGGATCGGGATCCATGGAGCTGACTGAACTGTCCCTCCGAAATTTTCGGAATTACGAGGAAATGACGCTGGAGGCTGCCCCCGGCGTGAATCTGATCGTGGGCGACAACGCCCAGGGAAAGACCAATCTGCTGGAAGCCATCATTTATCTGGGCTCCGGCAAGAGCTTCCGCACCCAAAAAGGCAGCGAGCTGGTGCGTTTTGGACAGGATTTCGGGGAAATCCAGGGAAATGTTCTGTCCCAGAACCGAAAGCAGACCCTGCGGAGCCTGGTATTCAGCGGATCCAGGCCCCGGCAGCTTTTTGCCAACGGCGTGAAGAAGAAAAGCGCCGGAGATCTGGCGGGGATTCTGCCCACGGTGCTGTTTTGCCCCGAGGATCTGATGGTGCTGAAAACCGGCGCCTCTGCCCGGCGCAGGCTGGGGGATCAGGCGCTGTGCCAGCTTCGTCCCAATTATGACGCGGCGCTCTCTGAATACAGCCGGATCCTGGAGCAGAAAGGCCGGATTTTGAAGGATCATTTTGATCATCCCGCGGTACTGGAGATCCTGCCCGAATACAACGCCCGGCTGTGCCAGGTGGGTGCCCTGCTGATCTCCTACCGGGCAAGGTTTTATGAGAGCCTGGGCAGGGCAGCCGCTGCCTGCCACGGCGCCTTTTCCGGGGGAAAAGAGGATTTTACCCTGGAATATCAGACGGTTTCCACGGTGAAGGATCCCTTCGCGCCGGTCAGCCGGCTGGCGGAGGACCTGCAGGAGCATCTTGAGAGCCACTACCGGGCAGAATTGGAGACCGGTCAATGCCTGACCGGGCCCCATAAGGACGATTTTGAGGTCTGCCTTTCCGGTCTGAGCCTGAAGAGCTTCGGCTCCCAGGGTCAGGTGCGGACGGCTGCCATCAGCCTGAAGCTGGCGCAGCGGGAACTGATGAGCAGAGAGTACGGTGAGGAGCCGGTGCTGCTGTTGGACGATGTGCTGTCGGAGCTGGATCCCGGGCGGCAGGATTTTGTGCTGAATCAGATCGTCACCGGGCAGGTGTTCATCACCTGCTGCGAAGCGGGCAGGTTTACAAAGCTGGGAAAGACCATCCGTGTGGAAAAGGGCCGGCTGGCGGACGATACAAAATAAAGGATTTTACCATTCTGTTGGGTTGCTTCTCCTTCCGTCCCGCACGACATTGCGAGGTAAGTGACCGATGTCACCTGTGGCAATCCGCATCCCCGTGCAGTGTCAATGACCGATAGTTCCCAATCAGGAGAACGGATTGCCACGCCAGCGTGCGCTGGCTCGCAATGACGTGGCAACTTGATAGCCTTGTCCCGCTGAACCGCTGCGTCATAACCTATCAGGTTTGCTTCGCACTTCCGGAGAAGCGGCGGGGGATTCTTAAGGGGGCGCATTTGCTCGAAGCGCCCCTTAAGTCGGCTTCTTTGTCACTTTCTTGCCGAGACAAGAAAGTGAAATAATACACTACAAAGTACATCTTGTTCTTACTTCCGCACCAGTCAGAACGAACGCACAAGGGAAACGGATTGCCACGCCAGCGTGCGCGCTGGCTC
>JBJDYP010000047.1:0-2561 GCA_051867435.1 Faecousia sp.
GGCCCCGTAGTCTGGGACACGCCCATCCCCTTTGATGAATATGACCTTCCCACATTTCCCGTGGACGCATTGCCGGAGGTCATTCGCCGCTATGTGCTGGCGGTGTCGGAGTCCACCCAGACCACCGTGGATATGGCGGCGGTGGAGGCTTTGGGCGTTGTGTCCCTGTGCAGCCAGGGAAAATACTTCATCCGGGGCAATGCGGACTGGGCAGAACCTCTCAACACCTACACGGTCGTCATCCTCCCACCTGCGGAGCGAAAATCCTCGGTGCTGTCCATGATGATCCACCCGGTGGAAGTATATGAAAAAACGGAAAACGAACGGCGCAGCCCGGAAATCGTCAAAAGTCAAATGGAACTGAGCAAGTTGGAAAAGGAGAAGCGCAGTCTGGTGGAGCGGGCATCCAAAGGCAAAGCAACCGAGGAGGATATTAAAAACAAGGCCAAAGAAATAGCCGAATACGAACCGGTGAAACCGCTCCGACTCTTCGTGGACGATGTGACCTCCGAAAAGCTGACTTCCGTTCTGGCCGAGAACAACGGTTGTGCGGCGGTGGTTTCCGCAGAGGGCGGTATCTTCGATATCATCAGCGGCCTGTACAGCCGCAATGTGAATATCGATGTATTCCTCAAAGGTCACAGTGGTGATACCATCCGGGTCGACCGCATCGGCAGAGCCAGCGAGAGCATTATCCACCCGGCATTGACCATGGTGCTGGCAGTGCAGCCAGAGGTGCTGAACGGGCTGATGAGCAACAACACCTTCCGTGGTCGTGGCCTCACCGCCCGATTCCTGTACTCCATGCCAAAATCCACCGTTGGCAGTCGTTCTTTCTCCACGGAACCAATCCCGGAAGGTGTCAGAGTCAGGTATCAGGATCTGATCGAGGCCATTCTTTCCAGCGACAACGAGCAGCAGCCAATCAGCCTGGACGATGGTGCCCAGGAAGTGCTGGAAACCTTGTTCAACGAGGTGGAAGGCCGACTGAAAGGAGACCTGGCAGAGATCCCCGACTGGGCGGGTAAGTTCGTGGGTTCCGTCCTGCGTATCAGCGGCATTCTGCACGTCATGAAATATCCCAAGGACTCCATGTTCGACTCCGTCGACAGAGAAACCATGGAGAACGCCGTTACCATTGGCAGATACTTTCTGGAACACGCCAAAGCCGCATATTCCCTCATGGGTGCCGATGCCGTAAACAAGAATGCCCAGTATCTGCTCTCCGCCATCAAACGGGAGCGGCTTGCGGAGTTCTCCCGCCGGGATGCCATGCGGCTGTGCCGCCGGTTCAAGACCGCCGAGAGCCTGCAGCCTGTGCTGGATCGGCTGTGCGAATACGGCTATCTTGCCGCCAAGCCGCTGCCACCCGCCCACGGAGCGGGAAGAAAGCCCTCGGAAGTTTACCTGACCAATCCGGCTGTGCTGGAGGATGGCGCAGGGGAGGGGCGGTCATAATCTCCGGGGCTTCTTGTCCGGACAACGGGCGTGGGGCCTCATGCGCGAATTCGCATAAGTTTCGGAGGGAATAACCCGGCAGGGGCGGGTCAAATCTCTGTGCCTTCATAGCCGGACAACGGCCGTGGGGTCTCACGCACAAAATCGCAAATTCAAAAGGGGAATTACCCAAAAATCAAACCCGGGAGGTTTCAATATGACCAAACATGAAATCGAAATTCTGAATGTCATGCGCAGCCGTGGCAAGACCGCCATGGACATTGCGCTCGCCCTTCAGATCTCTGTCAATACCGTTCGATCCTACATCCGCCGCCACCCGCCGGAGGATGCTGTCCGGGTCGAATGCCGCCAGTGCGGAAAGCCCATTCTCCAGGTGAAGGGCAGAAAGGCCAAATACTTCTGCTCCGATAAGTGCCGGAACGCCTGGTGGAACGCCCACCCGGAGAAGGTGCAGCGAAAAGCCTATTACCATCTGACCTGCGAATACTGCGGAAAGGAGTTTATCAGCTATGGCAACCGGAAACGTAAATACTGCTCCCGTCCCTGTTACGCCGACGCAAGAAGATCTCATTCGGTATCGGATACTCTGCGCAATGCTGGATAATCTCTGCCGGGAGGGAGAGCTGGATGCCCAAACCCGCGACCGGGCAAACGCCGTTCTCGCCATGAAAACCGGCCTGAAACAGGACAGTATATTCATTTGAAATTCGTCACGATATGGACTTGCTATATCCCCCGAAACGAGCAATATATGTAGCTGACGATACTTGATACAAAGGAGGACACTATGCCAAGAACCGTAGAACAAATCCAATTTGCACCCCGGATGCCCCAACCCCTCCGGGTGGCGGCATACGCCAGAGTGTCCAGCGGCAAGGATGCCATGCTTCACTCCCTGGCGGCCCAGGTGGATCATTACAGCACCTACATCCGCCACCATCACGGCTGGGAGTATGTGGGCGTTTACGCCGACGAAGCCAAGACCGGCACCAGAGACAGCCGGGAGAACTTCCAGCGGATGCTCACCGACTGTCGTGCCGGAAAAATTGATCACATCATCACAAAGTCCATATCCCGCTTTTCCCGGAATACCGTAACCCTTC
>JBJDYP010000048.1:0-42551 GCA_051867435.1 Faecousia sp.
GCAACCCCATCCCCAAGGCCGGCATCGACTACTTCCCTCTGACCATCGAGTTTGAGGAGAGAATGTACAGTGTGGGCCGGATTCCCGGCTCCTTCAACCGCCGTGAGGGCAAGCCCTCCGAGCGCGGCATTCTGAACAGCCGTATCATCGACCGTCCCATGCGTCCCCTTTTCGACGAGGAGCTTCGCAACGACACCGTGGTGACCTGCACCATCCTCGCCAATGACTACGACAACCCCGTGGAGATCGTGGCTTCTCTGGGCGCTTCCATCGCCATCGCTTCTTCCGACGTGCCCTGGAACGGCCCTGTGGCAACCACCAACGTGGCCCACCTGAACGGCGAGTATATCATCAACCCCTCCACCGATCAGCGCAACGCCGCGGACTGCTTCGTGTGCATCGCCTCCACCTTCGAGAAGGTGGTCATGATCGAGACCGAGGCCAACGAGGCCCCCGAGGCTGTGGTTCTGGAGAGCATCCGCATTGCCCACGAGACCAACATGGAGATCGTGAAGTTCATCAACGGCATCGTGGCGGAGATCGGCAAGCCCAAGTTCACCTTCGAGAAGGCCGCCGTCAACCACGACCTGCTGGATGACCTGATGGCTTACGGTCTGGATCAGATCGAGTACGCCCTGGACACCCCCGACAAGAATGTCCGCGAGGAGCGCCTCACCGCCGCCCGTCTGGACTTCCAGGCGAAGTTCGGCGAGAAGTACGAGGACTTTGAGACCCACATTGAGGTCTGCCTGTACAAGATGCAGAAGAAGGTCGTCAAGAAGTGGCTGCTGGCCGGCAAGCGTGTGGACGGCCGTTCCATGGACGAGATTCGTCCTCTGGACGCGGAAGTCGGCGTTCTGCCCAGGGTTCACGGCTCCGGCCTGTTTGCCCGTGGTCAGACCCAGGTTCTGTCCATCTGCACCCTGAACCCCCTGTCCGCTGCCCAGAAGCTGGACACCATCTACGACGAGGAAGAGAAGCGCTATATCCACCACTACAACTTCCCCTCCTTCTCCACCGGCGAGGCCAGAGCCGCCCGTTCCACTTCCCGCCGGGAAATCGGTCACGGCGCGCTGGCGGAAAAGGCGCTGCTGCCCGTGATTCCCTCCGTGGAGGAGTTCCCCTACGCCATCCGTGTAGTTTCCGAGGTTCTGTCCTCCAACGGCTCCACCTCCCAGGGCTCCATCTGCGGCTCCACCCTGGCTCTGATGGATGCCGGCGTGCCCATTAAGCGTCCCGTGGCAGGCATCTCCTGCGGTCTGATCTCCGATCAGGAGACCGGCGAGTGGAGAACCTTCACCGATATTCAGGGCGTGGAAGACTTCCACGGCGAAATGGACTTCAAGGTGGCAGGCACCTCCGAGGGCATCACCGCCATTCAGATGGACCTGAAGAACAAGGGTCTGACCATGGAAATCATTGCGGACGCGCTGGAACGCTGCCGTGTTGCCCGTCTGGAGATCCTGAATGAGGTCATGCTGCCCTGCATCTCCGCGCCTCGTGCCGAGGTTTCCGAGTACGCGCCCAAGATGATCTCCATGAAGGTTCCCGTGGACAAAATCCGAGAGATCATCGGCTCCGGCGGCAAGACCATCCAGAAGATCTGCGCGGACACCGGCGCCAAGATCGACATTGAGGATGACGGCTCCGTGTTCATCTCCGCCGTGGATTCCGCTGCCGCCTACGCCGCCAAGAAGTGTATCGACGATATTTGCTTCGTGCCCGAGGTTGGCGCCCTGTACTACGGCAAGGTCGTCCGCATCCTGCCCATCGGCGCTTTCGTTGAGATCGCTCCCGGTCACGACGGCATGGTTCACATCTCCAAGCTGGAAAACCGCCGGGTGGAAAAGGTGGAGGATGTGCTGAACGTGGGCGATATGACCTGGGTCAAGTTCATGGGCTTCGACGAGAAGGGCCGCGCGAACTTCAGCCGCAAGGACGCGCTGAAGGAAATGGCCGAAAAGCAAAACTGATCCGACACAAAAATCACAGGACCTTTCCGAAACGGAGAGGTCCTGTTTTTTATGGGAAGCTGTGATAAACCACGCCGGAAGAAAGCGCCGTGCCCCGGGATGCCGCCAGCTCCGATACCGTGCAGAACGCGTACCCCTGGGCTTTCAGCCGGTCCACCAGCACCAGCGCGGCTTCCACGGAGCTGTCGCTCATGTCATGGAGCAGGATAATATCGCCGTCCCTGACGCAGCTCAGCACATTCTGCTCGATGGTCTCCGGGCAGCAGATCGCCCAATCCCGGGGATCCACGCTCCACTGGATCACGGACAGCCCCATCTCCCGGGCAACCTCCGTCACCGCCTGGGAGGCCTTTCCTCCCGGCGGGCGCAGCAGCACGCTTTCCCAGGGCAGCAGCGCCGCGGTTTTTTCGATTTCCTGCCGGATCTGCTCTTTGCTCATGGCGGACATATCCTTGTGACCGTAGCCGTGGATGCCGATTTCATGTCCTGCCGCGGCCATGTCCTCCGCCAGCGCCCCATAGGTCTCCAGCCGGTAGCCGCAGAGAAAAAAGGTCGCCTTTGTATCCCGCTCCGCCAGCCCTTCCAGCAGCGCCCGGGTGAACCTGCCGGATGGGCCGTCATCAAAGGTCAGCGCGACCCGTTTCTCCTCCGCTGCCCGGCAGGGCGTAAGCAGCAGCACAAGGCAGCAAAGGGCCGAAAGGATCTTTTTCAAACGGAACCACCTCTTCAAAGAAAGTTGACGAATCCTCAAAAATGGGGTATCATATGATCATGGAGGGATCGGTTATGGAGCTTCTGTGTCCCCTTTGCGGAAAGCCGCTGGCCGCCGGGGAAAAAAGTCTGGTCTGCGGCAGCGGACACCGCTTTGATATTGCCCGGCAGGGCTATGTGCATCTGCTTCCCGTGCAGCGGAAGCATTCATTGCACCCGGGGGACACCCGGGAACAGGTGGCGGCACGGCGGGCGTTTCTGGACAGCGGATTTTACGCGCCCATCGCGGAGGCGGTCTGCCAGGCGGCAAAGGACTGCACCGGTCCGGTTATTGATGTGGGCTGCGGAGAAGGCTACTACGGCGCGAAGGTGGCGGAACATATCCATGGGGAGCTTCTGGGCGTCGACATTTCCAAGGAAGCGGTGCGTTTTGCCGCTGCCCGGTATAAATCCGCCCGCTGGGTCTGCGGCACCGCTGCCAGTCTGCCGGTGCCGGATCATTCCGCCGGGCTGCTTTTGAGTATGTTTGCCGTGACACTGCCGGAGGAATTCCGGCGGGTGCTGCGCCCGGACGGCAGGTTTCTTCAGGTGCTTGCGGCGGAAGACCATCTGCTGGGGCTGAAAGAAATCATCTACCCCCAACTGACCCATAAAGAGAAAAATACCGTCCCGGCGCTGCCGGGATTTACCCTGGAGCGAAGCATTCCCCTTCGTTTTCCAATTTCCCTGGAGGGGCAGCAGGTGCAGAACCTGCTGTACATGACACCCCATGTGTACCGCATCGGTGCGGAGGGTGCCCGGAGGCTGCGGGAGACGGAGCGCCTGCGGGATACCGCCAGCGTGGTCATAAACCTGTACCGCCCGGATTCGTCTTTACTTTCCCCGGAAAAGCTGGTATAATACTGGAAAAAACTTGATTTGAGGGATAAAAATGCTGGAAAAACTGCGGGCAGTGGAATTCCGCTATGAGGAGCTGTGCGCCAGATCCGAGCAGCCGGATTTCTACGCGGATCCCAAGCTGGCGGCAAAGCTGCTTCGGGAGAAAAACGATTTGGAGCCGGTGGTGGAAGCCTACCGGGCCTATAACCGGGCCGGGCAGGAACTGGCGGATGCCCAGGAGCTGATGAGCGACCCGGAAATGCGGGAGCTGTGTCAGGAAACCTATCAGAACGCCAGGCAGGAGCAGGAGCGGCTCTACCGGGAACTGCAGATCCTGCTGCTGCCCAAAGACCCCAACGACGAGAAAAACGTGATCGTGGAGATCCGCGGCGGTGTGGGCGGTGAGGAAAGCGCGCTGTTTGCCCACAGCCTGTTCCGGATGTACTCCATGTACGCCGCGGCAAAGGGCTGGAGCGTGGAGCTGATGAACTACACCGAGACCGAGCTGGGCGGTGTGAAGGAAGCGGATTTCGTCATCAACGGCAAGGGTGCCTATTCCCGGATGAAGTATGAATCCGGCGTGCACCGGGTACAGCGGGTGCCGGAGACCGAGTCCGGCGGACGGGTGCATACCTCCACGGCAACGGTGGCGGTGCTGCCCGAGATGGAGGAAGTGGATGTGGAGATCCGTCCCGAGGACATTGAGATGCAGGTGTTCCGCTCCTCCGGCGCCGGCGGTCAGCATATCAACAAGACCTCTTCCGCGGTGCGGCTGATCCACAAGCCTTCCGGCATTGTGGTTGCCTGCCAGGAGGAGCGCAGCCAGGTGCAGAACCGGGAAAAATGTATGCGGATGCTCTCTTCCAAGCTCTATGAGATCGAGCAGGAGCGCTTAAGCTCCCAGGTCACCGGGATGCGCCGCAGTCAGGTGGGCACCGGTATGCGGAACGAGCGGATCCGCACCTACAACTTCCCCCAGGGCCGGGTCACCGACCACCGGGTGGGACTGACCCTGTATAAAATCGACGCGGTGATGGACGGCGATCTGGATGAGATCATCGACGCACTGGCAACTGCCGAGCAGGCGGAAAAACTGAAGAACAGTCAGGCGTGAGGAACCATATGAAAACCCTTTATTTATCCGCAGACGATCCCCAGACCCCGGAGATCGCTGCCAAAATCATTCGGGAGGGCGGTCTGGTCGCCATTCCCACGGAAACGGTCTACGGTCTGGGTGCCAACGGACTGGACGAGGACGCGGTGGTCAAAATTTTTGAGGCAAAGGGCCGTCCCCAGGACAATCCCCTGATCCTCCATGTGGCGGAGCCCAGACAGATGGAGCGGTTCTGCCATTCCATTCCCCCGGCTGCATACGCCCTGGCCAACGCGTTCTGGCCCGGCCCGCTGACCATGGTGCTGCCCGCCAAGTCCATCGTGCCCCGCAGAACCACCGCGGGGCTGGACACGGTGGCCATCCGCTGCCCCAGGACAGAGGTGACCCGGCAGATCATCCGCCTTGCGGGCGTGCCCATTGCGGCGCCCTCCGCCAATTTATCGGGAAAGCCCTCCACCACCACGGCGCAGCACGTTTTGCACGACCATGACGGCAGGATCGACGCCATTGTGGACGGCGGAAGCTGCAGCGTGGGCGTGGAATCCACCATTGTGGATCTGACGGAAAAGCGTCCCAGACTGCTGCGTCCCGGCGGGATCACCCCGGAGCAGCTTGTGGCGGTGCTGGGAGACCTGGTGGTGGACAAGGCCGTCACCGCCCAGATCGACAAGGACGCGGTGGTGAAGGCACCCGGTATGAAATACCGCCATTACGCGCCTTCCGCGCCCATTACCATTGTCGCAGGCTCCCGGGAGAAGGCTTCGGCGTACATCCATGCCCATTTTGCCCCCGGTGACCGTGTGCTTTGCTTTGAGGAAGAGCGGCAGCTCTATGCCGACTGCGCGCCCCTGGCTTACGGCAGGGAGGCAAGCGCGGAGAGCCTGTCCGCCGGGCTGTTTGCTGCCCTGCGGGAGCTGGATGACCCCGCCATTGCCCAGATCTTTGCCCGCTGCCCGGAGGGCGGCGGTGTGGCCTACGCGGTGCAGAACCGGCTGAAGAAGGCCGCGGCCTTCCACATCGTGAACGCGGAGGAAGAATCATGATCTACGGCATTACCGGCGGTTCCGGCTCCGGCAAAACCACCGCTCTGGAAGCCATCGAGGCGCTGGGCGGCATGGTGCTGGACTGCGATGCCATCTACCACCGCCTGCTGCGGCAGGACAAAGCCATGCTGGAGGCCATTGAAGCCCGGTTTCCCGGCACGGTGGAGGGCGGTGTCCTGCAGCGCAAAAAGCTGGGTGCCATCGTCTTTGCCGACCCGGAAGCCCTGGCGGCGCTGAACCGGATCACCCATTCCGCCGTGAAGCGGGAGGTGCTGCGGCTGCTGGAGAGTAAGCCGGCGCTTGCCGCCATCGATGCCATCGGGCTGTTTGAGGGCGGCCTGGCGGAGCTGTGCGACTGTACCGTCGCGGTCATCGCGCCGGAGGAGGTGCGGGTCGCCCGGCTCATGGCCCGGGAGGGCATCTCCGGGGAGTATGCCCGCGCCCGGATCCGTGCCCAGCGCAGTGATGACGAATTCCGGCGTCTTTGTGACATTATTTTGGAAAATACCGGCACAAAACAGGAATTCTACGAAAAATGCCTTGCTTTTTTCCGCACGCCGGATATAATAAATTCAAAATTCCAACAGGAGGTTTTTGATCAATGACAAACGAAGAACTGCAGAAGAACCTGCTGATGCAGCCCAAGAACGGCTATTCCAGCCTGTCCGCTGAGGACCGTCTGGCCATGGAAGCCTACTGCAAGGGCTACAAAGCCTTCATCGATGCCTGCAAGACCGAGCGGGAAGCCACCGCCTGGACCGAGAAGGTGGCAGGGGAGCACGGCTTCAAGCCTCTGGTTCCCGGCATGGACTTAAAGCCCGGCGATAAGGTCTACCGCAACAACCGGGGCAAGAGCATCCTGCTGGCGGTCATCGGCGAGAAGTCTCTGGCAGAGGGTGCCAACATCTGCGCCGCCCATGTGGACAGCCCCCGGATGGATGTCAAGCCCAATCCCCTGTATGAAGACACCGAGATCGCCTATCTGAAGACCCATTACTACGGCGGCATCAAGAAATACCAGTGGGTCACCGTGCCCCTGGCTCTCCACGGCGTGGTTTACCGCAAGGACGGCACCGTGGTCACCGTGACCATCGGTGAGGACGAATCCGATCCCATCCTGCTGGTCTCCGACCTGCTGATCCACCTGTCCGCCGACCAGATGAAGAAGCCTCTGGCAGAGGGCATCGTGGGTGAGCAGCTGAATGTGATCATGGGCACCGAGCCTCTGGAGGGTGAGGGCAGCGACCTGGTGAAGCTGAATGTGATGAAGCTGCTCAACGAGAAGTACGGCCTGATCGAGGAAGATTTCCTGTCCGCCGAGCTGACCATCGTGCCCGCGGGCAAGTGCCGTGAGGTGGGTCTGGACCGCAGCCTTTTGGCAGCCTATGGTCATGACGACCGGGTTTGTGCATACGCGGAGATCGTTCCCATGCTGAACATGGGCACCCCCACCCACACCGCCGTCTGCATCCTGGCGGACAAGGAGGAAATCGGCTCCGTCGGCATTTCCGGTATGCAGAGCGAGGCCTTTGAGTGCTTCATGGGCGACCTGTGCGACACCCAGGGTGTCAAGCTGACCCATTGCTTCGCCAATTCCTTCTGCCTGTCCGCCGATGTTTCCAACGCTTTCGACCCCAACTTTGCCGAGACCTGCGACCGCCGCAACAACAGCAAGCTGAACTACGGCGTTGCCATTGTCAAGTACACCGGTTCCCGGGGCAAGGGCGGCGCCTCCGACGCTTCCGCGGAAGCCATGGGTCATGTCCGCAGCACCCTGGACAAAGCCGGTGTGACCTGGCAGATCGCGACCCTGGGCAAGGTTGACCAGGGCGGCGGCGGTACGGTGGCTGCCTACATGGCAAACCGCAACATCGTCACCGTGGACGCGGGCGTTCCCGTGCTGTGTATGCACGCGCCTCTGGAGCTGGTCTCCAAGCTGGACTGCTACATGACCATGCGGGCCTGTGAGGCCATCTACCTGGCATAAGCGCTCAGAAGAACAGAATCCCCCGGATGCAGGTTCTCACGGCTTGCATCCGGGGGTTGCGTTTTTTGCAATCCTTCATAGGGTCTGCCCATGAAAAAATAACTTTTTTCCGATTTTTTGAAGAATCTCTTGACTTTTCCCGGGAAATGTGTAAAATATACTCAACTGAATATGACCTTATCAAGAGTGGTGGAGGGAACGGCCCGATGAAACCCGGCAACCTGCTTTTACGCGTGGTGCCAAATCCGGCGGAAACGAAAGATGGGGGAGTTTTGAGCGCTCCGATCCCGGTGCGCTTCTTTTTTATGTATTTTGGGAGGAACAGAGATATGGAAAAGAGAATTTTTACTTCGGAATGTGTCACCAACGGTCATCCCGACAAGGTGGCGGATTCCATTTCGGATGCCATCCTGGATGCCTGTCTTGCCCAGGATCCCGGTTCCCGGGTGGCCTGCGAGACCATGGTGACCACCAACTTCTGCCTGATCTGCGGTGAGATCACCACCAAGGCTCAGGTGGACTACGCTTCCGTTGCCCGGGAAGCCATCCGGGCCATCGGCTACACCCACCCCGAGGACGGCTTTGATGCCGACACCGTGGAGATCCTGTGCAGGATCCACACCCAGTCCGCGGACATTGCCCTGGGCACCAATGACGAAGTGGGCGGCGCGGGCGACCAGGGAATGATGTTCGGCGGTGCCTGCGACGAGACCCCGGAGCTGATGCCCCTGCCCATTGCCATGGCAAGAGCCCTGACCAACCGGCTCACCGCCTGCATCGCGGAGAACCCCGGTCTGCGTCCCGACGGCAAGACCCAGGTCAGCGTGGAGTATGATGAGAATGGCACCGTGGTCGGCGTGGATACGGTGGTTGTATCCGTCCAGCATGGGGCAGACTACTCTGTGGAGCAGGTTCGTGCCTTTGTCCGGGAGAATGTGATCACGCCCGTACTGGCAAAGTACGGCTTCGATGCCGCTTCCGTTGCCCACATCCACATCAACCCCACCGGCAATTTCGTCATCGGCGGTCCCAACGGCGATACCGGCCTCACCGGGCGGAAGATCATCGTGGACACCTACGGCGGCTACTTCTCCCACGGCGGCGGCGCGTTCTCCGGCAAGGATCCCACCAAGGTGGATCGCAGTGCGGCCTACATGGCACGCTACATGGCAAAGAACCTGGTAGCCGCCGGTCTGGCAAAAAAGGTGCAGGTGCAGTTGGCCTATGCCATCGGCGTGGCGGAGCCTGTCTCCCTCCGGGTGGACAGCTTCGGCACCGGCAAGGTCTCCGACGAAACCCTCACCGCGCTGCTCCGGCAGACCTGCGACATGACCCCCGGGGGCATCATCCGCAAGCTGGGGCTCCGCAAGCCCATCTACGCGCCCACCGCCGCTGTGGGACACTTCGGCGTGGAGGGCCGGCCCTGGGAAGCCACCGATCTGGCGGAGAAGCTGAAAGAACTGGTATAATGCACGCGCCGCGGCGAAAATGCGCCGCGGCGTGATTTTCTATGGAGGTGCCCATGAATACCTGCGTGATTTTCTGCGCCGCCGGATTTGACGGCATCCTGGAGCCGATCCTGCCCGGCGATCTGGTGATCGCGGCAGACGGCGGTCTGCGGCATACGGAAAAGCTGGGCGTTGCGCCCCATGTGATCCTGGGGGACTTTGATTCCCTGGGCTATGTGCCGGCGGACAGCCGGGTGTTCCCGGTGGAGAAGGACGATACGGACTCCATGCTGGCGGTGCGGCTGGGTCTGGAGCGGGGATACCGGCGGTTCGTGCTGTATGGCGCGGTGGATGGCAAACGGCTGGATCACACCCTTGCCAACTGCCAGACCCTGCACTTTTTGTCCGACCACGGTGCGGTGGGCTATCTGGTGGGCAGGGATTATGTGATCACGGCGCTGCAAAACGGCACCATGAGGTTCCCGGCGGGCTGCGAAGGGATCCTGTCCCTGTTCTGCAGCGGCGCGGATGCCCAGGATGTGTGCATCGGGGGCATGAAGTACAATCTGACCCACGGCGTGCTGTCCGCAGGCTTCCCCCTGGGCATCAGCAACCATTTTCTCGGCGGGAAAGCGTCGGTTTCCGTGGGCAGCGGCACGCTGATTGCCCTGTGGGACAGAAAAAACGGCATCTGCGAGACACGATAAAGACAAGACCTCTCCCAAAAGGAAGAGGTCTTTTGCCGATCACAGTCAATTTTCAAGTTCGCCGGTACCGGGGTTGCAAATCCGATCGCCATATTCTGTCAGGAAGGTGATCTGCCGGGGATACTCCATGCTGCTTACACCCAGCACATTTTCCAGAAGCACCGTGCCGTCCCGGAAGTACACGGTATAGCCGTTTTCTGCTTCTTCGCAGAAAATGTCTCCCCATAAATAAAAGTCACCAAGGTAAAAATCAAAGTAGCCCTTCATCAATGCGTTGCCGTCTCTGTCGTACAGGGTCTTTTCCGAGTCACGGCTTCCCGTCCACTGGCCGGCATCGCATCCTAAGTAGTATCCGTCCCCCAGGTAGTCCAGTCTGGCTGCCTGGAAAATCACATTCAGGCTGCCATCCAGCACGATCCACTGGTCTCCGCCCCGATCGTCGGCAACGGGATACGCAAAGCAGTCTTCGGTAAACTCCTCCCCAAACGCATCCTCCCGGAAGCAGAGGATCCGGTCATTTTCCATGTCCCATCCAAGCGGACGGTACTGCTTGCCGGAGAACACCAGATCCTTTTCCCCAAATGCCAGCCCCGCCGCGGTATACAGGTCAAAGGAGGCATTCTCGATGTTCATGTCGTCGTCGGGTTTGCCGATCCAGCATTCCAGATAATCACCTGAATTGAAATACGCGCAATAGATCATGTCCGTGACAAAGCTGCCATCCGAAGCAGCAAGTCCGAAACAGTGATCTTCATGATAGATTTCCCACAAAAAACCGTCTGTCAGTTCCTGCACACCGATGTCCCGATATGCAGGCTTGGTCAGGAGGGTGCCGTCCACTTTGCAGAAGCCGTAGTACCTCTGGTATTCATAGGGGTAGATCGTCTCCCCGCCGTCCATGGGCTCCAGATAATCCGGCAGGTCATCGAAAACCGCAAGCTGGGATTCCGACAGATACAGAGAAAAGCTTTGATGATCCGAAAGATCACCCCGGGGTACCGCCGCGATGGGAGCCTCTCCTTCCGGCTCGGTGGGCTGGGTCACAGGATCCGTCACAGCCGGGTCGGTGGTGGGCGGTGCGGACTGCCGGGGCTCGCCGGTGCCGCAGGCGGCAAGAGAAAGCAGGAAAAGCGTCGCGAGGATCAGGCAAATTGTGCGTTTCATTTGGGTCTCATCCTTTCTTTTGTTTTCTGCCGGTCTCATTGCAGCGTTGCCAGCCCCGCGTCCACCATTTTCTGCAGGCTCATGAGAATCCCCAGCTTGGCGTGATCCCAGGTCAGACCGCCCTGGAAATACACAGCATAGGGCTCGCGGATGGGGCCGTCCGCGGACAGCTCAATGGAGGAGCCCTGGACGAAAGCGCCGGCTGCCATGATGACCTTGTCCTCATACCCGGGCATATCCCAGGGCAGCGGATCCGCGTAGGAATCCACCGGCGCCGCCGCCTGGATGCCCTTGCAGAAGGCGATCATGCCCGCTTCGCTGCCCAGCTCCACCGCCTGGATAATGTCGTGGCGGCTCTCCGTGGCGTTGGGAACACAGCGGAAGCCCAGGGGTTCATAAAGATTCGCCGCGAACACCGCGCCCTTTTCCGCGCCGGCAACCACCGTGGGCGCCAGGAAGAAGCCCTGGTAGAACGCGGGCATAATGCCCAGATTCGCGCCTACCTCCTGCCCCAGTCCCGGCGCGGACAGCCGGTAGCCGCAGCGGTCTACGCAGGCCTTGGTGCCGCAGATGTAACCGCCGATGGGCGCGAGACCGCCGCCGGGGTTCTTGATCAGAGAACCCACCACCATGTCGGCCCCCACATCGGAGGGCTCCCTGGTCTCCACGAACTCCCCGTAGCAGTTGTCCACCATACAGAGGATGTCGCTGCGGATCCCCTTGATAAAGGCGATCAGCTCCCCGATCTGGGCAACGGAGAAGGTGGGTCTGGTGGCATAGCCCTTGGAGCGCTGGATGGTCACCAGCTTGGTCTTTTCGTTGATGGCGGCACGGATGCCGTCGTAATCAAAGGTGCCGTCGGGCAGCAGATCCACCTGGCGGTAGGAAACGCCGTACTCCCTGAGAGAGCAGGGGCTCTCCCGGATGCCGATGACCTCCTGCAGGGTGTCGTAGGGCAGTCCCACCGGGGACAGCAGCTCGTCACCGGGCAGCAGATTCGCGGACAGCGCCACAGTCAGGGCATGGGTGCCGCAGGTGATCTGGGGCCGCACCAGGGCAGCCTCGGTGTGGAACACGTCCGCGTAGACCCGTTCCAGATTGTCACGGCCCACATCGTCATAGCCGTAGCCGGTGGTAGCCGCGAAGCAGGCGGCAGACACCCGGTTCTTCTGCATGGCGGCAATGACCTTTGCCTGATTGTATTCCGCCACCCGGTCGATGGCGGCAAAACGGTCTTTCAGCCGCTCCAGCGTCTTCTCTCCGTAGTGATACACCCCGGGGGAAATGCCCAGGGTGCCGTAAAGCTCCAGTAATTCTTCCATATTTCTTCCTCTTAATTCCAAATTTACGCGTTTCCGCTGATTCCCCGGCTTCCCGCGTCCGGCACGGCATGCCGGAAGAACAAAAACTCCAGGAACGCCTTGTGGTAGGGGATGAAGGTGCCCTCGTCGATCATGGCGAAGATCTCCTCCTTCGTGGCCCACTTCACTTCCGCCACTTCCTCGTATTGGAGGGTCAGGGAAGCCGGATCCGGCTCCATTTCCAGAAGATAATAGTCATCAAATCCGTCCGGGAAGGAGATGCTCACATCCGCGGCGGCACCGGAAAAGTCGTGGTCGATGCCCACTTCCTCTTTCAGCTCCCGCCGGGCAGCCGTCCGGCTGTTGTCCCCTGCCACGGCAGAGCCGCCCACGGTCACATCCCACATACCGGACCACCCCTGCTTGAAGGGCTGGCGGCGCTGGATCAGCATTTGCCCCGCCGGGTTGAACACGCAGATATGTACCACCAGGTGAAACCGGCCCGGGGGAATGGGATTTCCCCGGATCATGGTCTCCCCGGTGAGGTTTCGGTCAGAGTCGTAGAGATCCCAGCGTTCCACAATCAATCCCTCCTGCGTCTGCCGCCGAACAGCATCAGAAGCCGCAAAAGCTGGGCAAGAGATACCGCCGTTGCCGCCACATAGGTCATGGCAGCGGCACGGAGGGTCTTTCTGGCGCCCACCATCTCGTTATCGTTCAGCAGCCCGGTCTGGGAAATCGCCCGCAGGGCACGGCTGCTGGCGTTGAACTCCACAGGCAGCGTGACCACCTGAAAGATCAGCGACAGGGAGAAGCAAAGAATGCCCACATAGACCAGGTTGAACAACACACCGCTGAGGGCCTCCAGCAGCAGCCCCGCCAGGATCAGCGGCATGGCAAGCCTGGAGCCGATGTTGGTCACGGGGATGATGGCTGCCCGGAGCCGGATGGGCCCGTAGCCCTCGGCATACTGCACCGCGTGACCCGCTTCATGGCAGGCAACGCCGATGGCAGCGGTGGAGGTGTTGGCGTACACATTGTCCGACAGGCGGATCACGTTGGCCTTGGGGTCATAGTGGTCCGTCAGGTTGCCGGAAACCCGCTCGATCCGCACATTGGCGACGCCGTTGGCACGGAGCACCCGCTCGGCTGCCTGGGCGCCGGTCAGATTGCGGACGGAACGCTGGGTGGAATAACGCTTGAAGGTGCTGTTTACCCTGGCGCTGGCATACAGGGAAAGCAGAACGCAGGGCAGCACCAGCACAATATAAGTCCAATCGAGATACATGATACTCCTCCTTACAGATCCTTGGGTTCCATGGCGTTGTGGGTCAGCTCCGTGATGGCATCCCGGAAGATGGGAAATGCCTGGCTGTGCAGAGTCGCCAAGGCACCCGCGGAATAATTGACGGGCACCTTCCCGGGCATGAACAGGTCCATATCAAAGATGAATTTCTGCTCCGGGTCCTGCTTGTCGGCTTTCTTCACAAACCCCGTGCCCGCGTGAATCTTCACCCGGCAGCCGGCGCGGATGGCCAGCTCCGTGTCCAGATTGCACTGGGAAAAGGCATTGGCTCCCACATCTTCTTCCGCCATGGGGCCTAAGTAACAGGGGCTGACCAGATCCCGCCAGGGCGCGTCCGTCCCCAGAGACGCTCTGGACAGAAAGTTCAGATACCGCAGTCCCACCCGCTCAAAATAGGCGGGATGGTAGGTCTTGATAAAGGCAGCCAGGGGCTTATCCAGCCGTGAGGCAAAGTCCTCCCAGCAGGTATATTTGCCGCAGGCAAGGGAAATAAACTTACTGGTCAGGTTCACCCGCCACAGATTGTCCTCCGACGCGAACTGGTAGTTGGGAGAGGAGGGCTGGTTCTCCAGCACCAGCTTGCCGGGGGTGCCGCTGATCCTGGGTGCAGGCGTTTCCCGTCTGGCAGTGTACTGGGGGTACACATCCCGGATCTCCTCCTGGAATGCCGCGGGCGGATCGGCGGAGATCCGGAGAATCTCCGGGAACCGGAGCTGGCAGATCACTTCGCCCAGTTGGTTGTTCCGATAGATCACTCGTTCCTTGGAAGAAAACATTCTTTTCACGCTCCTTTTTCTCTATTATACCCGGATGCCCGGAAAAAGCAAGTTTTTGGCATTCTCTTTTCTTTACATTTCTGTAAACGGGCAGTATAATGGAGGGGAAAGGAAGGGAAACATACCATGCAGCTACTGTATTTTCTGGAAAAGCTCCGGCTTCCCGGGCTGAATGAATTTATGACCACGATCACCCATCTGGGCAGCGAAACCGTCTTTTTGGTGCTTGCCCTGGTGATCTTCTGGTGTCTGGACAAAAAAGCGGGCTACTATCTGATTTCCGTCGGTATCTCCGGCACCACCATCAACCAGTTTCTCAAGCTGATGTTCCGGGTTCCCCGGCCCTGGGTGCTGGACCCCGGCTTCACCATTCTGGAAGCCGCCCGGGCAGGTGCCACAGGCTACAGCTTCCCCAGCGGGCACACCCAGAGTGCGGTGGGCACCTTCGGCGCGCTGGCGCTGATCGCGCCGAAGAAGTGGCAGAAGGCGCTCTGTGTCGCAATCGCCGTTGTGGTTCCCTTCTCCCGGATGTATGTGGGCGTACACACGCCGCTGGATGTTTCCGTTGCGGCAATCACCGCCATCGCGCTGATTTTCCTGCTGAAAAAGGTGGTCTACAGCGAGAATCCCAAGGCCATGCCCGCCCTGTTTGCCGTCATGATTCTGATGTGCCTGGGATTCCTGGTCTACGCCCAGTGTTACCCCTTCCCCGCGGATGTGGATGCCGAAAACCTGAACCACGGTCTGGAAAACGCCTATGCGCTGTTCGGCGCGCTGCTGGCGATGACCATTGCCTATGCCGTGGACGAAAAGAAGCTCCATTTCCCGGTAAAAGCCGTGTGGTGGGCGCAGATTCTGAAGGTAATCGGCGGCCTGATGCTGACTCTGGCTGCCAAGGAAGGGCTGAAGCTCCCGCTGAATGCCCTGATCCCGGATCCGCTGCTGGCCCGTTTCATCCGCTATTTCCTTACCGTGCTGGTGGCAGGTGTGCTTTGGCCCATGACCTTCCCCGGCTTTTCCCGGATGGGAAAGAAATAACCGCTCCCGGAGGACACCATGAATTACGCTTCCATCAAAGACTGCGATATCGCCAACGGCCCCGGTGTGCGGGTGAGCCTGTTCGTTTCCGGCTGCACCCACCACTGCAAAAACTGTTTTAACGAAGTGGCCTGGGATTTTGACTACGGCACGCCCTTTACCCAGGAGACCATTGACCATATCCTGTCCCTGCTGAAGCCGGACTATGTGAAAGGTCTGACCCTGCTGGGCGGCGAGCCCTTTGAGCCCCGGAATCAGCCTGCCGTGCTGGATCTGGTGCTGCAGGTTCGGGAAAAGCTGCCCCAAAAGTCCATCTGGGCCTTCTCCGGCTATGTGTTTGAGCGGGATCTGATCTCCGGACGGCTGGGCTGCCAGCAGGTCACGGACAAGCTGCTTGCCAGCCTGGATGTACTGGTGGACGGTCCCTTTATCGAGGAAAAGAAGAATTTAAGCCTGCGGTTCCGGGGCTCCGAGAACCAGCGGCTCATTGATATGCCTGCCACCCTTGCCGCCGGGGAAGTTGTTCTCTGGCAGGACTGGCAGGGCGAAAGGCGGGGAATGAAATGAACGCGATCCATGTGAAAAAACTGAGAGAACACGCGGTCCTGCCCACCTACGGCACCGCCTGCGCCGCAGGCGCGGATCTGTACGCCTGCCTGGACGCGCCGGTTACCCTGGCTCCCGGCTGCTCCGCGCCCATTCCCACCGGCATTGCCATGGAAGTGCCCCCGGGATGCGCCGGTCTGGTGTATGCCCGCAGCGGTCTTGCCTGCAAGCGCGGTCTGGCGCCCGCCAACAAGGTGGGGGTCATCGACAGCGACTACCGGGGAGAGATCATCGTGTTCCTGCACAACCACGGCACCGCGCCCCAGACCATCTCCTCCGGCGAGCGGATCGCCCAGATGGTCATTACCCCCGTTTTGACCCCGCCCTACCTGGAAGTGGAAGAACTGACGGACACCGCGAGAGGCACCGGCGGCTTCGGTTCCACCGGAAAGTAACACGTTCCGCAAACTTCCGAAAAAATCTCCAATAATTTCCGAAACCCCTTGCGCGGCGGAGCGCGGTGTGTTATAGTAGCATTGCGGAAAACCGCGACAACATCGGAAAAAGAGGATTCACTTATGTCTTTATTGGAAATCTTCTCTCTGCTCGGCGGTGTAGGCCTGTTTCTCTACGGCATGACCCTCATGTCCACCGGACTGCGGAATGCCGCGGGTGACAAGCTGCGGGTCATTCTGGAAAAGGCCACCGGCAACCGGATCATGGCAGTCCTTGTAGGCGTTCTGGTGACCCTGATGATCCAGAGCTCTTCCGCCACGGATGTGATGGTCATCGGCTTTGTCAATTCCGGCCTCATGACCCTGACCCAGGCCATCGGCGTGATCATGGGCGCCAACATCGGTACCACCATCACCGCGCAGTTGACCGCCTTCAACCTCAGCGCC
The DNA here is from genome assembly GCA_051867435.1 of Faecousia sp. GTDB lineage: Bacteria > Bacillota > Clostridia > Oscillospirales > Oscillospiraceae > Faecousia. The sequence continues at coordinate 16,896 of JBJDYP010000048.1, forward strand.
TACGCGCCCCTGATCCTGTTCACCGGCGCGGTGATGTACCTGTTCATCAAAAAGAGCCTGGTGCGGGACATCGGTTCCATCATCATGGGCTTTGGTATGCTGTTTTTCGGCATCGGCACCATGAAGACCGCCATCATCCCCCTGTCCCAGACCCCCCAGTTTGTGCAGATCCTGGCAGGGCTGCAGCATCCTCTGGCGGCGATCCTCTTTGGCGTTGCCTTTACCGCGCTGCTGCAGAGTTCTTCCTCCTCCATCGTCATTTTCCAGACCTTCGCTGCCCAGGGGATCCTGGACTACCGCACCGCTGTGTATCTGGTCATCGGCGCGGCGGTAGGCTCCGTGACCCCCAACCTGCTGGCCTCCCTGACCGCCAACCGCAACGGCAAGCGCACCGCCGTGCTGAATCTGGTGTTCAACCTGATCCGCGCCGCGGTTCTCGGAACCCTGATCACCCTGGTTCCCGGCATTCTCGCCATGATCCAGCGCCTTTCTCCCGGGGACATTGCCCGTCAGATCGCCAATACCCACACCATTTTCGCCATTTGCGCGGTGGTTCTGGAATTCCCCATCGCCGGGCTCATTGTCAAGCTGTCCCAGAGGCTGATCCCCATCCGTCCCGAGGAAACCAAAAAGGCGGAAGACCAGCAGCTCATCTATATCAACCAGTTGGATGACATTCCGGCGGCAGTGGCGCTGAACAGCGCCAAGCTGGAAGTGGGCCGCATGGGTCACTTCGCCGTGGACAATCTTCAGGCTGCCATCGACTGCTTCTTCGACAACGACCCCGACAAGGTGGAAGCGGTTCTGAGTGCGGAGGATACGGTGGATTTCCTGGATCACAGCATCACGGAGGCCCTGATCCGGCTCCGTGCCAACACCTTGAATGCCAGAGACCAGGCCCGGCTGTCCAAGCTGCTGCTGGTGGTCTCGGATCTGGAGCGAATCAGCGATCACGCCGTGAATATCACCGAGTATCTGGTAAAGCTGCGGGAGCGCAAGGGTTTTATCTCCGAATTGGGCATGAACGACCTGCGGGAGATGGCCATGCTGACCATGGAGTCCATCCGGTACAGTCTGGATGTGTTCGAGACGGAGGATTACAGCCGTCTGCAGAACGCGGAGCTGCTGGAGCAGACCGTGGACCGTATGCAGGACACCTGTGTGGCCAACCATGTGGAGCGTCTCATGGGCGGCACCTGCGACCCCTTCGGCGGTGTGGTGTACTCCGACCTGGTGGTGGATCTGGAGCGCTGCTCCGACCACGCCTGCAACATCGCCTTTGCCCTCAGCGGCAAGGAAGAAGACGATATTCTCTGATGGATCCGCAAATAAGCGCAGCCGGCGAACCCCGCCGGCTGCGCTTATTTATTCTTGTTCCGGGTGCCAGCTTTCGCACAGCGCCAGCTTTTCCGCCCTGGTCAGCTTTTTAACCTCGATCTCCCGGCGCAGGGCAGCGCCCTTTTCCGGGCAGGCTTCCCGGTAGCACACGGTGAGGGGGCCTCTGCCCCTGGTGTATTTCGCGCCCTTTCCGGCGCTGTGTGCCGCAAACCGGCGGGGAAAGTCGTCCGTGATGCCGGTGTACAGGGTGTCATCCCCGCAGCGGAGGATATACAGCTCCCACCGCTTCATTTTCCCTTCCATTTGACCCTCCGCATTCTGCGCAGCAGCCCGTCGATCAGGAAAAACAGCAAATTGTCCGCGGCGAGGAACAGCAGCTCCGCCGCGAGCCCGTATTCCTCATATTCCTTCACCAGAATATCCAGCCCAAGCACATAGGTTAGTCCGGCGAACACGCAGAGGGCTGCCGCGTTGCACAGCAGCAGCTTCGCGGCGATCCGAAGGATTTTCACGGGAATCCGCTCCAGTTTCGGCTGCAGAATGGGATAGTAGCCCAAAAACAGGAAGATCAGCGCCGCTTCCTTATCCGGCCCCAGCAGCACGGACAATATGGCAACCGCGCCGTACCAGGCCCAGCAGACCCGTTCCGGGCAGACCGCCATCACCGGCAAGAGCAAAAGGCCGCAGATCATGGGACAGGTGTAGGTCGCAATGGGGATCAGCCCGCCCAGGCACATGACCACAACCGCCAGGGCTGCCATCATGCCACCCAGGGCGACCTGTTTTGCCGAATTATTCCCCATGGGCGTTTCCGTTCTTCAGCAGACCGTACTTGATGTCCCACAGCTTCTGGGAGAGATCCACATAGTAGGTGTGGGGGTTGTCAAACCGCTTGACCTCGTCCCACAGCGTATCCACCTGCTCCATGCAGTATTTGCGGATTTCCGGCAGGGTGGGACACTTGTAAACCAGCTCACCATTCCGGAAAATGGGAACCTGCAGCTCCTTGGCGGTGAAATTATACACGGTCTTGGTCTTCCAGGTGGCATCGGGGTCAAAGATCATCATATCCTTGCTGTCGTCCACCACCTCGTCATACACGCAGAGGTAATCCGCAATGGCCTTGCCGGTGTCATTGCCGTAGAAGCGGTACAGCTTCTTGTAGTGGGGGTTCGTGATCTTTCCCACATTCTCGGAGATCTTGATCTTGGGGATCACCTTGCCTTCTTCGTCCTCCACGGCCACCAGCTTGTACACACCGCCGAACACCGGCTCGGAACGGGCGGTGATCAGCCGCTCACCCACGCCAAACAGGTCAATCCGGGCGCCCTGGCGCAGAATGTCCTGGATGATATACTCATCCAGAGAGTTGGACACGGAGATCTTGCACTCCGTCCAGCCCGCGTCATCCAGCATTTCTCTCGCCTTCTGGGTCAGGTAGGCCATATCGCCGGAATCCAGCCGGATGCCGCACTTGGTAATGCCCAGAGGCTTCAGCACCTCGTTGAACGCGCGGATGGCATTGGGCACGCCGGAATGGAGGGTGTTATAGGTGTCCACCAGCAATGTTGCGTTGTCGGGATAGATCTGGCAGTAGGTCTTGAATGCCTCATACTCGGTGTCGAACATCTGCACCCAGGCGTGTGCCATGGTGCCGCCGGCGGGAACGCCGAACATCTGGTCGGAGATGGTGCAGGCCGTGCCGTGGCAGCCGCCGATATAGGCAGCTCTCGCGCCGTGGATGGCGCCATCCGCGCCCTGGGCACGGCGGGAGCCAAACTCCAGCACCGTCCTGCCGTCCGCGGCACGGACGACCCGGTTTGCCTTGGTGGCGATCAGGCTCTGGTGGTTGATGCACAGCAGCACATAGGTCTCAATGAGCTGGGCCTGGATGGCAGGCGCGCGGACGGTCAGGATGGGCTCCTTGGGGAACACGGGCGTACCCTCGGGAACCGCCCAGATATCGCCGGTGAACCGGAAGTTTGCCAGATACTCCAAAAACGCCTCGCTGAACATATTTCTGCCCCGGAGGTAATCAATATCCTCCTTGGTGAAGTGGAGATCCTGAATGTATTCCACGATCTGCTCCAGACCTGCCGCAATGGCGAAACCGCCGCCGTCCGGGCACTTGCGGTAGAACACATCGAAATAAGTAATCCGATCCTGGAGGTTGCTCTCCAGATAGCCGTTGCCCATGGTCAGCTCGTAGAAATCGCAAAGCATGGTCATATTGAGTTTTTCGTTGGCGGGCATAAAAATGCACTCCTCTATTTTCTGATTTGTGTCTATTATACGCCTGTTTCCGTCAAATAGCAATCCCCCAGAGGAAAGAATCCTCCGGGGGTTTGGTTTACATCTTTTCGGGCGCGGAGAAACCGAGAAGGTGGATGCAGGTCTCCAGCACATTCTTGGCCAGGGCAATCAGGGCGATATAGCCCGCCTGCTTTTCCCTGTCCTCTTCTCCCAGGATCCGGGTCTCATGGTAGAACTTGTTGACGCAGCACGCCAGATCGTAGATATAGGCGCAGATCAGGTTGGGCGCGGAGCTTTTCAGCGCGGTCTCCAGGGCAGGCGCCAGTCTGGTCACCGCCAGCATCAGATCCTTCTCGCTGTCGCTGACCGGGCTGACGATGGGCAGCTCCGCGTGGGGGCCGTACTTGGTCAGGATGGACTTGATACGGACGATGGTGTACAGGATATAGGGGCCGGTATTGCCCTCAAAGGCGGCAAACCGCTCCACATCGAAGTTGTAATCCTTGGTGGGCTGGTTGCTGAGGTCGCCGTACTTCAGGGCAGCCAGGGTGATCCTGGCAGTGGTGTCCTCCACCTCCTCCGCAGCCACGATCTGGTTCTCCACCACCTTGGCGCGGACGAAGGCGGTCATCTCGTCCAGCAATTGCTCCAGGCGCATGACACCGCCGTCCCGGGTCTTGAAGGGCTTGCCGTCCCTGCCGTTCATGGTGCCGTGACCCAGGTGCTCCAGCTCAGTGGTGTCCTTCACGATGCCGCTCTTGTGGGCAGCCCGGAACACCTGCTCAAAATGCAGCGCCTGGCGCTTGTCGGTGACATAAAGCACCTTGTCCGGGTCAAAGTCCCGGGTACGTTGCACCAAGGTCGCCAGATCCGTGGTCGCGTAGATGGCAGCGCCGTCGGACTTCACCAGGATGCAGGGGGGCACTTCCTTCTTGTCGGTCTCCTCTGCCACGGGGAACACCAGCGCGCCCTCACTCTCCACAGCCAGTCCCCTTGCCTTCAGATCCGCGATCATGGGCGCGATCAGGGGATCCGCGTCGCTCTCGCCCAGCCACTTCTCAAAATGGACATCCAGCCTGTCATAGACCCGGTGCAGATCCTTCAGCGACAAATTCATAATGTGCTGCCACAGCGCCCGGTAGCCGGGACGGCCCTGCTGAAGCTGGAAGGTGGCAATGTGCGCTTCCTCCGCGAAGGCCGGATCCTCCTTCTTCCGGGCAGAAGCGGTGGGATAGATCTCCTCCAGCCCGGTGAGGGTAAAGGGCGCCTCCTGGGGATAGGGGCCGGTGAAGCTCTCGTCGAAATAGGGCAGATCCGGCTGGCGGCGGCGGGTCTCCGCAATGATCAGACCCATCTGCAGCCCCCAGTCTCCCAGATGCACATCGCCGATGGCGTTGTAGCCCATGAACCGGTACAGCCGCTTCAGCGCCTCACCGATGATGGCGGGACGCAGGTGGCCGATGTGCAGGGGCTTTGCCACATTGGCACCGCCGTAGTCCACCACCACGGTCTTCCCTTCGCCGATCTTCTCCACGCCGAAGTCGGGTGACCTCCGCATGGATTCCAGATAGGATGCCAGGAATTCACCGGACAGGCGCAGGTTGATGAAGCCGGGCTTCACCGCCTCCACCATGGAGAAATCCCCGGCGTTCAGCCTGGCAGCCACTTCCTCCGCGATCTGAATAGGCGCTTTATGATAAACCTTGGCGGCAGCCAGGGCACCGTTGCACTGGTATTCGCACAGGTCAGGCCGGTTGGACACCGTGACCCTGCCATAGGACGCGTCATAGCCCGCCTCCGCAAAGGCTCGCGCCATGGCATCCGAAATCAAATCCAGAATTTTTTCCATACTCTTTTCCTCCAAACGTTCCTACTTCCAGTATAACAAAGAATGGGAAAAAGTAAAATACTTTTTCCCATCCCGTCGCGCATATGTAAGGGAATTACTTCTCCACGATCTCAAGAACTTCCATGGGGCAGGCCTTGACGCAGATGCCGCAGGCGATGCACTTGCTGGTGGGGCCGTCGGGGCCCTTGACCATGACGTGCATGGGGCAGACCTCCACGCACTTGCCGCAGCCGGTACACTTCTTCTTATTGATCATGACAACGCCCTTGGGATTCTGGGTGATGGCCCCGAACTCACAGGTCCTCATGCACTTTCCGCACTGGATGCAGGTCACGGGCTTCGCGGTGCCGTCCTTACCGGCAACGATCTGGATGCAGGCCAGATCCTGATGGAATTCCTTATAGAACGCGGTGGAGCAGGCACGGACGCACTCCAGACAAGCCATGCACTCCACATTCTTTTTGGCAGCAAGTCTTTTCATTGCGGCAATCTCCTTTGTTGCTTGTTTTATCACATGACATTATATCGTACTTTCCCGAAAATAGCAATACAAAAACACATTTTTTGCCAGTCTATTTTCCCGAAAAAAGCAGATACTACCTGCGAAGTGATCAATTCAGGAGGTTATTATGAAAAAGACAGCAATCCTTGTTTTTACCCTGGTCCTTACGCTCATCGTCTTCGCGGGCTGCACCGACAGACGCAACCCCGGTGACATCACCAACCCGGGCAACGCGGGCACCACAGCCACCATTCCCGCCACCACCATGCCTTCGTCCATGCCCACCACCGGGACCGCGCCTTCCACGGGAACCACGCCCTCCACCGGCACGGAGCATGGCGGTGCGGGCAGCACCGAGGGCACCGGCAATCCGGGCGGCAGCACCAACGGCTCCGGCGCGGCAGGCACCGGCGAAACCGGCGGTATGGCCCGGGGCATCCGCCAGCGGTAAAAAACGGTTCCCGGGGAAGCCCCCGGGAACCGTCGGTACATTATTCCCAATCCCAGCGGTACTGCTTCGGGCTGATGGCAAAAACCCCATCCCGGAATCCGTAACGGTCGGTCAGGTTTTCCGGCAGGCCGGATCCGCTGACCCGGGTACAGCCCAGATGGCGGAAATGGCTCACGGCGCAGCCCAAAAGCTGGTCGCTCATGTCAAAGCCCTGCCAGACCCGGCAGATCCCCATATCCAGGATGTGTCCCACTTCCCCATTGGGCGCGTCCACGGTGACGGAGCCAACGATCTCGCCGTCCAGCATGGCAAGCATGGTCTTTCCCGCTTCGGGGACAGCCAGCTCTTCCGGCAGCTTTTCCGCGCCCGTCCAGGGCTCGTAATAGAGGTTGATCTTTTTCATGCCGCCGGTGCGCCATTTCGCCTGGCGGTGGAAGGTGGACAGCTCCGGGGGAACATGGCTGTTGTCATTGAGGTAGTCGTATGTAAAGCTGCCCTTGTCATAGGTCAGGCAGGACACGGCGGTGTTGTCGCAGTAGGGAACCTTCTCCAGTTCTCCCCAGAAGAACAGGCGGTACAGCACGCTCCGCAGCACCGCGCTGTGGCAGAACAGGGCGATGCTGCCGCCGTGATTTTCCTCCGCTGCCGCCTGCATTCCATCGATAAACCGCTGGGTAAACTGGTCAAAAACCTCGCCGCCCTCCACGCTCCAGTGAACCGGGTCGTGATTGAACCGGCCCATCCGCTCCCCGTCATAGCGGTAGATGTACCCAAAGGGCAGATCCTCCCAGACACCCAGGTTGATCTCCCGGAAGGCGGTTCTTCGCCGCAGCTTGAGACCCTTCGGCTCAAAAACGCCTCTTGCCGTCAGGCAGGCACGGGTCAGGTCACTGCTGTAACAGGCATCGATGGGAACGGTCTCGAATCTGCGTTTCACGAGCTCCACCTGCCGCATACCCATAGGGGTCAGCAGCCCGTCAAACTGCCCGTGGATCCGGCGAAACACATTTCCCTCCGCTTCCCCATGCCGAACTATGTATATTTTTGTCATCGTAACCTCACAAAATCGAAATGTATCTTCCCAGACTGCGTTTCATGCGGTCCACCGCCTTTCTGGCAGCGGAAACGAAGTCCTCCGTGTTCTCCTCCTGCCAGGCACAGGTCACGGAGCTGCCCGCGCAGACCACGGCGCCCCTGCCCAAACGGTCAAAGGCGTTGGCACAGTTTTTCGCGTTTCCGCCGGTCTGGTCATAGCCGTCCACCAGCAGGAACAGCTCCTTGTATTTGCCCCGGAGGCTGCTCAGCGCGGCCGCGCTGTTGGCGCTGACGGACGCGGCGACCTGGGAGAACGCGTATTTTCCCAGCAGCCCATCTCCCCAGCGGTTTACCAGATCCGCCACCGCCGTATAGGTCAGTCTGCCGCCGGTGATCAGCTCCTGCAGCTCCATGCCGGAACGGTTGGGGGTCTTGACCAGGACGAACAGGGCTTTTTTCCGCTTGCAACAGGTCAGATAGGGACGCACCGCGTCACTGCCCAGGTAGGGGTTCAGCGTCAGCGCATCATACACGGAGTTTCCGCCCAGCAGGGCTTCCGCCGCAGCCTCCGCAACGGGCGCGGGATCGCTGCGTGCCCAGTCCAGCACCACATAATAGCCCAGCTCCGAGGCAAACCGGGCCGTCTCCTCCAACTGGCACAGTCCCTCCTGCCCCAGAATGGCGAAGCAGGCATAGCTGATCCTTACCGCGGGAACCAGGTCTTTCAGCCCCTCCAGCAACGCCCGGCAATACGCGCCGCAGGCCGCGGCAGGGTGTTCCTCCCGGTCCCGGAAGGCAGGCGGAAGCTGGGAAACCACAGGCTCCAGCGCCAGCATAATGGGGGTTTTGGTTTTTCGGATCTTTTCCTGCAGCACATCAATGGACATATTCGGCACCTCCGGCGAGCTTTCTGGGAAACGGCTCATTTTTTCTTTATGATAACACAAAAAACGCCGAAAGAAAAGACTTTTTCTCCTTTCTGCCGGGAAAATCCCGCAAACCTTTCCAGTTGTGTTTCCCCTCTGCCGGGGCATACTAGCATTGATCCCCACAGGAAAGGAGGACGATATCATGGACATCAAAGGATTCGCGCTGACCTTGGGCGTAGGTGTGGCGGCAGGTGCCGTCACGGTGCTGATGCTGCCCAAAAAGAATCCCGCGCGGCGGCTGGCCGACCAGGCGGCGACCGGTATGGAACATGCCATGTGGCAGATGACCGACCGCATCGGCGATATGATGGACTGACCGTCCCACCCGGATCTGCGGTCCGCGGCTTCCGCCGCGGACCGCATTTTCCTTAAGAAAAGTGTTGAAAAGGAGCAGAAAAGATGCTATATTTACAATAATCGGCAAAAAGGAGTTCATAATACCATGCAGGCACTTACACAGGCTGCGCTGATGGGCTACGTTCTGGGTTGCATCAATCCCGCCATGCTCATCAGCCATCTCAAAGGAATCAACATCCGGGAAACCAGCTATGGCAATCCCGGCGCTACCAATGTTTTCATGAATGTGGGCAAGCTGGCGGGGATTTTCGTAATGCTCTTTGACTTGGGCAAAGCGATCCTGGCGGTTCGGCTGGCAAAATACCTGTTTCCCCTGAACCGCTTGGCGCATGTGCTGGCAGGCGTCTGCGCCATGATCGGCCATATGTTCCCTGTCACCATGAAATTCAAGGGCGGCAAGGGCACCGCCTGCCTGGGCGGCACCATCATCGGGCTGAACTGGCACCTGTTTCTGCCCATGCTGACCATTGCCGCCGCGGCGTTTCTGCTCACCGGCTTCATCTGCACCGCACCCATGGCCGCCGCTGCTTTGTTCCCGCTGGTCTACGGCGCCGTGAGCCACGACCTGTACGCCGGGCTTCTGCTCACGATCTCCTGCGCTCTGATGCTGTGGAAGCACCGGGAAAACATTCACGGCATTCTGGAGGGCAGAGAGCCCACGATCTACAAAAGCCGCTCCCGGCATCAGGCAACCCGGGAATGAGGACGATTGCAGAAAAAATCGGTGCGGCTCATGCATTCTCCCTATGAAATGGGTTTTGAGACGGAAAGGATAGGGTTATGGAACAATACCGCTATATTTCCTTAAGAGAAATGCCCGAAATCAAGGAAACCGCCGGAAAATGGTTTCATGAAAAGTGGGGCGTACCCACCGAAGCCTATTTGGAATGCATGGACGCGTATCTGAATGGGCAGACCGAATACGGATGGTTTCTCTGCCTGGACGGCGGCAGAATCGTGGGCGGAATGGGCGTTATCGAAAACGACTTTCATGACAGAAAGGATCTGACTCCCAACATCTGCGCGGTGTACACCGAGGAAAGCCACCGCGGCAAAGGAATCGCGGGGCACCTGCTCAATCTGGTTGTCGCGGATCTGAAAGCAAAGGGCATCACCCCTGTCTATCTGGTTACGGATCACACAAATCTTTACGAAAGGTACGGCTGGGAGTTTTTGTGCATGGTGCAGGGCGACGGCGAGCCGGATCTGACAAGGATGTACATTCACCGGTGATCCCCATTCAAAACCAAAACAGAGAAATCCCGTAGGGAACACGGTTGTGCGTTCCCTACGGGATGTTTTTTTACTCGGTTTCCAGCAGGATCCTGTCCTCCTCCACCCGGACGGTGATGGCGCGGATGGGCTGTTCAAAGGAGTCGATGATTTTCTCGGAGATGGGATCCTCCAGCTCCCGCTGAATGGTGCGCCGCAGGTTCCGGGCACCGTAGGTCAGGGAATAGGCCTTCCTGCTCAGGAACGCGCGGAGCGCCCCGTCCCACTTCAGCTCCAGTCCGCGGGCAGCAAGGCTGTCCTTCAGCTCCCGGAGCATGATGTCCGCAATGCCCAGGAAATTCTCCTCGGACAGGTGGTTGAAGGTGATGATCTCATCCACCCGGTTCAGGAATTCCGGCCGCAGGAAATCGGACAGCGCCTTCATGGTCTTCTCCCGGGTCTGATCCCGGTCGCTTCTGCCGAAGCCCAGCCCTGCCACCCGGCCTTCGGAGCCGGCGTTGGAGGTCATGACAATGATGGTATTCTCGAAATTCACCAGTCTGCCCTGGGCATCGGTGATTCGTCCGTCATCCAGCACCTGCAGCAGGATGTTCAGCACATCGGGGTGCGCCTTCTCGATCTCGTCAAACAGCACCACGCTATAAGGTCTGCGGCGGATCTTCTCGGTAAGCTGCCCGGCCTCGTCATAGCCCACATAGCCGGGAGGGGAACCGATCAGCTTGGAGACGGTGTGCTTCTCCATGTATTCGGACATATCCAGCCGGATCAGGGAGTCCACACTGTCAAACAGGTCATTTGCCAGGCACTTGACCAGCTCGGTCTTGCCCACGCCGGTGGGGCCCACAAAGATGAAGGACACCGGGCGCTTCTTGGGGGAGATCCCCACACGGCTGCGCCGGATGGCACGGGAAACCGCGTCCACCGCCTCATCCTGACCCACAATGTGCTGCTTCAGCCGGTCCCGCAGACCCCGGAGCTGCTCATACTCCTGGGCTTTGATCTTGCTGGCGGGGATCTTCGTCCACATCTCGATGATTCGCGCCAGATTCTCCATGGTCACCGCGGGAGGCGGCACCTGCTCCAGCGCCTCGATCTCAGCCGCGAGCTGGCACAGTTTGCTGCGGATATGGGCCAGCCGCTCATAATGCTCGTTTTCCGTATCGTCGGTGAGCATCCGAAGCTCCAGCTCATAGTCATCCCGCTCTTTTTTCAGCTCCGCCAGCCGGGAGATCTCCTTGCATTGCAGGTTCACATCGGAGCAGGCCTCGTCCAGCAGGTCAATTGCCTTGTCGGGCAGGAACCGGTCGGTGATATACCGCTCGGACAGCACCACACACTGCCGGGCGATCTCCGGGCTGATGGTCACGCCGTGGAACTGGGCATAGCTTCTGGCGATGCCCTGCATGATCTGGCTGGCTTCCTCAATGGTGGGCTCTGCCACGGTGACCGGCTGGAACCGGCGTTCCAGCGCCGCGTCTTTTTCAATGTATTTGCGGTACTCGGCAAAGGTGGTGGCGCCAATGACCTGAATTTCACCCCGGGACAGGGCAGGCTTCAGAATATTGGCGGCGTTCATGGAACCCTCCGCGTCTCCGGCGCCCACCAGGTTATGCACCTCGTCAATGACCAGGATGATATTGCCGCACTCCTTGATCTCCCCGATCAGGCTCTTCATGCGGCTCTCAAACTGTCCCCGGAACTGGGTTCCCGCCACCAGCGCTGTCAGATCCAGCAGGAACACTTCCTTGTCCCGGAGCTTGTAGGGCACTTCCCCGGCGGCAATCCGTTGGGCGAGTCCCTCGGCGATGGCGGTTTTGCCCACGCCGGGCTCACCGATCAGGCAGGGGTTGTTCTTCTGACGGCGGTTCAGGATCTGGATCACCCGCTCGGTCTCCACATCTCTGCCAATGACCCGGTCCAGCTTGCCCTCTCTGGCTCTGCCGGTGAGATCCATGCAGTAATTATCCAGGAATTTATGCTTTTTATGCTTTTTCTTCGGCTGTTTGCCCTCGTCCTCTCCATGCTCCTCCCGCTTGGCAGGCTCCTTGGGGGGCTGCTGGCTGGGGGTGCCAAACAACTGATTCAAAAGCGGGAAAGTGGCAGTCTGGCTGTCCACCTCGTCCTCATCCCGGTCTTCGTCGTCCCTCTGACCGAACATACTGCTCATCTCATTGCTCAGCTCGTCCAGATCCTCTTCGGAAATGCCCATCTGCTTCACCGCCTCGTTGATCTGGGGGATCCCCAGACTCCGGGCGCACTTCAGGCAAAAGCCCTCGTTCAGCGTGGCGCCGTTTTCCATCCGGGTCACGAAGATCACGGCTACATTCTTCTTACATTTCACGCACATTTTTGGTTGCATGATTCATTCCTCCCAGGAAAAGTCACGGGCATTCAAAGCATTCCTGCCCGTCGTCGTACCACAGGTGGGTCATATAAAGACCTCCCGGCGGTACCGTCGGCCCGGCGGCAGTCCGGTTGCCGGATTCCAGAATGGCGTCAATGTCCTCCGGCGCGATCTTCCCCTCCGCGGCATACACCACCGTTCCCACCATGGCCCGTGCCATGTTATACAGGAAGCCGTTGGCGCACACCCGAAGGTGGATCAGATTGCCCTGCCGTTCCACTTGAAAATAGTATACGGTGCGAACCGTACTTTTTACATCCGTTCCCACAGACCGCACGGCGGCAAAGTCGTGGGTACCCACGAAGCGGTCCGCGGCACGCTGCATGACCCCCTCGTCCAGATGCTTGGGGTAAAACCAGGCTCGGTTTACATAAAACGGATCCCGAACTCTGGAGTTGTAGATGGTGTAGGTGTATTCCTTCCGGGCGCAGGAGCCGATGGCATTAAATCCCTCGTGCACCTCCCTGGCACCCGTCACCACGATGTCCGCCGGCAGATGGGTATTCAGGGCGTAGGGCAGCCGCTCCACCGGAATCGTGGAGGTCGTGCGGAAGTTGGCAACATAGTGCCGGGCATGGACACCCGCGTCGGTTCTGCCGCAGCCGGTCATATGCACCGGATGCCCCACCACCATTGCCGCGGCCTTTTCCATGGTCTCCGCCACCGTGGGCAGATTCTTCTGCACCTGCCAGCCGTGGTATGCCGTGCCCTCATAGGTCAGAAACAGCGCGATATTCCGCATAAAGCCTCCTTACAGTCCGAAATGCCGCAGGGTAAACAGCACCGCCAGCAGGAGAATTCCCACCGCGAAGGTGATAAAATCCTGGCCCTTGTAGCGCAGGAGCTTCATCTTGGTTCTGCCCTCACCGCCCTGGTAGCAGCGGCACTCCATGGCAGTGGCCAGATCGTCCGCCCGGCGGAACGCGCTGATAAACAGGGGCACCAGAATGGGGATCAGAGCCTTGGCCCGCTGCAGCAGGCTGCCGGTCTCAAAATCCGCGCCTCTTGCCTTCTGTGCGGACATGATCTTGTCCGTTTCCTCAATCAGCGTGGGGATGAAGCGCAGGGCAATGCACATCATCATGGACAGCTCATGCACCGGGAACTTCACCGCCTTCAGCGGCGACAGCAGGGACTCCAGTCCGTCGGTCAGCGCGATGGGGGAAGTGGTGAAGGTCAGCAGGAAGGTGCCGGAAACCAGCATCATGATCCTGGTCACCATGAAAAACGCGCGTTCCACGCCTTCCCAGGTCAGGGTGATCTTCCAGAAAGACAGGATGACCCGTTCCCCTTCGGTGAAAAACAGGTTCAGTACGCCGGTGAAGATCATGATGAACAGCAGGGGCTTCATACCCCGGGTGATGGCCTTCAGCGGGATCCTGGAAAGGGCAATGCTCATCGCCAGGAAGCAGAAGCACACCGTGTAGGATACCCAGCCGGCGGCGGAAAACAGCGCCACAATGTAAACCACCACCATGATCAGCTTGGTGCGGGGATCCAGGCGGTGTATGATGGAATTTCCGGGGAAAAACTGACCTAAAGTGATGTCCTTAAGCATGGCAGGATCCTCCCTTCAGGGCAGTCAGCGCGGCAACCGCCTGGTCCAGCGAATACACCGGCTCCACAGGCAGTCCCATCTCCTGCAGCCGCAGGAATACCCGTGTGATCTCCGGGATGTCCAGACCCATTTCCGTCAGCTCCCGGGCATGGGAAAACACCTCCGCCGGGGTACCGTCCATGACCAGCCTGGCGCCGCTCATAACGAGGAGCCGGTCGGTCATCCGCGCCACATCGCTCATGGAATGGCTGACCATCATGACGGTGGCGTTTTTGGCCCTGCGGTATGCCTCAATGTTGCCGAGGATCTCCTCTCTGCCCACGGGATCCAGTCCCGCGGTGGGTTCGTCCAGAATCAGCACCTCCGGCTCCATGGCGATCACGCCGGCAATGGCCACCCGGCGCTTCTGTCCGCCGGACAGCTCGAAGGGCGACGCGTCAAGCTGGGCAGCGGTCAGCCCCACAAAGCCGGCGGCTTCCTCCACCCGGCGGGCAATCTCACGTTCGGACAGTCCCATGTTTTTGGGTCCGAAGGCAATGTCCTTGCGGACGGTCTCCTCAAAAAGCTGATACTCCGGGAACTGGAACACCAGTCCCACCCGGAACCGGGCCTGCCGGGTGAAGGTCTTGTCCGACCAGATGCTCTTTCCATCCAGCAAAACATCGCCGGATGTGGGCTTCAGCAGACCGTTGAGATGCTGAATCAGGGTGGATTTGCCGGAGCCGGTATGCCCGATGATACCGATAAACTCTCCCTTTTCCACCCGGAAGGACACCTTGTCCAGAGCGGTATGCTCAAAAGGTGTCCCCACGCTGTATATATGTGTCAAATCGCGAATTTCCAAAATAGACAACGGAATTCCTCCAGTGGGTCAGGCCCTTACCGCCTCGTAAAGTGCCTGCGCACATTCATTTGTGTCCAATCGATCCAGCGGGAGGGAAAACCCCCGCTGATTCAGCGCGTAGCAAAGCTCCGCCGTATCCGGGGAAGCCAGGCCAAGCGCATGCATCTTCTCCACCTGGGAAAAGACCTCCTTCGGGGTGCCGTCCACGGCGATTTTCCCCTTGTGCAGCACCACCACCCGGTCCGCCTTCATGGCTTCGTCCATGTGGTGGGTGATCAGCACCACGGTGATGCCCTTCTCCCGGTTCAGCCTGCCCACGGTCTCAATGACCTCTTTGCGGCCTCTGGGATCCAGCATGGCGGTAGGCTCGTCCAGCACGATGCACTTCGGCTCCATGGCGATGGTGCCCGCGATGGCGACCCGCTGCTTCTGCCCGCCGGAGAGAAGATGGGGCGCGTGCTCCCGGTATTCGTACATTCCCACCTGCTTCAGGGCGCTGTCCACCCTGCGGCGGATCTCCGGCGCGGCGATCCCCAGATTCTCCGGGGCAAACGCCACATCCTCCTCCACCACATTGGCGACGATCTGGTTGTCCGGGTTCTGGAACACCATGCCCACTCTGCGCCGGATGGGAATCAGCTTGTCCTCGTCGGCAGTGTTCATGCCGTAGACCAGCATTCTGCCGCCTTCCGGCAGCAAAATCGCGTTGAAATGCTTTGCCAGGGTGGATTTTCCGCAGCCGTTGCTGCCCAGGATCGCCACAAAGCTCCCCTGCTCCACCGTAAAGTCCAGATCCTCGAATACGGTAACCGGCGCTTCTCCCTCCAGACCTGTGTAGGCGTAGGCCAGTTTTTCCGCCTGCGCGGCGATTTTCTTTTCCATCATTTCCCCTCCGGAGTCCAGCGTCCCGTGGCACCGCAGGGCAGCATGAAGCCGGTCTGCTTCACGGGCAGTCCCAACTCGCCCACCGCCGTCCTGCCGCCGAATTTCGCGGCAAACACCGTATCGGACACATAGCCTACGGCAGAAGGCGCCAGTCCGGTGGTATAGGAGTTGATGATCACAAACAGCGGATCCTCGGACAGCACCTTCACCACCTCCTGCAGGAAGGGGTAGAAGCTGGTCTCCATCTTCCAGATCTCGCCGGAAGGGCCTCTGCCGTAGCTGGGGGGATCCATGATGATGCCGTCGTACTTTCTGCCCCGGCGGATCTCCCGCTGGATGAATTTGGCGCAGTCATCCACGATCCAGTGGATGGGTCTGTCCGCCAGACCGGACGCGGCGGCATTTTCCTTTGCCCAGGCTACCATGCCCTTGGCGGCGTCCACATGGAACACCTCCGCGCCGCCCGCGGCAGCCGCCAGCGTGGCGCCGCCGGAATAAGCGAACAGATTCAGCACCCGGACGGGACGGCGCGCCGCGGCACCCGCCACCTTTTCCCGGATGAAATCCCAGTTGGCGGCCTGCTCCGGGAACACGCCGGTGTGTTTGAAATTCATGGGTTTTACATGGAAGGTCAGATAGTCCTTGTAATGGATCTGCCAGCGGTCGGGCAGGGTATGCTCCGACCATCTGCCGCCGCCGGTGTTGGAGCGCAGATAGCGGGCATCATAGTGCTTCCACTCCTTCGCCAGGCGCGGGGTGTTCCAGATCACCTGGGGGTCGGGGCGCACCAGCAGGTAGTCGCCCCAGCGCTCCAGGCGCTCGCCGTCCGTGGCGTCCAGGATCTCATATTCCTTCCATTCATCAGATATCCAGATCATTCTTTTTCCTCTCTGCCGGGGGTTATTCCCCGCTGCCGCCGGGATTTTCCGGCTCCGCGGGAGCCGGGGGTTCGGTGGGTGCCGGGGGGTCCGTGGGAGCCGGGGGGTCCGTGGGAGCCGGAGGATCCGTCGGCACCGGAGGTTCGGTGGGCGTGACCGGATCGGTGGGTGGCTCCGTGGGCGGCTCCGTGGGCAAAATGCTTGCCTGGTATTCCTCCCATGCCTTCTGGGTGTGCAGGGGGCAGACCATATAGGGCGCGTCCACACCCTGGTTGATGTCGTTTCGGATGCCCTTGAACACTTCGTCCCTGCCGTTCTTGTCCACCAGATAGATGCACTCGTCGGAGAAGTCCTTGACCTTTGCCTTGACCATGGCTTCCACAGTCTGCCTGGTGTATTTCACCAGGGCACGCTCCTCAAATTTCACATCCGCGCCTTCCAGCTCCGCGAACAGGTGGCAGTATTCGGTGGCGATGCCGCCGCCGGTGGCGCAGTACTCCAGGCTCACATGGCAGGTGCAGGAGAATTCCGGAATATCCTCCCGGTACACCCGGGTGCCCACACTGCGGTTGCCTCTCGGGTCATGCTTGCAGGCTTCGGTGGCAATGCCGCCGCAGTCCACGCAGACAGAGATCCAGTTCATCTTGCTGCTGTCGTACAGCGGGATATCCGGCAGACCCTCATGCAGAGGCGCCATGACCTTCTTCCACAGGTAGGTGGAGGGATTGTTGATGCCGGAGGTGGTCAGCCGGATGCGCTCGGAGTATTTGTAGCCGCTCCAGACCGCAGCGGTGTAGTAGCCGGTGAATCCGCAGAACCAGCGGTCGTGGTAGTCCGCCGTGGTGCCGGTCTTGCCCGCGACGCTCATGCCGCTGATCCGGGCCTCATAGCCGGTGCCGCCGTCCACCGCGTTCTCCAGGCAGTAGTTCATATAGTCCACGGTCTTCTTGCTCAGGATCTCTCTGGAATCCTGGGTGTTGTCAATCACCAGATTCCCGTCGTTGTCATATACTTTTGTAAAGGTTCTTGCCTCCCGGTACACGCCGTTGTTGGCAAAGGTGGCGTAGGCAGCCGCCATGTCCCGGACGGTGATACCGTAGGTCAGCGCGCCCATGCCCAGAGGAGAATAGCCCATATCGGACAGCTCTCTGCCGTCCTCCCGGATCTCCAGCTCCAGCAGACCCTTCAGACCGAACTGCTCCTTGGCGAATTTGAAGCTGTACTCCAGGCCGATTCTGTCCAGGGTGTTGACCGAAATGGCGTTGACGGAGGACACCACGCCCTGGAAGATGGTCTTGGAACCGGAATAGGAGCCGTTGTCATTGGTGGGGAAGGGACTGGAGCCGTAGTAAGTCAGCGGCAGGTCGGGGATCACGGTGGCAGGGGTGATGATGCCCGCCTCAAAGGCAGGGGCATAGACCGCCACGGGCTTCATGGTAGAGCCGGTCTGGCGGCCGTCGTCGGTGGCATAGTTCCACCAGTCGTAGCCTTCCTTCTTGCCCACGGAGCCGGCAACGGCGACGACATCGCCGCTGCGGTTGTCAATGACCACAATGGCGGACAGAAGCTGCTGATTGCTCTTGGTCGTGGGGATGTTCTCCAGGTTGGTGTAGATCTCGTCCACCTGATTCTGCACATCCATATTCAGCGTGGTGTAAATGTGGTAGCCGCCGGTCTGGATCTGTCGCTTGCAGACCTCCACGGAGTTCCCCGTCCGTTTGGACAGCTCCTCCGCCACATCCTCCAGCACCAGCTCGGTGAACCAGGAATACACATCCTCATCGGTCTCAATTTTGGCTTCTGTGCCGCATTCCGGGCAGAAGAAGCCGCCGTCGTCCTCCGTATATTCGTCCCGGGTGCCCACGAAACCGCAGTTCAGGCAGGAATATCTGGCTTCATCGGCGCTGGAGTTGCGCAGCACCAGCTCCTGATTTACCGCCTCCTCGTACTGCGCTTCATTGATCCAGCCCTGCTCCAGCATCTGCTCCAGAACCACCCGCTGGCGCTTCTGGTTCCGTTCCATGCTGATGTAGGGATCATAGAGGGAAGGGTTGTTGGTGATGCTCACCAGGCTCGCGCACTCGGCGATGGTCAGCTCCGACAATTCCTTGCCGAAGTACACCCGGGCCGCGCTTTTCACGCCGGAGCAGCCCTCACCCAGATAGATGAGGTTCATATACCACTCCATCACGTTTTCCTTGGATGCCTTTTTCTCATACTCCATTGCCCGGAACCATTCCATGACCTTACGCCGGACGGTGACGGAATTGTCGCCGGTACGGTTTTTGATCATCTGCTGGGTGATGGTGGAACCGCCCATGGAGGAATCTCCCAGGAACATCTTGATACAGGCCTTGCTGGTGGTGATCCAGTCCACGCCCTGATGCTCGAAAAAGCGCTTGTCCTCAATGGCAACCGCCGCGTGGATCAGATCCGCGGGCAGCTCCTCGTAGGTTGCCCACTGGCGGTCATTTGCCGTATTGATCTGCTGCTGAAGCTGGACATTCCCCTCGGAATCCAGATAATACATAAAGGAGGTCAGCTCCAGGCCGTAGTTCTCCTGCTCAAACAGGGCGTTGGGCAGCACATCGGTCTCCAGATAGTTGCCCACAATGCCCACCAGCACCAGGCCGCAGATCATCAGAATCATTGCCACCGTGGCGGCGGCGCCCAGGGCGATCTTCACGGCGGTGAACGCCGTCATCCACGCCGCCCGCAGCAGCTTCAGGAACCAGTTCGGGTTCCACTGCTGATATTGCTTCTCCTTATTGGTCGGTTGATTTCTATTTTCTTCCATATACGGAATAACCTCCTTGTTCAGAAGTCGAAAAAGCGTTTATGGTCCCGAAGGCGCAGGAAGCTACACCATCAGTCGTATCATTATATCATACCCCGAACCAAAACGAAAGACCCATTTTTGTTAATAATCCTTAAATTCCGGGGAACACTACCGCCGAAAGGTGGTTTTGTAATGAAGAAAGGAAAACATCTGCTGCCCGGTCTGGCGCTGTTGGGGTTTCTGCTGGGCATTCACGACGGATACATTGCCCTGTGGAAAGGCGAGGATCCCCAGCCGGTGAAAATCTTTCCCTACCGGGCGGACGCGCTGCCTGCTGAAGACCAGAAGCGGCTGGAACAGGGCATCCGCATCGAGGACGAGGGCTCCGTCACCCGCATTCTGGAGGATTACTGCTCCTAGTCAGTTTTTTCTCTTGATTTTTCCGTCCGGACGCGGTAGAATAAACCCAGAAACCTCCCAGAGAGGATTTATGGAGGATACCCCTATGGAAGATCAATACGGTTCCGATTTTATCACCATCACCGACGAGGACGGCGCCGAATACGAGCTGGAAGTGCTGACCACGGTGGAATACAACGGCACCAGCTATCTGGCGGTGGTTCCCGCCGACGACGGAGAAAATGACGATCCCGACCTGGAGGTCAGCATTCTCAAGACCGTCATTGAGGACGGAGAGGAGATCCTCTGCGCCATTGAGAGCGAGAGCGAGCTGGAGACCGTGTATCAGATGATCATGGATCAGCTCTATGAGGACGAGGAATCGGATGAAGAATAACTTTTTCCTGCTTGATGCGTAATGTGTCCTTTTGGACCCACATTTTGTTATAGGGACGCTTGACTTCTCTTTAGGATTGCAGACCTCCCGCCTGCGCTTTGACGACAGGTGGATGTTGGGAGCAGAGAATACGGAGAGCGGCGACCCACCTGCCGGTTCGTGCAGGTCATAATTGGATGCGTACGGTCAAAGCGGGATCAAGGGCGCAGGGAGCTTCGGCTCCCTGCGTTTTTTGCCCTTGTTTACAGAATTTTTCCATATTTTTTGGGTTTTCCATCGAAAAATACTTGCATCACCGGCTGATTTACGCTATAATACCTCTATCTTTGCGTTATCGGTCACCGACGGCGCAACAAGGACAACGAGAGGAACTGATTTACCATGAGTGCATCCAGTAAAAAGAAGCTCCGCAAGGAGCAGAACGCTGCCGCCATGACCGAGCAGCAGGTTCGTGAGCGCAAGGAAGCCACCAAGCTGAAGATCTACACCATCGCTTTTGCGGTCGTGCTGGTTCTGTGCCTGGGCTTCTTCCTGTACTCCACCATTTCCAACAGCGGTCTCGTCCAGAGAAACACCACCGCTTTGAAGGTCAACGATCACAAGATCAGTGCCACCGAGATGAATTTCTTCTACATTGACACGGTCAACGCCTTCGTACAGCAGATGAACCAGTACGGTGACTACGGCCCCATGATCTTCGGTCTGAACGCCTCCCTGCCCCTGAACCAGCAGGTCACCAACGAGGAGACCGGCGCCACCTGGGCAGACGATCTGCTGACCCAGGCACAGAATACCGCCAAGGAAATCTACACCCTGTATGACGAGGCTGTGAAGGCAGGCCAGACCCTTTCCGAGGAGGACAAGGCTTCCATCGATTCCAGCCTGGCTTCCATGGAGACCTACGCGAAGATGTACGGCTATTCCAGCGCCGGCGCCTACCTGCAGGCCATGTACGGCGGCAGCGCCCGGGTCAAGGATTACCGCCGCTATGTGGAAGTGCGTACCCTGGCCTCCAACTTCTATGACGCCTACAGCGATTCCCTGAACTTTGACGACGCGGCTCTGACCGCACGCGACGAGCAGGCACCCGCGGAGTTCAACTCCTACACCTACAATGTCTACTCCATGAGCGTTTCCAGCTTCTACGAGGGCGGCACCACCGATGAAAGCGGCACCACCACCTACTCCGACGAGGAGAAGGAAGCAGGCAGAGCCGCTGCCGCTGCCGCCGCCTACGAGATCCTCGGGGCAGACATCCACACCGTGGAGAGTCTGGACGCCGCCATTGCGGGTCTGAGCTACAACGCCGAAAAGGAAAATGTGTCCAGCACCGCCTACACCGACACCCTGTACTCCCGTGTGAGCAGCACCTACAGCGAATGGCTCACCGATTCCGCCCGCGAGACCGGCGACTTCACCGTGATCGAGTCCAAGGATGCCGACGGTGTGATCACCACCTATTACCTGGTTCTGTTCCTGGGCGCGAATGACAACCAGTTCCCCCTGGTCAATGTGCGCCACATTCTGATCGGCTATGCGGATACCGCCAACGTCACCGACGAGGAGAAGGCCGAAGTGCTGGACAAAGCCAACGATCTTCTGAACCAGTGGAAGTCCGGCGAAGCCACTGAGGATAGCTTCAAGGCCCTGGTGGCGGACAACTCCACCGATCCCGGCTCCTCCGCCAACGGCGGCCTGTATGAAAATGTGTATCCCGGCCAGATGGTTTCCGAGTTCAACGACTGGTGCTTCGACGAGAGCCGCCAGCCCGGCGACACCGATGTGGTGGTCACCTCCTACGGCGCTCACATCATGTACTTTGTGGGCGAATCCGACACCACCTACCGCAGCTACATGGTGAACTCCACCCTGAAAAGCGAGACGCTGAACCAGTGGTACGACGCTCTGCTGGAGGCTGCCACCATGACCGTGGGCGACACCTCCTTTGTCAGAAAAGATCTGGTCCTGAACTCCGGTTCTTCTTACTGATTCACCAAACCACTTTGCGGCTGCCCTGCTCTGCCGGGCAGCCGCTTTTAGGAAGCTCTGATTCAATCGGCAAGATCTGCTGCTTAAGCCGCATACGATTGATTCAGAGGTTCCTTTATTCCACGGAGGAATCTGCTATGGACAATCCATTCATTCGGGAAGAAATGGCGCTGGGCGCCGTCGCCATGGAGAAGCTGCGCAGTGCCCATGTGATCGTGTTCGGCATCGGCGGTGTGGGCAGCTATACCGCGGAAGCCCTGGCAAGAGCGGGGATCGGCAGCATCACCCTGGTGGACAACGACACCGTGGGCGTGAGCAACCTCAACCGCCAGCTCTGCGCCCTGCACTCCACCCTTGGGCAGCCCAAGGCGGAGGTGATGGCAGCCCGGATCCGGGACATCAACCCGGAATGCCGCGCCCGCGCCATCGTCCGGCTGTATCAGGAGGAATCCAAAGCGCTTTTCTTTGACCGTCCCTATTCCTATGTGGCGGACTGCATTGACCTGGTATCCTGCAAACTGAGCCTGATCCAGGCCGCCATGGAGCGGCAAATCCCCGTAATCAGCGCCCTGGGCACCGGCAACAAGTATGACGGCAGCCTGTTCCGGGTGACGGACATCTCCAAAACCCAGGGGTGTCCCCTGGCCAGAGTCATTCGCCGGGAGCTGCGCAGCCGGGGGATCCTCCACCACAAGGTGGTCTTTTCCCCGGAGGAAGCGCTGACCCCCGCACCCATGGAGGCACCGCCTCCCGGCAGAAGAAGCATCCCCGCTTCCCTGTCCTGGGTTCCCTCCGCGGCGGGACTGATGATGGCAGGTGCCATCGTGCAGGATCTGATTCGTGAATAAAGTAAGCCTCCTGTGGAAAAATTCCCGCAGGAGGCGATTTTTTGCGAAAAGATATTGTGATCCGCGCCGGTTTGGCGGGCATCTGTGCCGGTGCCGTCAACGGTCTGTTCGGTGCCGGCGGCGGTATGGTGCTGGTGCCGCTGCTGTCTGCGCTGTGCCGCCCGGAGGAGGATACCCTGTTCCCCAGCTCCGTGGCGATTATTCTGCCCATCTGCCTGACCTCGCTGGCCCTTGCCGGATTCCGGGACGGTCTGCCCCTGCCGGAGGCGCTGCCCTATCTGATGGGCTCGGGGCTGGGCGGCATCCTGGCGGGGCTGTTCTCCAAAAAGATCCCCACCAAATGGCTCCACCGGGGGCTGGGAATCCTGATTCTGTGGGGTGGCGTCCGATACCTATGCTGACATCCTTCCCTTTTTGCGTCGCCGTGGGCACGCTGCTGGGCTTTCTGTCCGGTCTGGGGGTCGGCGGTGGCAGTCTTCTGATGCTGTGGCTGACTTTGGTGACCGGGATGGAGCAAACCGTTGCCAGGAGCGTCAATTTGCTGTTTTTTATCCCCTCTGCCATTGTGTCCAGCTTCTTCCGCCGGAAGCAGGGTACCCTGTCGCTTCCCCTGATCCTTCCGGCTGCCCTGGCAGGCTGCGCGGCGGCTGCCGCGGTGGGACTTCTGTGGGCGGATATGGACACCGGACTGCTGCGGAAGCTCTTCGGCATCCTGCTGCTGGCCACCGGGCTGCGGGAGCTGTTTTACCGTCCCCGGAAAGCGAGATAGCCCTCCAGGATCAGGGATGCCGCCACGGCATCCACCGTGTTTTTGCGTTTTTTGCCGTGGTAATTGTGATCGGATAAAATCTGATGGGCTTCCACCGTGGTGCGGCGTTCATCCCACAGGGCAACCTTCAGACCGGTGGCCTGCTCCAATTGCCCGGCAAAGGCCCGGCAGACCTCCGCCCGGGGTCCTTCCGTGCCGTCCATATTCCTGGGAAGTCCCACTACGATCTCCCCAACCCCGTTCTGTTCAATCAGTTTCTGAATTTCTGCGATGGTCTTGTCATCCCTGCGGCTGTGGATCACCGTGGTGGATCCCACGATGGAGCCCAACAGATCGGAGATCGCGATGCCTGTCCGTGCATCGCCGTAGTCTACCGCCATAATTTTCATGAATAACCCCTCTTTTCCCTGGTTTCCGGGACTATTATACAGGAAAAAAGAAGAAAAATAAAGAAGAAAATGATTGACGAAATACCTTTTCTGTGGTAGAATGTTTCTACCTGTGAAAAGGGCTTTCTTTTTGTGCGCCTTTTTCAGCTTCGGAGCGGGGATTGTAGTAAACCGCAGCCTAAATTTTTCTAGCCGGAGTGATGCAGGGAGGCAATTTTAAGGAGGTGCCGTTATGCGCGTGAAAGTCACTATGAGATGCAGCGAGTGCAAGCAGAGAAACTACAACACCATGAAGAACAAGAAGAATGACCCCGACCGTCTCGAGATGAAGAAGTACTGCAGATTCTGCAGGAAGCACACTGTCCACAACGAGACGAAGTAAGGAGGTTCCATCATGGCAGAAGTCAAAAAGGAAAACTGGTTCAAGAGAACCTGGGGTAAGGTCCGCAGATACTTCCGTGAGCTCCGCAGCGAGCTGAAGAAGGTCGTTTGGCCCACTCCCCGTCAGGTGGGAAAGAACTCCCTGGTGGTTGCCGGTTGCGTTCTGGTCGTCGGCGTGTTTATCTGGCTGTTCGACTATGTTGCGCAGGTCGGTATTTCCGGGCTCATCAGCCTTTTCACCTAAGGTATTGCCATGGCTGCGACTGCGAAATGGTATGTAGTGCATACCTACTCCGGTTATGAAAACACTGTGAAGGCTACCATCGAGAAAACCGTGGAAAGCCGCCACCTTCAGGATCAGATCCTTGCCCTCTCCATTCCTCTGGAGACCGTCACCGAGATCACCGAATCCGGTGCCAGCAAGACCTATGACCGCAAGGTCTACCCCGGCTATGTGCTGGTGAAGATGGTTTACAGTGATGACACCTGGCATGTCATCAAGAACATTCGAGGCGTGACCGGCTTCGTCGGTTCTTCCAGCAACGATCCCACTCCCCTGACCGAAGAAGAAGTGTATCAGATGGGCGTTGAAAAACGCGAAATCGTCGTCAACTATACCGTGGGCGACACCGTCCGGATTCTGGACGGCCCTCTGAGCTCCTTTACCGGCGTGGTGGAGAGCGTCGATGTCGACAAGAACGCTGTCAGCGTGGTTGTTTCCATGTTCGGCCGCGAAACCCCCGTCGAGTTTGAGCTCGACCAGGTGGAGGTCATTTCCCAGTAAACGCACCGGGTCGATGGATTCGACCGGAACGTGGGAGGGGCGTACGCCCCGCAAAATATGCGCGAAGCGCATCATCACCACATCTTATTCAGGAGGTGCTTATCATGGCACAGAAAGTCACTGGTATTATCAAACTGCAAATCAATGCCGCCAAGGCGACCGCGTCGCCCCCTGTCGGCCCGGCCCTCGGCCAGCACGGCGTGAACATCGCCGCATTCATCAAGGAATTCAACGCCCGCACCAAGGATATGGAAGGCTACAAGATCCCCGTGGTCATCACCGTCTACGCCGATCGCAGCTTCACCTTCATCACCAAGACCCCTCCGACCCCCATGCTGATTATGAAGGCGATCGGTCTGGACAAGGGTTCCGGCGTTCCCAACAAGACTAAGGTTGGTACCATCA
>JBJDYP010000049.1:0-2365 GCA_051867435.1 Faecousia sp.
CCCTAGATGATTGAAAAATAGTCTTCTCAATACTTTGCCAGAAGCGTGGTCAGTTCCGCCATGGTTTTGCCGCCGGAGAAAGATTCTGAGGTGTTGACCACCGTCAGAGGAACGCGCTGAATGTTGTAAGTCTTCACTAACTCCGGATATAAATTTGCGTCGATCATATGTGCAGTCACCAGAGGGTTCTCCCAGGCAATACGCTGCGCATTCCCAACCAGCTGGGAACAATGCTGACATCCCAGAGAGACACAAACCTGTATGACCATAGGCTTCCTGATCTTGCCGATATCCTTCATCGTAGGCTTGTCCAACGGCTTCACCGCAGCGCCGGCGGTCAGGATGGCGGAGGCAAACGCGTTGATTTCCTTGCCGCCTGGAATGCCGTGGAATATCATCCGGGGAACCATTCCCGGCTGCGCAATGCCGGTAGCAGGAAGCAGGGAACGATCCATCGCTGAATCCAATTCCGGCACTTCGCCGCAAGCCAAAAACCGGCAGGAGAGCTTCGGAGACAGGGAAACCAGATGGTTGATAAACGCCGCCATTTCCTGGCTCTTATCATCCTGCGCCAGGATACAGGTAAATTCTACCGGCGCGGTGAGCTTTTGCAGCAGGAGATTCAGCTGCTGCAGCAGCGTTTCGGAAAGCAGCGGACTCTGATTGGGAAAACTGGTTGGCTCCAAAGGCATGGCATATCCTCCTTACAGCAGACCCACCAGATCCAGACTGGGAGTCAGCGTGTCTTCACCGGGCTTCCAGTTTGCCGGGCAAACCTGGTCGCCATGCTCGGCTACAAACCGGGCCGCCTGCACTTTACGCAGCAGTTCCCCTGCGCTGCGTCCGATTCCCAGGTCATGGATTTCGTAAAGTACCACTTCACCCTGAGGATTCAGCAGGAAAGTCGCCCGGAGGGCTTGACCCTGATCTTCCAGCAAAACGCCGAACTGCCGGGCAAGTGCGCCGGCGGGGTCAGCCAACATCACATAGGGCAAATTGCGGATGGTTTCCGATGCGTCCGCCCATGCCTTGTGAACAAAGTGCGTATCCTCGCTGACGGAGAAAATCTCGCAGTTTTCTGCCAAAAAACCATCGTAATGCTCACCCAACTCTTTCAGCTCGGTGGGACATACGAAAGTGAAATCAGCAGGATAGAAAAAGAGTACGGACCAGTGGCCCAACAGATCGTCCATGGTATACAGTCGACTTTCACCCCGATGATAACCAAAGACGGAGAAAGGTTCCAGGCCCTTGTGGATTAGGTGAGACATAACGTTACTCCTTTCGGTTTTGATTTGTCAGCATTATTATACCCGAATCATTGAGGCAATGCAAGGCAAAGGAAACCGGCATAACTGCAGGATTTGACAATATTCTGAAACTGTCAAAATCTGTTTTTCACTCCCTTGCATTTTCTCCAAACGCTTGCTATACTCGGTACAAAGGGGGATATATTATATATACCCTATCGGCTGCCATGGCAGTCAATTTGCAAAGGAGGAGTATGTACGATGGCAAAGGAAATCAAGCCCGGTTTTGGATGGAATAACGTGAACGGTATTTCCAAGGATGACGATCGCACCTGCGCTCTGAACGATATGAACTGCTTGGAGACGCAGGAGGAAAAGTCCTACGGAATCACAGACATGAATGCAGTAGGTAAGGACGACAATACCACTTGCGCTCTGGATGATATGAACTGTCTGAGTGAGGGCGACAAATAATTGCAGCAGATCAAACCGTGGCGCAGCATTCGCTGCGCCACGGCTCATTTTCAAGGCAACACCGCTTAGGTGGGAGCTGCGGGCTTCGACGGATCTTTTGTCCCAATCGTGCAGTATGAAAAATGGGAAATACATCCAGTATTCCCGCATTTTCTATACCTTCGCTCGGGTCAAAATCTCCCGCCGAATCTCCTTGCCC
Source organism: Faecousia sp. (assembly GCA_051867435.1). Lineage (GTDB taxonomy): Bacteria > Bacillota > Clostridia > Oscillospirales > Oscillospiraceae > Faecousia. The sequence continues at coordinate 1,924 of JBJDYP010000049.1, forward strand.
CATTATGCGGTGTTGCCTTAAGACAATTCATACTTTATTGATTTCCAAACTGCTGCCCGATTCATTCCACAACATCCTGAACATCACGGAAATGGCAGCAAAAGCTCCGGTGCTATATGTTCGCACGTTCAATCCGATCCAGTATCTTACTGGCAGGATTTATGAACCCCTGTAATTGAAAACTCCACCCACTCAGCAATGTTGGTGCAGTGATCACCGATCCTTTCAAGATACTTGGCAATCATCAGAAGATCCAGCGCGAACTCCCCTTCATCGGGATTTTTTGCAACAAGCCTGATAATCGCAGACTTCATGGCGCAAAAATAGTCATCCACAATGTCGTCATCAGCCATCACCTTCCTGGCAAGTTCCAGATCCTGCTTCACATAGGCATCCACTGCTTCTGTAACCATGTTCTTGGCCGCTTCTGCCATTTTATTAA
>JBJDYP010000050.1:0-2328 GCA_051867435.1 Faecousia sp.
TTTCGGTGGCCAGGGTGGGCTGATAGCCCACGGCGGAGGGCATACGGCCCAGCAGAGCGGAAACCTCGGAGCCTGCCTGGGTGAAACGGAAGATATTATCGATAAACAGCAGCACGTCCTGATGCTTCACATCCCGGAAGTACTCTGCCATGGTCAGACCGGACAGACCCACGCGCATTCTGGCTCCGGGCGGTTCGTTCATCTGACCGTAGACCATGGCGGTCTTTTTGATAACCCCGGACTCGGTCATTTCCCGGTACAGGTCATTGCCCTCACGGGTGCGCTCGCCGACGCCGGTGAAGACGCAGTTGCCGCCGTGCTCGGTGGCGATATTGTTGATCAGCTCCATGATCAGGACGGTCTTGCCCACGCCCGCGCCGCCGAACAGACCGATCTTGCCGCCTTTCGCGTAGGGGCAGATCAGATCCACAACCTTGATGCCGGTTTCCAGGATTTCCGTCGCGGAATCCTGCTCATCGTAATCGGGCGCGGGACGGTGGATGGGCCAGCGCTCCTGGGCTTCCACCGCGGGGCCGTCGTCAATGGGCTGCCCCAGCAGGTTGAATACCCGTCCCAGACAGGCATCACCCACGGGAACGGTGATGGGCGCGCCGGTATCGATGGCTTCCGCGCCGCGCTGCAGACCGTCTGTGGAGTTCATGGAGACGCAGCGAACCACATTGTCGCCGATGTGCTGCGCCACCTCGGCTACGATGGTCTTCCCGTCGTGGGGAACTTCAATGGCGGTCATCAGCTCGGGAAGCTGGTCATCCGGAAAACGAATATCCAGAACAGGACCGATGACCTGGGTCACGGTTCCGATGTTTTTGGCCATTTTCGGTCAACTCCTTGTGTGAAAAATAGGGGAGAATCAGGCTTCCGCGCCTGCGACGATCTCCGTGATCTCCTGGGTAATGGCAGCCTGTCTTGCCCGGTTGTACTTCAGGCTCAGGTCGGCGATCATATCCTCCGCGTTTGAGGTCGCGGAATCCATGGCTGTCCGCCGTGCCGCGTGCTCGGATGCCTGGCTCTCGCAGAGCGCGCCGTAGAGCACACCGCCCAGATACTCGGGGACGATGGACGCGAACACCGCTTCGCTGCTGGGTTCGTACAGAATGTCGGAGGGCTTCGCGTCATTGCTGCCCTCGCCGCGAACCAGGGGAAGGAGCTGCAATACGGCAGGTGTCTGGGAAAGAACGGAGACAAAGTTGGTGTAGATCACATAGATCTCATCAAATTCGCCTGCAAGGTAGGCTTTGGACAGTTGTTTTGCCATGGTAAAGCAGTCACCGATGGAGACGGCGGCGGCTTCGCCGTGGCTGTCCGAGTACAGGGGTACGCCGTGGGTGCTGAAGTAATCCACAGCCTTCTTGCCAATGGGCAAAACCACGGCATCTCTGTCCCGGATGGTTTCCATGGTGAGCTTGATGATGTTGCTGTTATAGCCGCCCGCAAGACCGCGGTCGCCGGCGATCACAACATAAAGCCCACGCTTAGCAGGACGGGGGATGAGATAGGGAGAGGTAAAGTCACTGTTGGAGTCCACAATATCGTTGATGGTGCTCCAAAGGATCTCGAAGTAGGGTCTGGACGCCAGCACCCGGTCCTGGGCGTGGCGAAGCTTGGAGGAAGCAACCATCTCCATGGCTTTGGTGATCTGCTTCGTACTCTCCATGCTTTTGATTCGGTTTTTGATATCCTTGGTGGATACGCCAGCCATGGGTCACACTCCTTCCGTTAAGCAGTCACTACGAATTCGGTCAGGAGTTCGCCCAGAGCGGTCTTCAATTCTTCCTCGGTGTCCTGTTCCAGCTTGCCGGTGGTACGGATGGCGGAAAGAACATTGGGGTGACGGTTCTCCATGAACTCGCACAGCCGTGCCTCAAACTCCTTGATTTGATCCACACGGATGTCCTTGAGGTAGCCGTTGGTGACCGCGTAGATGATGCAGACCTGGTTCGCGACCTCCATGGGCGCGTTGTTCTGCTGCTTCAGCACGCCCACGATGCGCTCACCCAAAGCCAGACGGGACTTGGTGTCCGCGTCCAGATCGGACCCGAACTGGGCGAAGCTCTGCAGCTCCCGGTACTGGGAGTACAGCAGCTTCAGAGAGCCGGAAACCTTCTTCATCGCCTTGATCTGGGCAGAGCCGCCCACACGGGACACGGAAATACCGGGGTTGACGGCGGGCATGATGCCGGAATTGAACAGCTCGGTTTCCAGGAAGATCTGACCGTCGGTAATGGAGATAACGTTGGTGGGGATATAGGCGGAAACGTCGCCTGCCTGGGTCTCGATGATGGGCAGGGCCGTCAGGCTGCCGCCGCC
>JBJDYP010000051.1:0-2302 GCA_051867435.1 Faecousia sp.
CCAAGGAAGGCAACTGGCCTGTCCGCAGCGATGTGGAGTGCGATTGGAACCCCGCTACTCTGGAGGAGTGCGGTGCCATCGAGTCCAACCTGGAGGCCATCTACAATGAGTTCATCCACACGCAGAATATGTGGACCTACTGGCTGGACAAGAGTCCCTACACCAAGTAATCATATCCCCGGGACGAAAGACCCTTGTAACGGAACAGACATCTCCTGCGGCGGGCCTCCGCCCACCGCAGGAGTATTTCCTCCAGGGGGAGTTAGGAGAACTGTATAATGAATTGGAGCGACGATATCAGCGGCTTCGCCCGGGAGGCGGAGAAGGAAAAACGCAAAAAACAGCGTAAGGAAAAGTGGGCAAAGCGGGAAAAAAGTTTCTGGAAGGCCTTCCTTTTTACCAAGGATGGCAAGCCCAAGAGCGGCCTGCTGATCTACACTTTCTGCCTGAGCTTCCTGTTCATCGGCCTGTATATCCTGACTTTTTTCTATTTTATCGACTGGCTGACTCCGATACTGGAGTCCTTTTCCTCGGTGCTGTCCAATCTGGCAGTGTCCGCTGCGGTCAGCGCCATAGGGATTCTGGCTGGGGCTCTGCTCCACCGGTTCCTCCGGGATAAGCGGCTGTTCTTCGGCACTTATCTCTGGCTGACGGTGTATCTGGCGGCAGTGCTTATCACCATGCTGGTGATGCTCCGGGGAACCGGCGGTACGGAGGCATTTTTGAACTTTTTCCTGTGGTTCATGGTGATTCCGGTGCTGTCCGGTCTGCTGGTTTCCTTCCTGCTTTTCAGAAAGGACTACCACCCCGAGGCGCAGCAGGCCGAGCCGGAACCGTGGAAGAAATACACCCAGCGGCGGTAGTATATGCTGAAGCTGCATTTTATTGACGTGGCAGACGGCGATTCCATCCTAATCGAGTTGACGGAAGGTCCCAGAATTTTCCGGATGCTGGTGGACACCGGCCATCGGCAGGTTGCACCGGCAGAAGGATCTCAGCGGAGAACGGCACTGGCCTATCTCCGGCAGTTGGGGATTTGCCGACTGGACACAGTGGTGATCACTCATTTGCACCAGGACCACTTCGGCGGGCTGAGGCCGCTGCTGGAGGAGATCCGGGTAGATGACCTGTATACCGGATATGTTCCGGTGCATCCCGGAAGACAGATTCTTTGCCCATCCGGGACAGAAAAAACGGTTCGGGGACTGATAGAGTGCCTGAACGACTGGAGCTGGGATACGGCATCCCTTCTGGCGGCTGGAAGCCGCCTGCACACACTCACGGATAACTTCACTCTTGCCCCGGGGAACAGCCTGCGGGCTGAGTTGATTCTCCCAAACCTCCATCTCCGTAGGCAGCAGCAGCGCTGCTGGGATGCCTTGCAGGAGGGCGGGGCGTTGGACAAGCAGGCACTGTACTGGTCGTCCAAGTCCCGGAATCCGGGCTCTCTCCGGATCTTCCTGGAATACGGAGGCCGACGGATCCATCTGTCGGGAGACTGTTATGGAGCGGTATGGGATCAGGAAACGCTTTTACCCTGCGATATTCTCAAAGTACCCCATCACGGCGACGGAAAAGCCATAACTGAGGTTCTGGCGCAGAAGCTGCGCCCGGTTCATGCGGTGATCTCCTGTGCGGCAGAGTATGACCCCCGCAAAAACCGCCCGTCCCTCGGAACTATGGAGCTTCTGGCCGCGCAGGGTACCCAGATCTGGTTTACAGATGGGTTTTCATCGCAGCCTTATACCACGCAGCGGTGGCCGGCCGCCATATTCACCATCGAAAATGACGGAACCATCCGAACACCCTGCGATGAGAAGACGGGAGGTAACCATGATTACAACGGTTTTATTTGATATGGGCGGGACCCTGGAGGATATCTTTGTAGACGAGGCGTCCGAAAAGGAAGCCATGCGCCGTCTGCGGGAGATGCTGTCCTCCTACGGCCTGGACCCCGGCATGGACGATGATGCGTTCAAAGCCCGGGTGGATGCGGGCTGGGTACGCTACGGGGAATACCGGGATGCCCGGAACGTGGAATTGAAGCCCATCCGGATCTGGTGCGACTACGTACTTGCGGATTTCGGCTTTCCCCGGGAAACACTGGAGCCCCACTGCGAGGAGATCGCCCATATGTGGGAAGTGACGCATTATCACCGCAGACTTCGCCCTCGGGTGAAGGAAATGCTCCAGAATCTCAAGGACATGGGACTGAAGCTGGGCGTTGTCAGCAATACGGCCGCGCTGTACCAGGTGTTCGATATTCTGGAGGAGTACGGCATCCGGGACTATTTCCAGGATG
>JBJDYP010000052.1:0-2173 GCA_051867435.1 Faecousia sp.
TGCTCGGTCTGCAGGTCGCTGCCCCAATGGACGGGGTAGTCAAACTGGTCGTTGTGCTTCTCCAGGATCTGGATGGCCTCGGTGTAGGTCACATGGCCGAAGTCGGACTCCAGAACGTGCTGCAGCCGCTCCAGCAGCCGCTGATCCACAAACTGGTTGAAGAAGTTCATTTCCTCGGGGGCGTTCTCCAGCACATAGGCGATGATATACTTGATCATATCCTCGGCAAGGCGCATATCGTCGTTCAGGTCCGCGAAGGCAATCTCCGGCTCGATCATCCAGAACTCGGCAGCATGACGGGTGGTGTTGGACTTCTCGGCACGGAATGTGGGGCCGAAGGTATAGATGTTGCGGAAAGCCATGGCGAAGGTTTCGCCGTCCAACTGGCCGGAAACGGTCAGATTGGCGCTTTTGCCGAAGAAATCCTGGGTGAAATCCACCTTGCTGTCCCCGGTTTTGGGGATATTGTTCAGGTCCATGGTGGTGACCTGGAACATTTCGCCGGCACCCTCGCAGTCGGAGCCGGTGATCAGGGGCGTATGGACATACACAAAATCCCGCTCCTGGAAGAAACGGTGGATGGCGTAAGCAATCAGGCTGCGGACACGGAACACGGCCTGGAAGGTGTTGGTTCTGGGACGCAGATGGGTCATGGTACGCAGGTATTCCAGGGTGTGGCGCTTCTTCTGCAGGGGATAGTCGGGGGTGGAAGCGCCCTCAATGGTGACAGTCTCCGCCTGAATCTCAAAGGGCTGCTTGGCATCGGGGGTCAGGATCAGCTTGCCCCTGACCACCAGGGCAGCGCCTACATTCGTCTTGGAGATGGCCTGGAAATTGTCCATGGTGTCGTGGTAGACCACCTGAACGGGGTTAAAATAAGTGCCGTCGTTGAGGACGATGAAGCCAAACTGCTTGCTGGCACGGATGGAGCGCACCCAGCCGCCGACCTCGACTTCTTTGTCGGCATAGGCGTCTGTGTTTTTGAACAGTTCGCGGACAGAAATCAGTTCCATAAGAAAGATCCTCTCTTGTGCAGATTAACAAAGGAATTATACGCCATTTGGATGGAATTTACAAGAGGTTTTCCTATTTTTTTCACGATAACGAAGAAATACGCCCGCAGGATGATCCATACGGGCGTATTTTTTGATTTACCGAAGATCCGCAACGCTTTTGCGGATCAGGGCGCGCTTGATGCGGGCTTCGGCCATCCGCAGCTCCGTGGAGGACGCGTCCTTTTTTTGGAGCACTTCCCGGCCCCGGTCGTAGGATGCCTGGGCACGGGCAGCGTCAATGGATTCCGCCCACTCAAAGGTGGTGGGCACCAGGGTCACACTGCCGTGAAGCACGCTCAGCATACCGCCGATGCAGGCGGCGTACTTTTTGCCCTCATCGGTGACCAATGTGGCCCGACCCATGCCCAGGGGCAGAACGCAGTCGGTATGTCCCGCAAGGATGCCCACATCACCGGTGGTGGTGCGGACGATCAGCTCCTGGGCGGTACCCTCAAACTGCAGACCGTCGGGAGTGACGATTTTCAGAGGGAAGCTCGTCATGGTCATTCACCCTTCCGATACTTTGCCACCACATCATCAATGGTGCCGGCGAAAAGGAAGCAGGACTCAGGAATCTCGTCGTGCGTGCCCTCGATGATCTCCCGGAAGCCGCGGATGGTCTCTTTCAGAGGCACATATTTACCAGCCATGCCGGTGAACTGCTCGGCGACGGTGAAGGGCTGGGACAGGAAGCGCTGCACCTTCCGGGCACGGTTGACGGTGAGCTTGTCCTCCTCGCTCAATTCGTCCATACCCATGATGGCGATGATATCCTGCAGCTCCTTGTACCGCTGGAGAATCTTCTGGACGGCACGGGCAGTTTCATAATGCTCACGTCCCAGGATCTCGGGGGTCAGGATCCGGGAAGTGGACGCCAGAGGATCCACGGCAGGGAAGATGCCCAGAGACGCGATGCCGCGGTCCAGGGCGGTGGTAGCGTCCAGATGGGCAAAGGTGGTGGCAGGCGCGGGGTCGGTGTAGTCGTCCGCGGGGACGTAAACCGCCTGCACGGAGGTGATGGAACCGTTCTTGGTGGAGGTGATGCGCTCCTGGAGGGCACCCATTTCGGTGGCCAGGGTGGGCTGATAGCCCACGGCGGAGGGCATACGGCCCAGCAG
>JBJDYP010000053.1:0-37432 GCA_051867435.1 Faecousia sp.
CAGCCGCCGCTACAACCGCTGCAAGATCTGCGGCAGACCCCATGCCTACCTGCGCAACTACGGCGTGTGCCGTATTTGCTTCCGTGAGCTCGCCTACAAGGGCGAGATCCCCGGCGTCCGCAAGGCAAGCTGGTAAGGTACGGTCGAACACAATGTAAGATAGGTTCGGGAAGTCCCGGGAAGATGGAGCCGCGCGCGGCTCGCATTCCCCGGATACCCCCGCACCTCAACGGGTAAAGCCCGTAACTTCTATAAGGAGGATATAAACATGCAAATCACCGATCCCGTAGCAGATATGCTGACCCGTATCCGGAACGCGAACTCTGCAAAGCACGAAACCGTGGATGTCCCCGCATCCAACCTGAAGAAGGCCATTGCTCAGATCCTGCTGGACGAGGGCTATATCAAGGCTTTCTCCGTGGTTGACAACGGCAACCAGGGCACCATCCACATCACTCTGAAGTATCTGGCAAAGAAGGAGCAGGTCATCACCGGTCTGCGCCGTGTTTCCAAGCCCGGCCTGCGTGTGTATGCCGGCGCCGAGGAGCTGCCCAAGGTTCTGAAGGGCCTGGGTATTGCCATCGTTTCCACGTCCAAGGGCGTCATGACCGATAAGAAGGCTCGCGAGCTGCATATCGGCGGCGAAGTCCTGGCCTTCGTCTGGTAAGGAGGGTAAAGCGATATGTCTAGAATTGGTAAGAAGCCTGTGGCGATTCCCGCCGGCGTTACTGTGGATGTCGCTGAAGGCAACGTTGTTACCGTCAAGGGCCCCAAGGGTACCCTGACCCGTACCTTCCATCCCGACATGATTCTGAAGGTCGACGGCGCGGTCCTGACCGTGGAGCGTCCCGACGAAGAGCATCTGCACAAGTCCCTGCATGGCCTGACCCGCACCCTGATCGCCAACATGGTGGAAGGCGTGGAGAAGGGCTTTGCCAAGGAGCTGGAAGTCAACGGCGTTGGCTACCGTGCAGAGAAGAAGGGCAACCAGTTGGTCATGCGTCTGGGCTACTCCCACGAGGTCATCGTGGACGAGATCCCCGGCATCACCATTGAGGTTCCCGCTCCCAACAAGATCATCATCCGCGGCATCGACAAGCAGGCCGTCGGCCAGTTTGCCGCCGAAGTCCGCGGCAAGCGTCCCCCCGAACCCTACAAGGGCAAGGGCATCAAGTATACCACTGAGGTCATCCGCCGCAAGGTTGGTAAGACCGGTGGTAAGAAGTAATGGAGGTGTGCCAACATGGTTAGTAATGTCAATAAGAAGGCAATGCGCCTGAAGCGGCATGTCCGTGTCCGTGGTAAGATCTCCGGTACACCCGAATGCCCCCGGCTCAATGTGTTCCGCAGCAATGCGAACATCTACGCACAGATCATCGACGATGTGAATGGCGTGACTCTGGTCTCTGCCAACACTCTGGAGAAGGACTTTGAGGGCGCCACCGGCAATGCGGAAGCCGCAAAGAAGGTTGGCACCATTCTCGCGGAGCGTGCCAAGGCAAAGGGCATCGAGACGGTCGTTTTTGACCGCGGCGGTTATGTGTATCATGGCCGTGTCGCTGCTCTGGCTGATGGCGCCCGCGAAGGCGGACTCAAGTTCTAAGGAGGAGAAGAGAATATGGCTTACAATAAGACTCCTAACAACGAAGCTCCCGAGATGATCGAGAAGGTCGTTTACCTGAACCGTGTCAGCAAGACCGTTAAGGGCGGCCGTGTCATGAAGTTCTCCGCTCTGGTCGTCGTCGGCGACGGCAAGGGCACCGTTGGCTACGGCCTGGGCAAGGCTGCCGAAGTTTCTGAGGCAATCCTGAAGGGCATCGCCGACGCCAAGAAGAACATGGTCAAGATTTCTCTGGCAGGTTCCACCATTCCCCACGACGTGATCGGCGTTTTCGGTGCCGGCACCGTTCTGCTGAAGCCCGCTCCCGAAGGCACCGGCGTCATTGCCGGCGGCGCTGTCCGTGCGGTCATGGAGGCTGTGGGTATCAAGAACATCTGCGCGAAGTGCCTGCGCTCCAACAACCCCCAGAACGTGGTCAAGGCGACCATGGTTGGTCTGGAGTCCCTGCGCAGCCCTGAGCAGGTCGCTGCCATCCGTGGCAAGACCGTCGAAGAAATTGTTGGTTAAGGAGGGCAATTAACATGGCAAACCTGAAAATTAAGCTTGTTAAGAGCCTGAACGGCCGGCTGGAGAAGCACATCGCTACCGCTGCTTCCCTGGGCCTTCGCAAGATCGGCCAGGTCTCCATCCAGCCTGATAACACCCAGACCCGGGGCAAGATCGCCAAGATCGGCTATCTGCTCGAGGTCACCGAAGTCGAATAAGGAGGAACAAAGGTATGAATCTTTCTGAACTTTCTCCTGTCGTGGGTTCCACCCATGTAGGTAAGCGCAAGGGTCGCGGCGCCGGTTCCGGCAACGGCAAGACCGGCGGCCGTGGTCACAAGGGTCAGAAGGCTCGCTCCGGCGGCAAGGTCCGTATCGGCTTCGAAGGCGGCCAGATGCCTCTGGCAAGACGCGTCCCCAAGCGTGGTTTCAACAACGTGTACGCGAAACCCCTGACTGCCATCAACCTGTCCGCCCTGAACGCTTTTGAGGACGGCGCAGTGGTTGATGCGGCTGCACTGATCGAAAAGGGCATTCTGTCCGATTGCCCCTATGGCCTGAAGGTCCTGTCCAACGGCACCCTCACCAAGAAGGTCACTGTCAAGGCTGCGGCTTTCTCCGAGTCTGCGAAGGAAAAAATTGAGCAGGCAGGCGGAAAGGCCGAGGTGGTTTAAGTGCTGCAGACACTTCGAAACGCCTGGAAAATTCCTGAACTCCGCAAGAAGCTGCTGTTCACCGCTTTCGTCCTGCTGATCTACCGCGTGGGCAATGTGATTCCCGTGCCGTATATCAACGTGGAAGCGCTGACCACCTACTTCAATTCCACCCTGTCAAACACGATCCTGGGCCTGTACAATGCCATGTCCGGTTCCGCTTTTTCCAGAGCCACCGTCCTGGCATTGGGCATCCAGCCCTACATCAACGCGTCCATCATCATCCAGCTTCTCACCGTGGCGCTGCCTTTCCTGGAGCGCATGGCGAAGGAAGAGGGAGAAGCGGGCAAGAAGAAGATCGAGCGGATCACCCGTTACACCACAGTGGGCCTGGGCCTGCTGATGGGCTGGGCCTACTACACCATGCTCTCCAACTACGGTCTGCTGAAGACCGAGGGTGGTTTCCTGGTTGGTACCGTCATCGTTCTGACCTTTACCGCCGGTTCTACCGTGGTTATGTGGCTGGGTGAGCAGATCACCGAGTACGGCATCGGCAACGGCATCTCCATGATCCTGTTTGCGAACATCATTTCCGGCATCCCCGGTGCCGTCGGCACCCTGATCCAGATGGTGTGGTGGCAGGCGATCCTGGTGGTCGTGGGTCTGATCGCCCTGGTGCTGTTCATTGTCTTCATCAATGACGCCGAGCGCCGCATTCCCATCCAGTACGCGAAGCGCGTTGTGGGTCGCAAGGTTTACGGCGGTCAGAACACCAACCTGCCCATTAAGGTCAGCATGTCCGGTGTTATGCCCGTGATCTTCGCTTCCTCCATCGCTTCCATCCTGCCCACCATCTTCGCGTTTACCAACCCCAACGGCACTTCCACCAACGGCTTTGTGCAGTGGTTGATCAACGTGTCCAAGAGCACCAGCGCCACCTACGCTGTTAGCTACTTCCTGCTGATCTTCTTCTTTAGCTGGTTCTACGCCGCCATCCAGTATGACCCCGTGGAGATCTCCAACAACCTGAAGAAGAACGGCGGCTTCATTCCCGGCTTCCGTCCCGGCAAGCCCACCGCTGACTTCATCCAGAAGGTCATCAACAAGATCGTTGTTTTCGGTGCTGTGTACCTGGCAATCGTTGCCCTGCTGCCCATCATCGCCGGCGACCTGATGGAGTCTGTCCGCTCCCTGTCCATCGGCGGTACTTCCGTCATCATCGTTGTGGGCGTTGCCCTGGAGACGGTGAAGGCACTGGAAGCGCAGATGCTGATGCGTCATTACAAAGGCTTCCTGGACTAATCGGAGGTTGGCTGAATGAATCTGATCCTGTTGGGCGCTCCCGGCGCCGGAAAGGGAACCCAGGCCGAACTGCTGGTGAGGCAGTTGGACATTCCTTCCGTTTCCACCGGGAATATGCTCCGGGAGGCCATGAAAAATGGCACCCAGATCGGCCAAAAAGCCAAGTATTACATGGATAACGGTCTGCTCGTTCCCGACGATGTCATCATTGGCATCGTTGCGGAGCGGGTGGCCCGTCCGGATTGCGCCAGGGGCTTCATCCTGGACGGCGTGCCCCGCACCATTGCCCAGGCGGAAGCGCTGGAGGCCAATGGAATCCGGATCGACCATGTTGTGTCCATCGAGATTGACGATTCCGTGATCGAGGGCCGGATGACCGGCCGTCGGGTCTGCTCCAAGTGCGGAGCAAGCTACCATGTGGCCGCCAATCCGCCCAAGGTGGACGGCATCTGTGATCTGTGCGGCGAAGCACTGGTCACCCGCAAGGACGACACACCGGAGACGGTGCAGAAGCGTCTGCGGGTGTACCACGCGGAGACCGAAGTCCTGAAGGACTTCTACGCACAGCGCGGCAAGCTTCGTCTTGTGGAGGGCAATCAGCCCATCGAAGATGCCAACCGGGCAATTCTCAAGGCAATCGAGGCGGCTGTATGATCGCGATTAAAAACAGTCATGAACTGGAACGGATGCGGGAGGCTTGTAAAATTACCGCGGCAGCCCGTGCTTTGGCAGGGGAAATGGTAAGACCCGGCATCACGACCAGACAGATTGATAAAGCTGTTCACGATTTCATCGTGAAGCAGGGCGCAAAACCGTCGTTCCTGCACTACAACGGCTTCCCCGCCAGCGCCTGCATCTCCGTGAATGAAGTGGTGATCCACGGCATTCCCGGCGAGTATGTGCTGAAGGAAGGCGACATCGTCTCTGTGGACGTTGGCGCGTTCTACAAGGGATTTCATGGCGATTGCGCAGCCACGTTTGCCTGCGGTGCCATCAGCGCCCAGGCCCAAAAGCTGATTGATGTCACGAAGCAGAGCTTCTTTGAGGGGATCTGCTTTGCGACCCCCGGACACCGTGTGTCCGACATCTCCCACGCGGTACAGACGTATGTGGAGTCTAACGGTTTTGGAGTTGTCCGCTCTTTCGTAGGTCACGGCGTTGGCGAACACCTCCACGAAGAGCCGGAGGTGCCGAATTTCGGCAATCCGGGTCGCGGGCCCAGACTGCTCCCCGGCATGACCATTGCCGTGGAACCCATGGTCACGGAAGGAACCTATGAGGTTCGCATTCTGAAGGACAAATGGACCACGGTCACTGCCGACGGCAAGCTGGCTGCCCATTATGAAAATACTGTACTAATCACCGACGGCGAGCCGGAAATACTCACCGTCACCGAAGGACTTTGATTATGGATTCAGAAAAACCTGATATACGAGTATCAGACGTGGTGGTCTCCACCGCGGGCAGGGATCAAGGCGAGCTGTTCTACTGCGTTGGAACAGACGGTGTGTATCTGATCCTGGTCAACGGAAAAGACCGCAAACTGGAAAAGCCAAAACGCAAAAAGTGGAAGCATGTAAGTAAAGTCCTTCGCTCTGAGACCAGAGTTGCCGCGAAGCTCCTTTCCGGCGACAAAGTGCTCAACAGCGAATTACGAAAAGACCTGGCTTTCATCAGCCGGGAGTTGCAAAGTCAAAACCATGGAGGTTCATAAACTTGGCAAAAGACGACGTAATCGAGATCGAGGGCATTGTGGTTGATGCGCTGCCCAATGCGATGTTTACCGTTGACATTGGAAACGGGCACACCATTCTGGCCCACATTTCCGGCAAGCTTAGGATGAATTTCATTAAGATCTTGCCCGGTGACAAGGTAACCGTTCAAATGTCTCCTTATGATCTGACCCAGGGCCGGATCACCTGGAGAAGCAAGTAAAGATTCGAGAAGCAATTTCTCATATGGAGGTTCAACAGTATGAAAGTAAGACCGTCCGTTAAACCCATGTGCGAAAAGTGTAAGGTCATCAAGCGCAAGGGTCGCGTTATGGTAATTTGCGAAAACCCCAAACACAAGCAGAGACAAGGCTAATAGGAGGTGCTGAAAAAGTATGGCACGTATTTCTGGTATCGACCTGCCCCGCGAGAAGCGGATTGAAATTGGTCTGACTTATATCTACGGCATTGGCCTGCCCACTTCCAAGAAGATCCTGGCCGAGACCGGTATCGACCCCGATACCCGCGTCAAGGATCTGACCGAGGATCAGGAGGCTCAGCTCCGTGAGATTATCGAGCATCACTACACCATCGAAGGTGATCTTCGCCGTGAGACTGCTATGAACATCAAGCGCCTCAGCGAAATCGGATGCTACCGTGGCCTGCGGCACCGCCGCGGCCTGCCCGTGCATGGTCAGCGTACCAAGACCAACGCTCGTACCCGTAAGGGCCCGAAGAAGACCATCGCCAACAAGAAGAAGTAAAAGGAGGGATATGTTATGGCAAAAGCTGCTAAGAAAGTTGTAAAGCGCCGCAGAGAGCGCAAAGTAGTTGAGAAGGGCGCCGCTCATATCCGCTCCTCCTTCAACAACACCATGGTGACCATCACCGACCTGGAGGGCAACGCCCTGAGTTGGGCATCCTCCGGCGGCCTGGGCTTCCGTGGCTCCCGTAAGTCCACCCCCTTCGCTGCCCAGTCCGCTGCGGAAACCGCCGCGAAGGCCGCGATGGAGTATGGCCTGAAGACCGTTGAGGTCTATGTCAAGGGACCCGGCCAGGGTCGTGAGGCCGCTATCCGTGCTCTCCAGTCCGCAGGTCTGGAAGTCGTTATGATTAAGGACGTGACTCCCATTGCCCACAATGGCTGCCGTCCTCCCAAGAGACGTCGTGTCTGATTTTGCTATAGGAGGAATTTTGCGATATGGCTAAGAATATGCAGCCTGTGCTGAAGCGTTGCAGAACGCTGGGCGTTTCTCCTGCCGCAATGGGTTATTCCAAGACTTCCAACAAGAACCCCGGCGGCCAGAGAAGAGCCAAAAAGTCTGAGTATGCTACCCAGTTGACCGAAAAGCAGAAGGTCAAGTTTGTCTATGGCGTGCAGGAGAAGCAGTTCCGTAACTACTACGAAAAGGCTTCCCGCGCGGAAGGCAACACCGGTGAGGTGCTGATCTCCCTGGTGGAGCGCCGTCTGGACAATGTTGTTTACCGTCTGGGCTTCGCAGCGACCCGCCGTCAGGCCCGTCAGCTTGTGAACCACGGTCATTTCAATGTGAACGGCAAGCGCGTCAACATCCCCAGCTACATGGTGAAGGTTGGCGACGTGGTTGGCGTTTGCGAGAACAGCGTTTCCAACAGCTTCTTCAAGAAGCTGAAAGAGGATAACGCCTTTGTTGCTGCTCCCAAGTGGCTGGACCGTGACAGCAACACCCTCCAGGGCAAGGTCATTGCTGTGCCTACCAAGGCGGATGTGGACTTCGAGATCGCCGAGCACCTGATCGTCGAGTTGTACTCCAAGTAATTGACCTCCCGTTCGTTCGCATTTTGGCTGCGTGGGGCAGCCTTTGCCCCACACTTTTAAGGAGGGTAATGATTCATGGTAGAAATTGAAAAGCCTCGTATTACCTGCATGGATTCTGCGGAAGATCCTGCGTATGGCAAGTATGTGGTAGAGCCTCTGGAGCGGGGCTACGGCACGACACTGGGCAACTCCCTGCGCCGGATCCTGCTCTCTTCGCTCCCCGGCACCGCGGCCACTTCCATCAAGATTGCTGGTGTCCAGCATGAGTTCTCCACGCTGCCCGGCGTGCGTGAGGATGTGACCGAGATCGTTCTGAACGTGAAGCGGATCATTGCGAAGCTCCACTGCCAGGGCGTCAAGACCGTGTATATCGATGCTGTCGGCCCCTGTGAGGTTCACGCGGGCGACATCAAGGCAGACGGCGAAGTTGAGATCATCAACCCCGACCTGCTGATCTGCACCCTTGGACCGGATGCTACCTTCAACATGGAGATCACTCTGACCCATGGCCGCGGCTATGTTTCCTCTGACCGGAACAAGACCCCGCAGACCCCCATCGGCGTGATTCCGATTGACTCCATCTACACGCCTGTCTATAAGGTGAACTACACGGTGGAGAATACCCGTGTTGGTAATATGACCGACTACGATAAGCTGACGCTGGAGGTGTGGACTGATTCCACCATTTCCGCCCGCGACGCGGTGAGCCTGGGTGCGAAGATCCTGTCTGACCACCTGAGTCTGTTCACCAACCTGTCCGAGGCAGCCGCTATCAGCTCTACCGTGGTGGAAAAGATATCCGACAGACCCGACGCAAAGCTCCAGATGACCATCGACGAGCTGGATCTGTCCGTCCGCAGCTTCAACTGCCTGAAGCGTGCCAACATCAACACCGTTGCTGACCTGATCAGCAAGACCGGTGAGGATATGATGAAGGTTCGTAACATGGGCAAGAAGTCCCTGGACGAAGTGCAGAAGAAGCTGGAAATGATGGGCCTGTCCCTGGCCAGCGAAGATTCTGGCAGCAACAACTAAGTTAACCTTTCATAAAGGAGGAAACGTTCATGTTTGGCACTCGTAAACTGGGTAAGACCAGCACACAGAGAAAGGCACTGCTGCGTCAGCAGGTGACCGATCTGCTGGAGA
This sequence comes from Faecousia sp., assembly GCA_051867435.1. GTDB lineage: Bacteria > Bacillota > Clostridia > Oscillospirales > Oscillospiraceae > Faecousia. Next base: position 8,718 of record JBJDYP010000053.1, read on the forward strand.
ATGGCAAGATGGAGACCACCTTCTTCCGTGCAAAGGAAGTTCAGCCTGTGGTGGAGAAGATGATCACGCTCGGTAAGAAGGGTGATCTGGCAGCCTACCGCCGCGCGCTGTCTTTCATCACCAAGGAAGATGTGGCTCACAAGCTGTTCAAGGAGATCGCACCCAAGTATGCTGACCGCAACGGCGGCTACACCCGCGTGACTCGCATCGGCGAGCGCCGGGGCGACGCTGCGGAGATGGCAGTCATCGAGCTGGTGTAATCCCAAAAGGATACAAATCATTGCCCCCGGGGAAAATCCCCGGGGGCATTATTTATACGGTATGCGGATGGTCGTGTTCCATACTCAGGTGTTCGTGGGTGTGATTGTCGCCGTCTTCCTGATGCACATGAAGGTGCGTGTGAATATGGGTGTGTTCATGGGAATGGACGGTCTCCCCGTGACGATGCTCGTGGGTATGGGTGTGTCCGTGCTCATGGGTGTGCTGCAATCCGACGGTATCCTTGACCATGATGCAGGTGCTGACAATCAGGATGATGAATGCCAGGTAAAACTGCAATTTTGGCTTTTCGCCAAGGATCAGGATGCTGAATGCCGCGCCCAGGAAAGGCGCGATGGAATAATACGCGCTTGTTTTTGCCGCGCCCAAATCCTTTTGCGCCAGGATATAAAAATGAATGCTCAACCCGTAAGAGACAAACCCCAGCAGCAATACAGGCAGCAGCCACAGTACCGGCGGGATTTTTTCCCCAATACCCAGGGCAATGATGAGGCTTCCGGACCCCGAAGCGATGCCCTTGATCACAACGATCTCAATCGCGCTTTTATTGCTGAGCATCTTTGTGCAGTTGTTTTCCAATCCCCAGCAAAGACAGGCGCCAAGCACAAACAGCGACCCTTTGTTGAATTCCAGGGAACCGGAACCCTCAAAACTCAGGATGACGCTGGCCGCCGTCACAAGGGCAATGGCAAACCACAGCCTTTTTGAAATCACCTCATGAAAAACGATCCACGCGATGAGGGATGTGGCGACAATTTCAAAGTTGTTCAGCAGGGATACATTGGCGGAGTTGGTCATGGAAATACCCAGCATCAGCAGAATCGGCGCGGCGATATCCAGCACAACCATTCCGATGGTATATGGCAGTTCCTTCTTTGTTAATCGCTGGGGTTTGGCTGCTTTTCCGGCCCGTTTCTCCAGAAGCCCATACAGGAGCAACCCGATGCCCGCGCCGATGTATAAAAAGGCCGCCATCATGGTGGGCGAAACGAATCGCAATAACTGCTTGGATAACGGTACGCTGATGGCATACAGCGAAGCCGCTGAGATTGCGTACGCTGTGGCAATGTTTTTTGTTTTCATGTGGTTACGCTTGCTCTCCTCAAAATTCTATCCCGCTTTCCATCAGAAAGGGTATCCCCGGGGGCGGTTTCTCAGAAGCAGCGCAGAGACCAGAAGGCGGTGTGGGTTTCCCCGGCGGGAAGGGCGATCAGATCCGGCTGGGTTGCCAGATCCTCCGTGATGCCCTGCCGGGAGGGAAGGCTGGACCAGGGCTCCAGACACACAAAGGGCGCGTCGGTCTTCGGCTTGTGCCAGAAACCGATGTAGGGCAGACCCGGCGCCTCCATGGTCACGCCGTGGCTGCCTTTTTCGGACTTCAGGGTCACGGGGAGTCCGGCGTTTTTCAGCACGATGGCATCGTCGTCAAACAGGTCGTGCCGCAGGGGGATCCGGCTATCGTCCAGCGGGTAGGGCACTTCGCCCGCTACCATGCAGTCCCCGTCAAACAGGATCCGCCGGGGCTGGCAGGGGGTAAATTCCAGGGTGTAGTCCTGGAAGGAAAGCCCCGCTTCCAGGGGCACGCGGATGCCGGGATGCCCGCCGAAGCCGAAGAACATGGTCTTATCGTCCAGATTTTCCACCGTGATCTCCGCCCGGAGGGTGTCCTCCGCCAGACGGTAGCACAGGTGATAGCGGAACCGGAAGGGATACATTTCCAGCAGCTCCGGGGTGGATTCCAGCAGGAAGGTCATGGAGTCCTCCGTCCGGCTTTCCAGGGCAAAGACAGAGGAGCGGGCGAAGCCGTGAATGGGCAGATGGTATTCTTTGCCCGCCAGCAGGTAGGTGCCCTTGTTCAGCCTTGCCACATAGGGGAAAATGGTGGGGGAGCGTCCCTTCCAGTAGGCGGGATCGCCCTGCCAGAGATATTCTCTGCCCTCGGCGCTGAGGATGCTCATCAGCTCCGCGCCCAGATCGGAGGCGGAAACCTCCAAAAACGAGTTGTGAATACGATGGATCATGTGATTCCCTCCGTTCGGTGATGTGGAATTCTGATTGCAGTATACCATAGCGCCGGAGAAAGCGCAATAGCGCCGGAGAAATGTTGACAAACCGGGGAAACTTTCTTATCATAGAGAAAAGGAAAGGGAGGGAATGGGATGGATTACCGGATTCTGATCACCGAAGACGACCGGGGCATCGCCCGCGCCGTGGAGCAGTGCTGTGCCGCCTGGGGAATGCAAAGCCGGACGGTCAGAGATTTTCGAAATGTAATGGGAGATTTCGGGGAATTTGACCCCCATCTGGTGCTGATGGACATTTCCCTGCCGTTTTTCGACGGCTACCACTGGTGCAGGGAGATCCGCAAGGTCAGCCCCGTGCCCATCATCTTCATTTCCTCTGCCTCGGACAACATGAACATCATCATGGCAATGAATATGGGCGCGGATGACTTCATCCCCAAGCCCTTTGACAGCAATGTGCTGGTGGCGAAGATCCAGGCGCTGCTGCGCCGCGCCTATGATTTCCCCCAGGCATCACCCGTGCTGGAGCACCGGGGTGCCATCCTGAACACCGGGGACAACAGCATGAGCTTTTCCGGCGAAAAGATCGAGCTGACCAAGAACGAATACCGCATCCTGCTGACGCTGATGCAGAACAAGGGCAAGGTGGTCTGCCGGGAGAAGCTGATGGAGGCGCTGTGGGAGACGGACAGCTTTGTGGATGAAAATACCCTCAGCGTGAATGTGGGACGGCTGCGCAGGAAGCTGGACGGCGCCGGACTGACGGATTTCATCACCACCCGGTTCGGCGTGGGCTACCTGATCGGCGATTGAGGAGGCAATATGGAGTTTTTTCGGCTGTACCTCCGGTCCCGGAGCAAGGCGCTGCTGGCGTTTTCCGTCTGCGCGGTGCTGCTGGGCGTATCCTTTGCCCTGTACCACCTGCCCATGAAGGCGGTGCTGTACCCCTGCGCCCTGTGCGCCGGGGTCTGCCTGCTGATCCTTCTGTGGGATTTCGCCCAGACCAGGCGCCGGCATGACACCCTGACCAGGCTGGAAAAGCGGACGCTGGAGGAGCTGGAGCGGCTTCCCGTGCCGGAAAGCCCGCTGGAAGCGGATTTCGGGCGGATCATCGCCGCTTCCCGGCAGTACCAGTTGGAGCAAAACCGGCTTTCCGCGGAAAAATACGGGGACACCGTGGCCTACTATACCACATGGGCCCACCAGATCAAGACACCCATTGCCTCCATGCGGCTGCATTTGCAGAACGAGGACACACCCCTTTCCCGGCAGCTGTTGCTGGATCTGGGGCGCATCGAGCAGTACGCGGACATGGTAATGACCTTCCTGCGGCTGGATTCCCCCAGCACGGACTATGTGATCCGGGAGTACGATCTGGACGGCATCGTCCGGGGCGCGGTGCGGAAATTCGCCGGGGAATTTATCAGCCGCTCCCTGCGGCTGGAGTACGAGCCGCTCCATGTGAAAGTCCTGACCGACGAAAAGTGGCTGTCCTTTGTGGTGGAGCAGGTGCTTTCCAATGCCCTGAAATACACCCCCGCAGGCTCCATCCGGATCTGTCTGGAGCAGCCTGCCACCTTGTGCATCCGGGATACGGGCATAGGCATCTCCCCGGAGGATCTGCCCCGGATCTTCGAGAACGGCTACACCGGCGTCAGCGGACGGCTGGACAAGCGGGCCAGCGGCATCGGCTTGTATCTGTGCCGCCGGATCTGCGGCAGCCTGGGGCATACCATCTCCGCCCGGTCCCGGGTGGGGGAGGGCACCACGATCCGGGTGGATCTTTCCGCGAAAAAGGTGGAAATTGAGTAAATGTGACACAACTGTAAGATTTGCGCCCCCAAATGTAAGCCGATTCCATGGAATGAGTCGGCTTATTTTTGTATAATTCCCTTGCAAGACGCAAGAAAGAAGGGATCCTCATGAGTTTTCTGGAAGTCAGAGATCTGAAGAAGGTTTACCGCACCCGGTTCGGGGGCAACGCCGTGGAAGCGCTGAAGAATGTGAATTTCACGGTGGAAAAAGGAGAGTATATCGCCATCATGGGCGAGTCCGGCAGCGGCAAGACCACGCTGCTGAACATTCTGGCGGCGCTGGACAGACCGACCGAGGGCACCGTGCTGCTGGAGGGCAGGGATCTGGGCGGGATCCGGGAGTCTGCCGTGGCGGATTTCCGCCGGGACAACCTGGGCTTTGTGTTCCAGGAGTTCAACCTGCTGGACACCTTTTCCGTGGAGGACAACATTTATCTGCCCCTGGTGCTGATGGGAAAGCGCCACAGTGAGATGCGGGAAAGGCTGGAGCCCATTGCCCGGCAGTTGGGCATCGGGGATCTGCTGAAGAAGTACCCCTACGAGATCTCCGGCGGTCAGAAGCAGCGGGTCGCGGTTGCCCGGGCGCTGATCACCGGGCCCCGGATCCTGCTGGCCGATGAGCCCACCGGCGCTCTGGATTCCAAGGCCACGGATGAGCTGCTGCGGCTGTTTGGACAGATCAACCGCCAGGGACAGACCATCCTGATGGTCACCCACTCCACCAAGGCGGCAAGCCATGCCTCCCGGGTGCTGTTCATCAAGGACGGCGAGGTTTTCCACCAGCTCTACCGGGGTGACAGCACCGACGAGCAGCTCTATCAGAAGATCTCCGACACCCTGACGATGCTGGCGCAAGGCGGTGACCGGGCATGACGAAATTCCTGTTTCCCCGGTTGGCGGCAGACGGCATCCGCAAAAATAAGCGGCTGTACCTGCCGTACCTGTTCACCTGCGTGATGACCGCCGCCATGTTCTACATCCTCTATTCCCTGGCGGTTTCTCCCCAGGTGGAGAAGATCCGCGGCCACACCACCCTGGGCACCGTTCTGAGGCTGGGCAGCTTCGTCATCGCGGTGTTTGCCGTGCTGTTTCTGTTTTACACCAATTCCTTCCTGATCCGCCGGCGGAAAAAGGAATTTGGCCTTTACAACATCCTGGGCATGGGCAAGTGGAGCATCGCGCGGATCCTGTTCTGGGAGACGGTGATGACCTACCTGATGACCGGGGTGTTCGGTCTGGGCTGCGGCATTGCCCTGTCCAAGCTGGCGGAGCTGGGGCTTGTCAACATGATCGGCGCGGAAATCAGCCTGGACTTCTTCGTGTCCTGGGACGCGGCAAAGTATACCCTGCTGCTGTTCGGCGTCATTGATCTGCTGATCTTCCTGAACGGACTGCGCCAGATTCAGCTTGCGAAGCCCGTGGAGCTGCTCCGCAGCGAAAATGTGGGAGAAAAGCCCCCCAAGGGCAATTGGCTGCTGGCGCTGCTGGGCATTGTGATTCTGGGCGGTGCCTACTATCTGGCGGTGTCCATCAAAAACCCGCTGGATGCCATGGTCTGGTTCTTTGTGGCGGTGGTCATGGTCATCGTTGCCACCTATCTGCTGCTGATTTCCGGCTCCGTGCTGCTGTGCCGCCTGCTGCAGCAAAACAAGCGCTACTACTACCGGGCGGAGCATTTTGTATCCACTTCCTCCATGGCCTACCGCATGAAGCGCAACGGCGCGGGGCTGGCATCCATCTGCGTGCTGCTGACCATGGTGCTGGTGATGATCTCCTCCGCCGGCTGCCTGTACTTCGGCGAGGAGGACAGCCTGAATAGCCGCTACCCCCGGGATCTGTCCATCCGGGTGGACTACTATCGGGAATCCGGGGACGAGGCTCTGGATATGGGGCAGATCGACGGGGACATTGCCCGGATCCGGGCGGAGATGGAGGCCATCACCCAAAGGCATGGCGCGGATCCGAAAAACCTCTGGGATACCCGGGAAATGTACGCCTACGGTCTGATCCGTGACGGCAGGTTCGAGCCGGATCGCGACTCTCTTTCCTCCTTCAATTCCTCCACCTACTCGGATCTGTGTTCCCTGCGGCTGATCCCTGTGGAGGACTACAACCGCAAAAACGGTACGGATCTGAAGCTGGGCCAGGGAGAAGCCGCCATCTTCGGCAGCCGGATGAACTATGCCGGGCAGACCCTCCGCTTCGGCAGCCTGGAATACCGGATCGTGGAGCGGCTGGAGAAGCTGGAGATGTCAGGCAATGCCATAGCGGATATCCTGCCCACCGTGATCCTGATTGTACCCGATCTGGAGCCGCCGATGCTGGAGGGCTGCGAGATCGCGAAGCAGACGGGAAAGAGCGAAGCTCTCTTCCGCCTGTCCTGGACCTACGGCTTTGATACCGACCTTTCCTACGATGCCCAAATGGCGCTGCTGGGCGAGGCGCTGGACTGGATCCGGGACATCAGCATCGAGGGCAGCACGTTCTACAGCTACGGCTGGGACTGCCGGGCGGATGCCGCGGAGGACTTCTACGCCACCTATGGCGGGCTGTTCTTCATCGGAATTGTGCTGAGCATCCTGTTCCTGGTGGCCTGCGTGCTGATCATCTACTACAAGCAGGTCTCCGAGGGCTATGAGGACCAGTCCCGGTTTGAGATCATGCAGAAGGTGGGCATGACGAAGCGCATGATCCGCAGGAGCATCAATTCCCAGATGCGCACCGTGTTCCTGCTGCCCATCGGCATGGCGGTGCTGCATCTCGGGTTCGCGTTCCCCATGATTTCCCGGCTGCTTCGGCTGTTCGCGTTGGATAACATTTCCCTGTTCCTGCTCACGGCGGCTGGCAGCGTGCTGGTATTCGGGGCGTTTTACGCGCTGGTGTACCGGCTGACCTCCAATACCTACTTTTCCATCGTCAGCGGCGGGAGAGACGAATAAGAAAAAGGGGCGGCTGCGAAAGAAATGTTTTGCCGCCGTCCATTTTGTACAGTTTTTCGGCAAAAAGACCGGGGCAGTTTGTGGCTTTCTCTGTTTTTGCCTGTGGACTATTTACAAATGTCTCCCCGTGTGCTACACTGTTACCGTCATAAAAAGCTAGTGGAAACGCGCGGGAAAAAGAGCAATCTTACCGAAGGGGCAACACTCTCAGGTCAAAAGACCGTGCGCGGATAGCATTCCGGAGAAGCTCATTGAATTGAGGGCCGAAGGTGCAAGGCGGCGCAGCCGCTAAAACTCTCAGGCAAAAGGACGGAAAAATACCAGACTGCACGGCGGCAGTATTTGCCGTGCCTGTATTTTTTCGGATCCTTTCAGGGATCCGTTTTTTTATGGCGAAAATGAAAATACAGGAGGCAATATCATGCAGAAATTTCTGGAGCAACTGGCATCGGTCAACGATGCGGTCAATACCTTCGTGTGGGTTCGGCTGGGTCTGTGGATCCTGATCGGCACGGGCATCCTGATGACGGTGCTTACCGGCTTCTTCCAGATCACCCATCTGGGTCACTGGTGGAAGAACACCATCGGCAGCCTGCTGAAAAAGGACGTTATCGGTCACACCGGGGAAAAGGCATCCATTTCCCCCTTCCAGGCCCTGTGTACGGCGCTGGCGGCAACCGTGGGTACCGGCAACATCGCCGGCGTGTCCGCTGCCATCTGCATCGGCGGCGCGGGCGCCGTGTTCTGGATGTGGGTCGCTGCTTTCTTCGGCATGATGACCAACTACTCCGAAAACGTGCTGGGTCTTTTCTTCCGCCGGAAGAACCCTGACGGCGAGTGGTCCGGCGGTGCCATGTACTATTTGCAGGACGGTCTGGGCAGCAAAAAAGGCTGCAAGGGCATTGGCAAGGTGCTGGCGGTGCTGTTCGCCGTGTTCACCCTGCTGGCTTCCTTCGGCATCGGCTGCATGGGACAGGTCAATAAGATCGTGCTGAACATCGAGGCGGCATTCCCCTCGGCGGAGCTGCAGAACACCACGGTGGCGGGCTTCCCCCTGTATTCCGTCCTCATCGCCCTGGCGCTCATGGTTCTGGCATCCCTCATCGTGCTGGGCGGTCTGAAGCGGATCGCCAATGTGGCGGAGAAGATCGTTCCCGCCATGGTGGTCATTTTCATCCTGGGCAGCATTGTGATCATCGGCGTGAACTTCCGGGGCATCCTGCCCGCCTTCCGCGCGATTTTCGTCAACGCCTTTACGCCCATTGCCGCCATCGGCGGCGGCGCGGGCACGCTGATCCGTGTGGTCATGACCCAGGGCTTCAAGCGGGGCGTGTTCTCCAACGAGGCAGGTCTTGGCTCCTCCGTCATGGTTCACTCCAACTCCAACGTCCGCGAGCCGGTGAAGCAGGGTATGTGGGGCATTTTTGAGGTCTTTGCGGACACCATGATCGTCTGCACCATGACAGCCCTGGTGGTGCTGACCTCCGGCGTATATGATCTCACCACCGGCGCGGCCTCCGCCGCGGACTCCGTCATTGTGGCAAAGGCCTTCGGCATCGTGTTCCCCTGGGGCGGCATCGGCGAGAAGTTTGTGGCGGTTGCCATGCTGCTGTTTGCCTTCACCACCGTGCTGGGCTGGTCCCACTACGGCACCAAGGCGTGGGAGTATCTCTTTGGCTCCAAAAGCTCCGTGGTGTTCAAGGTCATACACATCGCCATGATCCTGCTGGGCGCGGTGATGACCTCCTCTCTGGCATGGGACATTTCCGATACCTTCAACGGACTGATGATGATCCCCAACCTGATCGGCGTGGTGGCCATGTCCGGTCTGGTCATGAAGATCACAAAGAACTATCTGGACCGGGCGGTGCGGAAAAAGGATGTGGCGCCCCTCGTCTCCTACAAGGACGAAATCCAGGCAGAGAAATAAAGAATAGAAAAAACGCTGTCATTTCCAGCCCGCCGGCAGGAAATGACAGCGTTATTTTTGCGGTTTTTGGGATCAGAGGGATTCGGCTTTCCGGTAGCGAGATCATGCTCTTTGACCGGGGCAGCGGACGGCACATCGCCTCCGGCACCCTGCGCATCTGACCGCTTCCGGCAGACGGTCAAAAAAGACCGCGTCATTCCGAGGGAGCGAAGCGACCGTGGGAATCCGCATCCCTGTGCAGTGTCAATTACCGATAGTTCCTAATTAGGAGAACGGATTGCCACGCCAGTCTGCGGACTGGCTCGCAATGACGTGGTAACTTGATAGCCAAGTGCCTCCGAATTTGTGCGTCAAAACCTATCAGGTTCGCTTCGCACCGCCGGAAAAGCGGCGGGGGATTCTTAAGGGGGCGCATTTGCTCGAAGCGCCCCTTAAGTCGGCTTCTTTGTCACTTTCTTGCCGAGACAAGAAAGTGAAATATACACTACAAAGTACATCTTGTTCTTACTTCCGCACCAGTCAGAACGAACGCACAAGGGAAACGGATTGCCACGCCAGTCTGCGGACTGGCTCGCAATGACGAGGAAGCCATTCTTTCGCCCATTATCATAACAGAAACCCGTGGAAAAGTAAAGCCGGGATCCGGGTAAGGGAAAATCGCCCATGCCGGGCCGGCATGGGCGAAATATCACGGTTCTTCCGTTGTCTCCGGCTCCGCGCACAGCACATCCGCGATGCGCTTGCAGGCGAAACCATCCCCATAGGGGTTGCTGGCGTTGCTCATGGCGGCATAGGTTTTTTCGTCCTCCAGCAGCAGGCGGAAGCTGTTGTAGATGGTGGCCTCCTCGGTGCCCACCAGCATCAGCGTGCCCGCCTCAATGCCCTCGGGACGCTCGGTGGTGTCCCGCATGACCAGCACCGGCTTGCCCAGCGACGGCGCTTCTTCCTGGATTCCACCGGAATCCGTCAGGATCAGGTGGCTTTTTGCCATAAAATTGTGGAAATCCAGAACATCCAGCGGCTCGATAATATGGATCCGCTCCTCACCGCCCAAAATGCGGTTGGCGGTCTCCCGGACAACGGGATTCATGTGAATGGGATAGATCGCTTTCACATCCGTGTGCTGCTCCATGACCCGCCGGATGGCGCGGAACATATGCTCCATCGGCTCGCCCAGATTCTCCCGCCGGTGGGCGGTAATCAGAATCAGGCGGCTGCCCTTTGCCCATTCCAGCTCCGGGTGGGTGTAGTCGGTACGGATGGTGGTCTTCAACGCGTCAATGGCCGTGTTGCCGGTGACGAAAATGGAGGTGCTCCTGTGCCCCTCGTTCAGCAGATTTTGCCGCGCCAGGGTGGTGGGCGCGAAATGGTAGGCGCTGATAATGCTCACCGCCTGGCGGTTGAACTCCTCGGGGAAGGGGGAATCGATATTGTAAGTCCGCAGTCCCGCCTCCACATGGCCCACGGGAATGTGGAGGTAGAAACACGCCAGCGCCGTGGCAAAGGTGGTGGAGGTATCGCCGTGAACCAGCACCACGTCGGGCCGCTCCTTCTCCAGCACCGGGCGGATCCGGTGGAGAATATTGGTGGTTACATCAAACAGGGTCTGCCGCTGCTGCATAATGGCAAGGTCATATTCAGGCACCACACGGAAGGTCTCCAGAACCTGATCCAGCATCTGCCGATGCTGCCCGGTGACACACACCACGGTCTGTATTCCGTCTCTCGTCCTGAGCTCATTGACCAGGGGGCACATTTTGATCGCTTCCGGCCGGGTGCCGAAAACCAGCATTATCTTCTTCATTGCTCCAGGCTCCTGTCTCTCCAGTCTGCCTCTATTCTACAACTTTTTTTCCGAAAATGGAAGTCCCGGGCGGAAAAAATCTGGTTTCGTCTGTTTCCCCCGAAATAGCGAATTTTTTACAAATATTTTTCCTACATCTTGTGGTTCGACAAATTACGCACGGAATATGTGGTATTATGCTCCTGGTCAGACCGGCTGCAACCGGATCACCACCGCCGTTGCGTCGTCGTTCTGCCGCCGATCCCGTCCGGACAGGATATGCGCCGCCGTTTCCCCCGGCGATGCAGACCGGCCCGTTTCCGCCCGACGCAGCACATCCTCTCCTTCAGCCCCGTCGGACAACAGCAGGAGCATCTCCCCATGCCCCAGGGACAGCCGTTCCTCCGCAACCGGTCTTTCGCCCACCGAAAGTCCCGGCGGCGGCGCGGCTGTCCCAATTTTTCTTGTCCGCCCCGCTTCCACCAGATAGCTGGGCGCGCCGCCCAATTTATACACCGTCACCTTCCCCGTATCCAATTCCAGCTCCGCCAGATCCGCGGTGGAATATGCCACCGTGCCCCGCAGGGCGCACAGATCGTTGTAGCCGCCCAGCGCCGCCGATGCCGGGAATCCCGCCTGCAGAAGCTGCTGCAAATACTGGCAGGCCTCCCTGGATTCTCTGGCTGCCGCTTCGCCGGTTCCCATGCCGTCGCACAGCAGCACATAGTAGCGGTTCCCCGTGCCCGCAAACCAGATCGCCCGGTCGCCGTTCACCGCTTCCTTCCCCGCGGTGCTGGCGCCCACCTCCGGCCGGTAGCATGGCCTGGCGGCATTTGTACGGTTCGCCAGGCTGTCGGACAGCTCCCGCAGGTAATCCGCCAGGAAGCGGTACTGCCGCATCAGCGCCATGCGGCTCTCTTTCATCCGGGCCTGTTCCCTGCGTCCCCGGCGAAGCTGCTCCTGGCCCCGGCGCAGCTCGTTGATGAGCCGCCCCGCCTTTTTGCAGCCGCCGTTTTTCAGATCGTCCCGGCTGATCCAGGCTCTGCCCAGGATTTTGGGATCCATGGCGGCCATTTCCTCCCGGCTCTTGCAGCCTGTCCGGCAGGGACAGCCATCGCAGCAGTCCCGCAGCACCTTGCCGAACACCGCCGCCTCATCCTGGACGGTGGGCGACAGCTCCAGAAGCACCTTTTCCGCCTGGGAAAACACCCCGGCTGCCATCTCCAGCCGCACCTGTGCCCCGGCGGTTTCTCCCCGCCTGCGTCCGGCGGGTGTGGGGTGGGGGATCACCGCCGCCAGTCCGCCGCCCACTGCCAGGGGCAAAATGGGGGTGGGATCGTAGCGTCCCGCCAGCAGCATCACCGGCACGAAGGTCAGCACCGGCGCGGCATAGCCGAACCATTTCCCCTGTTTGGGGATCAGCCGCAGCAAAAACGCCAGGCACAGCACCGCCGTCATGGGCACCTTGGTCACCTGGGACAGATCCAGGGCCAGTCCCGCCATGGCTGCCGCCGGGAAGGCGCCCCAGGCGCTCACCGCCGCCGCTGCCGCGTAGCCCAGGCAAAACCAGGGGGTGATCGCCACCTGGGACAGGCTCAGCACCCCGATGCCCCCCAGCAGCGCCAGGGCAAACACGTCCTTTTTCCGGCTGCCGAAGTCAATCAGCCAGGTGCTGCCCAGGGCAAGTCCCACCCGAAGCACATACATGGGCATGGGCACCGCCGCCAGTCCCCGAAGCAGCAGCACCAGATCCGTTCCCGCCACAATGGTGCCGCCGATGGCCGGCATCAGCATGGGCGTGCTTTTCTCAAAGGGCAGCCGCTCCACGATCAGCTCCGCCAGCAGTCCCATGACGATCCAGCCCAGCCCGGTGAGCCCCGCCATGCCCCAGAACACCGGATAGCCCACGGCGGCGCCCGCTGCCGTCAGCAGCACCGGCCACCCGGGCGGGGCGCACAGCAGCAGCGCCAGCGGGAAGCACTGGCAGTAGTTCCCCAGGGACGCCGCGCTGAGGAGAAAGCCGCAGAGGGCAAATAGTCCGTTTTTCGCGGCTTTTTTCCAGTCCTCCCGGGTATCCCAACGCTGCACAAAGATCTGCACCTGCCGGGCAAAGGGTTTCGTTGTCACCATCATTCGTACCACAGCCTTTCTCAAAAATGAATGCAGGAAAATCCTATCACGGGGCGGAAAATTTTGCTGTCGGAATCCGTTCGCCGTGGAATAAACTTGCGTAAGTCTCCGGGAGGGTGTATAATACGGGAGAAAGGGTGGTGGCGATCCATGGGAATGGAGCTGGAATTCAAATATCAGGGGTCGAAGGAGGCGCTTTCGGCAATGGAAGCTGCCTTCGGCGGCGGTTTTACCACCATTGTCATGGAGACGACCTACTACGACACCCCGGACCGCGCCCTGTCCGCCCGGCGCTGGACGCTGCGGCACCGCAGTGAGAACGGGGTATCCGTCTGCACCCTGAAGACCCCGGGAGAAAAGGGCGCGCGGAATGAACTGGAATGCGGGGAAGGGGACATCCGGCAGGCGATTCCGGTTTTATGTAAACTAGGAAGCCCGGAATTGGGGGATCTCACCGCCGGAGGGGTCGTACCCGTCTGCGGCGCCGCCTTTACCCGGCGCGCGAAGCTGCTGCCCACCGCCGGCGGCACGGCGGAGCTGGCGCTGGATCAGGGCGTGCTTTTGGGTGGCGGCAGAGAGGCGCCGCTGTGCGAGGTGGAAATCGAGCTGAAATCCGGCAGCCCGGAAGCTGCCCTGGCCCTGGCGCGGCAGATCGCCGCCCGCTTCCACCTGAAAGAGGAGAAAAAAAGCAAATTCCGCCGGGCATTGGATCTGGCAGAGGGAGAAAGATAGATGGCACCTTTTGCATCACTGTTTGAAACCTACGACAAGCTGATGGTTTTCGACACGGAGACCACCGGGCTGCTGTTCCACCGGGACGAGATCATCGAATTTTCCGCCGTTGTGGTGGAAAGGACGGGCATCACCGCCCGGTATGACGAGCTGGTCTCCCTGTCCGCCGGGGGATTCGTGCCCCCCAAAATCGAGCAGCTCACGGGCATTTCCACCCGGGATCTGATGGAGCGGGGCATCCCCAAAACCCGGCTGTGCCGGGACATCGCATCGCTGATTCAGGGCAACACCCTGCTTCTCGCCTACAATGCCCACTTTGACCTGAGCTTCCTGTTCTACCTGCTCCTGCGCAGCGGGGATCCCGCCATCCTCAAGGGCAAGGACAAGCTGGATCTGCTGACGGTGTACAAGGACCGGCACGGCTATCCCCACCGGCTCTGCAACGCCATCGACACCTACGGTCTGTCCGGCAAGGTGGTCAATTCCCACCGCGCCATTGACGATGTGCTGGCAACCGTTGCCGTCATGGAGGCCATGGAAGGGGAAAAGGACGATTTGTTGCGTTATGTCAACCTGTTCGGCTACAATCCGAAATACGGTCTGGAGGGGAAGCCCATTGGCTCGGTTACATACAAGCCCCAGCCCTTCGACCCCCCGGTCCCGCTTTACGAAGCATAAAGGAAAGCCGCGTTTCCCGGCGCACAAATTCAAAGGCACCCGGCTCCCAATTTTCCACGTCATTGCGAGCCAGCGCCCAAGGCTCCCTTGTGCAAAGGGATCTGTCAGCGAAGCTGACTGAGGGATTGTGTTACCGCAGCATCAATATACGCACAAACTCCACGGAAGTTTCTGGTGACTTCGTTGTTGGGAATACGAATAACGGTAAGACCATAACCTTCCAGAAAAGCAGTGCGGGCAGCATCTTTTTGTATTTCATCTGCCTCATAGTGTTGGGAGCCGTCCAACTCAATGACGAGTTTTGCTTCTGCGCTATAAAAATCAGCGATATAGTTTCCAAGCACCTTTTGCCTGGAAAAACGGACAGGATAGGAGCGCAAAAAGTCGTACCACAGATGACGTTCTTCTTTTGTCATTTCTTTTCGCAGCTTCCTTGCCAATGGAACCAACTGCTTATTATGCTTCGACTGCATGACAATCCCTCCGACAAAAATCAGAGATTTTTGCCACCTCCCTTTACACAAGGGAGGCTTGGGCGCGGTGCAAAACCGCAGATAACCCACGACACCGAATACAAAAACAGTCCCGGTAAACAATGTTTCCGGGACTGAAGCTGTTTTTGGACACTTGCCTTTGTTTCGGGCTTTCTTTTTTGCGCAAAAATCCGGATTATTCCACAATTTCGCCCAGCACGCCATCCTCAAACAGACCCACTACCCGCACCCGGCGGATCTGGTTGTGCAGCTCCTTTCCCGGCGCGTAGACCCGGATGTAATTGGGCGCGTGACCGGTGTAATACCCAGCCGCCGGTTCCTCAAACAGCACCTCCTGCAGGGAACCCACCATGGCTTCCCGATACGCCCGGTTCATTTCCCCTGCCACGGCGATGGCCTCCCGGCTCCGTGCTTCCTTCACGGCGTTGCCGTGCTGCCCGGGCAGCTTGTCCGCCGGGGTGCCCGGACGGCGGGAATAGGGGAAGATGTGCATATCCGCGAAGCCGCACCGCCGGATGAAGTCCAGGCTCTGCTGATGCTCCTGCTGGGTCTCGCCGGGGAACGCCACGATCATATCCGTGGTCAGGGCGCAGCCGGGGAAGTATTTCCGCAGCAGCTCCACGCTCTCCAGATACCGTGCCGTATCGTACTTCCGGCGCATGGCTTTCAGCACCCTGTCGCAGCCGGACTGCATGGACAGGTGGAACTGGGGGCACAGGTTGGGGTATTTCGCCAGCCGGGCGCAGAATTCCCCGGTGACGATCCGGGGTTCCAGCGAGCCAAGGCGCACCCGCAGGTCGGGCACGGCCTCGCAGATGGCGGCAATCAGCTCGGTGACTGCAGGTTTTCCGGGCAGATCCACACCCCAGGAGGCGATTTCGATACCGGTGATCACGATTTCCCGGAACCCCTGCCGCTCCAGCGCCTTTGCCTGCTCCACGGCAAGGTCTGCCGGCGCGGAACGGACGGGACCGCGGGTATAGGGAATGATGCAATAGGCGCAGAAGTTGCAGCAGCCGTCCTGCACCTTCAGCATGGCGCGGGTGCGCTCGGACAGTCCGCCCGCGGGCAGCACCTCAAATTCCCTGCGCTTCAGCGCATTGTCCAGACTGGTCTGATGCTGCCGGGTTCCCACGGCTTCCAGCATCATTTCCACGAACCGCTCCCGGCCGGCGCTACCGGAGACCACATCCACATCCAGCGGTGCCAGCGCCTCTGCCGCGTGCTGGCTGTAGCAGCCGCAGACCCCCACGATGGCATCCGGGTGCAGCTTGCGGCAGCGGCGGATCACCGCCCGGTTCTTCTTATCCGCCACGGCAGTGACGGAGCAGGTGTTGATGATGTAGCCGTCGCAGGGCTCGTCGAAGCTGCCGATCTCGTGTCCCATTCCGGCAAGCATCTTCTCCATGGCCTGGGTTTCATATTGATTGACCTTGCATCCCAAGGTGTAAAACGCAAATTTCATGTAAATAACCACCAAAAAAGAATCTCTGTTTTTAGAATAATCGTCCAAAGAGTCAATTGAAATTTCCCCCACGCAGCGCTATAATATGCTACGAAAACAGCGGAATCCCGATCATTATGTTGCATTATACACCATATTCCGCCGAAAGTACAGCACTGGAGAGAACTTTTGTGGATGATTTTTATGTGACCCTTCGCTCCATGCAGCAGGTACAGCGCTTCGTCAGTCTCGCCACCGTGCAGCCCTTCGCGGTATACGCCGGCAACGACAGCCAGTGGGTCAGCGCAAAGGATCTGATGGGGATGTTCAGTCTGGACTACTCCAGACCCCTCAGGATCACGGCGGATTGCTCCGACGAAGAAAAGAACCGGTTCTTCTCCGAGATAGACACGCTCCTGCGCCCTTAATTTCAGCTATTCTTTTATAGCACCGTCCCGGGAATACTCGGGGCGGGTTTTTTTATGCTTTTTTGACACCTACTCAGACGGCAAGAAAGCCCCAAAGCCGAGCAAACGCAAGCCGTCGGCGTACATAGGTACGGCAGGCTTGCGTTTGCGATGGAAGTCAAAATCCCCGAAAGGGCATTCCAATTCCCTCGAAAAGAACATTTTATTCCTGTGATTGCGTTTTCCGGATTGCCGCAGCCAATACCGTCCCATACCCGATTTTGACGGTTTGGGGCTTTATTGACCGTCTAAACGGCGGGGAGGGAAAATTCCCTCCCCGCCGGGGGACTGCTGCCTTACAGCTCCAGGTAGGAGTCGGAGTACAGCATATGGTTCTTGAAGATGTCGCAGGATTTGATGGTTTCCATCAGCCGCAGGTCGCAGGGGTTCACGATGGCGGAGGTCAGACCCTGCATCATGGCCATGGCAACCAGCGCGGAGTCCATGATGGGACGCAGCGCCTTGGGCGCGCCGTTGGAGTTGTTGGACAGGCCGCCGGTGGACTTCAGACCCTCGTCCGCGAACATCTTGATGGCGTTCAGCACGTCCATCTGCTTGTCCTGCATACCCTTGACCACCAGGAACAGGGGGTCAAACCACAGGTCAGTGGCTTCCATGCCGTGGGACAGGCCGCGCTCCAGCATATTGCGGCAGTGCATCATCCGCTCCTCGTTGTCCTTCGCGATGCCGTCGGCAGAGCAGAGGGCAATACAGATGGCATCGTTGGCGGCAGCCAGGTCGATGTTGCCGATACGGGAGCCCGCGTCGGCGGAGTTGACGATGGGCTTGCCGTTGGTACGGTTGTAGACCTTGATACCGGCTTCGATGGCCCGCTTGTTGGCGGTATCCAGCGCCAGAGGCACATTGTCGAAGTTCTCCTGCAGCAGCTTGACTGCCCACATCATACGCTCGGGGCCGTCCTTCTCGGCAGGTCCGATGTTGACATCCAGGTAGGTGGCGCCGGCGGCGATCTGCTCGGCGGCACGCTTCAGGATGGGAGCGGGATCCCGCTCGTCCATGGCCTTGCGGATCGCCGGGGAGATGCAGTGGATTCTCTCACCGATGGTGACGAAGGTGGAGGACTCGGGGTTGTAGCCCTTGTACTTGACACCCATATCCACCACTTCGATGGCGGGAACCTTGGTTGCCAGCAGCTCGTCGAAGGTCAGCTCTTTGACTTCCTCGGCGGGCGCGGCGGCAGCCTTGGCAGCGGCTTCGGCGGCAGCGGCCTTGGCGGCAGCCTCGTATTCCTTGTCCTTCATGTACTTGGGAAGCTGAACCGCTTCCAGAGGGCCGACCACCACGTTCCAGCCGGGCAGCTTCTCCTGAATCTCACCCTTCATGACGGCAACCTTGCCGGGGATGATCAGGGTGCGGTTCTTGATCTTGTTCTCGATGTCCAGGGTCTCGAAGGTCTTCTTGACGGAGGAGGAGGAGAACTTACCGGCAGCCCAGGCAGTCAGCACGGACATACCGGAGGCGTCGGTGATGATCAGGTTCACAGGCTCGTTGGAGCGCTCCAGCTCGCCGGAAACCAGGAAGTAGGTCAGCGCGAAGTCCACGGTCAGGGCGCAGGGGCTGTTCTCGTCGGCGCCGTTCAGCGGATAGATCTTGGACTCCACCTTCATGGGCTTCTGGGGGTCGGTGAAGATGTTCTGGCGCAGGCCGTACAGAGGCAGGGCCGCGGCATAGGTCATCTGCTCCATGACGATGATGGAAGCGTACTTCTCGGTGAACATGGCGGCATAAGCGGTCTGCAGGTGCATATTGCCCTTCGCCAGTCTTGCCACATTCACGATGGAGGGATAGCCGAAGGAACGGTCGCCGTCCTTCAGGGCAGTGCGGCGGACGATAACGGCGTTTGCCAGGGTCTCCTTGGCGGTCTTGCCGGTCACATCCAGAACCAGGTTCTTGTTGCCGGCAGCTTCCAGCTTCTTAACCAGGTCGTACAGGTCGCTGATGTTGTCCGCGTGGACACCCAGGGTCACGCCGGCAGCGGTGGCAACCGCGTTCATGGCTTCCCAGTTGTCGGGGGTCGCGCCGTCCAGGATGGGCTTGTCCGCCTTGCAGACCTCCAGCGCGGCCTTGGCGCACTCCACATCCCAGCACTCCAGGATCAGGGAGCGGCCGGTAGCGGCGGCCTTCTTCACCAGGGAAACGTACTTGTCGGGATCGTTGTCCTTGTTGGCGCAGAGCACGAACTCCACATACATCCGCTCGCCGATGCGCTCGTAGTCGATCTTCTGCATATCCGCCAGCTTCTGGTCCACGGCAGCCTCGTCCATGTGGGTGCAGACAGGCACCGCGAACAGGTTCTTGGAAACCAGGGTCTTCTCGTGACGGAACAGAACGGTCTCGCCGCCCAGCTTGTGATCCTTACCCACGGTCAGGGTCTTCATGGGAGGCGCGGTGGCCTCGGACAGTGTAGCAATGGCGTCCGGGGAGAAATACGGGCACTTGTCCAGAGAGACCGCGCCCTGTGCCACCTTCATGCAGAATGCCATACAGGTGGGGCTGCCGCACTCCTTACAGTTTTTCTTGGGAGACAGCTTAAAAATGTCAAGACCTTTCAGAGCCATAATCTTTTTCCTCCTTCCCGATTAGACCAGTTCGTTGATGAACTGCTTGATGGTGGCAACGGCAGTGGGATGACGCATCACAACCGCGTCAGCGCCGCCGGTCAGGTTCGCGGCAGCGGTGGCCACTTCCATGCCAACGCCCCGGTCTTCCGCGTTGCCCCACTCGGGCATATCTTCCTCGGAAGCGGTGGACTCCTTCACACCCCAGGTATCGGTGGAGGTGGGAGCGACGATGGGCATCTGCAGGTCGGTATCGGACTGGGCCAGGGCAGCGGCGCGGACCCGGTCCAGGGTGGAGGCCACATACTCGTAGCCGTAGCCCACGGCAGCGGTGCCCACGTTCATGACGATGGACTCCCGGGCAATGTTCAGATCCTTCATCATCATGATGTTGAGCTGCTTTGCCAGGTTGATGTCGTCGGCGGTCTCGGCGCCGATCTTCTGACCGTAAGCCAGCGCCACGGAAGCGCCGGCGGTCTTGTAGTTCTCGGAACGGGCAGACAGGAACAGGACATTTCTGCCCTGCAGAGCCTCGGCGATCTTGGAGAACAGCTCTCCGTCCTTCTCCACGTTCTTGCAGCCCATCACCGCGATGGGCATGGTGACGGCCTCGGCAACCGCCTTGGCGTCGGCAACGCAGTCCTCCACGGAGCGGTTGGCACCGTTGGGATCCGCGTTCTCAAAGTGCAGCACCAGGAAGTCGGCGCCTTCCATGGTCTCCGCCTTTTTGGCGTAGTCCGCCATAGTGGTGCAGCCGGCGTAGAATTCTCTCAGCGCGGGCGCGGTCCACTCGTGGGCGGCGTCGGAAATTTCAACACCGATCTTCGGCGCGTGCTCGATGGGCGCGTCGAAGGTGTAGAAGGGCAGGACATTCTGACCGCCCAGGACAATGGCCTTGTCGCCGGTGCCCAGGGTCACGGGTGTGATTTTTCCGCTGAATGCCTGCTTCTTAGGTTCAAAAGACATTTTCGTTTTCCCCCTTGTATTTTCATTAAAGAATGACGGATTAAAGACCAAGGTCCTGCATAATGCGGTGCAGCGCGACCTTGACCGGTGTGCTGTCCGGCAGCCTGGAAGAAGGCTCGCCGTCGCAGTCACATTGGTACACGGCTTCGTCCTGGGGCAGAACGCCCAGCAGGGTCAGTCCGTGCTTTTCGATCTCCTCCCGGACACCATCGGACAGCACGCCCCCCGGCGCGCGGTTGATGATGAGCCCCATCCGGCCCGGCTTCAGCTCCATCTCACCGATCATTTCGGCGATCCGGGCCACAGCCTGAACACCCCGGCGGGAAGCGTCGGAGATCAGAAGCATGGTGTCCACATGGGGAAGGGTTCCCCGGGCAACGTGCTCCAGTCCCGCTTCGTTGTCCATGACGATGTAGCGATAGTTGCCGGCGTACTTGTCCATCTGGGCTTTGAGAACCCCGTTGACATAGCAGTAGCAGCCCTTGCCCTGGGTGCGGCCCATGACAAGCATATCAAAATCGTCTTCTTCAATCAGCGCGGAACTGAATTTCATTTCGGCATAGTCCGCCTTGGTCATGTTCCTGGGGATGGCGCCGGTCAATTCGGCGTGCGCCATTTCCTCCCGGATCTGGCCCAGGCTGGTCTCTACCTCAACACCCAGGACTTCGTTGAGGTTGCTGTTAGCGTCTGCATCCACGACCAGAACGGGACCCTGTTTCTTTTTGCAAAGGTAATCAATGATCATGCCGCTGGTGGTGGTCTTGCCGACACCGCCTTTGCCTGCAACGGCAATCGTGTGGGGTGCTGCCATAGTAAAAATCTCCTTTTTCGGGTCTTCCGGCGGCTGCGGAGCGCGGCTGCCGGAGTTGGAATTTGGTGGGTTTGTGCGGTTCTGCCTGATCGCTTCAGCATTCCCCCCATGGTGAATTTTGGTTTTGCCTATGGATCCGTATGGGCATGGCAACCCCATACTGACACAACCTTATCCTACCACACTCCGGTGCCAAATTCAACCTTTTTTTACTGATTCCTGAAAAACTTCCGCCGGAATACCTGCCTGCCGGGACACATAAACTTGCTGTATCTTTGGATTTGAGGTGAGCGCCTATGGAACAACACTGCTATCCCTTTGAAAACCTGCCCCTGCCCTACGATTACAACGCGCTGGAGCCAAATATCGACGGGAAAACCATGGAAATCCACCACGACGTGCTGCTGCGGGGCTACGTTGACCGGCTCAACGAGCTGCTCGCCTGCCAGCCGAAGCTGCAGTGCATGAGCCTGGAGCAGCTGCTCCGGGGGCAGCTCCCCGCAGCGTGCCCGGACCGGTTCCGGCTGCGGTTTGAGGCCGGCGGGGTGTATAACCACCGGTTTTTCTTCCGGGGCATGACCCCCGGCGGCTCCAACCCCAGCAGACGGATGGAGCAGATCCTCTGCCGGGCCTTCGGCGGCATGGAGGAGCTGCGGCACCGCATGGTGGAGATGGCGGCCTGTGTGGGCGGCTCCTCCTACATCTGGCTGGTTCTCTGCGGCGACCGGCTGCGCCTGGTGACCACCGCCGGGCAGGAAGCGCCCATTTCCCAGGGTCTTTCCCCGGTGCTGGGGCTGGATCTGTGGGAGCACGCCTACTTTCTCAAGCACATCTCCGACCGGCGGCAATACGCCGAGGACTGGTTTGACCTCATCGACTGGAAGCGGGCGGAAAGCTGCTACCTGTCCAGCTTCCGGTGCTATTGAAATCGGTATTTTTGTAGCAATATTCACAAAATCACGGTGGAAAATTTGGCACGCAACCCGTCCCGTTTTCTGCTATAATAAGGTATCCCCCGTGGGGGGTTCCTTTCCCATGGGCAAAATCAGAAAACAAGATTCTTTAGGAGGGTTTACCAATGAGTGTATTAACCGACCTGATCTACGGCGGCTCCAACGCTGTTGCCGGACTGACCGAGGGTGCTGTCAATGATGCCATTGCCAAATACGGCGCCGACAAGGAAATCGCTTTCCCCGATACCGCTTATTTCTTCCCCACCATCTATGCCGCCACCGGCGTGAAGGTTAAGACCCTGGGCGACCTTCCTGCCTGTGTGGGCGTGCTGAAGAGCCTGATCACCAACCAGGAGGATCTGGGTCAGGCGCTGAACGCCGGTCTGGCCACCGCCGTGGGCGCTGAAATTCTGGAAGGCCTGAAGTTTGTGGAAGCCCGGGAGCGCTACGAAGAAGCCCGGGTTCCCGGCATCGGCTTCGTGCCCGATCCCATCATCCGCAGCCTGGGCGTGCCTCTGGTTACCGGCGATATTCCCGGCGTTGCCGTGGTTCTGGGCAAGGCAGAGGATCCCAAGGAAGTGGCAAAGGTGGTCAAGGACTACCAGTCCAAGGGCATCATGACCTTCATGGTGGGCGACGTCATCGAGCAGTGCGCCGACGAAGGCGTGAAGATGGGTCTGGAGCTCCGTGTCATTCCTCTGGGTCATGACGTGACCTCCGTCATCCATGTGGTGACCGTGGCGGTCCGCGCGGCGCTGATCTTCGGCGGCATTCAGCCCGGCGATCTGGGCGGCCTGCTGAAATACACCAAGGAGCGTGTTCCCGCGTTTGTCAACACCTTCGGCGCCATCGACGCGGTGGTGGTTTCCGCCGGTGCCGGCGCCATCGCCCTGGGCTTCCCCGTGGTGGTGGACATCGACCTGGGCGAGAACCAGGTTCCCGGCGCGCTGGAGTCCGTGTGCGACCACGCCGAGACCGTGAAGAAGTCCCTGGAGCTCCGGGGCATCAAGATCAAGACCACCGAGCTGCCCATCCCCGTGGCATTCGCCGCCGCCTTCGAGGGCGAGATCATCCGCAAGGCGGAGATGCACAACGAGTGCTGGTCCTCCAAGAATCCCACCGCCGAGCTGGTGGTCATGCGGGATCCCGCCGAGATCGAGGATCACAAAATCACCATCCTCGGACCCGATCTGGATGAGGCCAAGGATCTGGCTCTGGCTACTTATGTGGAGGTTGCCGGCAAGAAGATGCAGGTGGACTTCGAGTCCGTGATCGAGCGGAAGTTCCACGCCTGGTTCAACTACATGGAGGGCGTTATGCACACCGGTCAGCGCAACCAGGTTCGCGTCCGTGTTTCCAACGCCGCCTTTGAGGCCGGTCTGCGGCTGAAGGACTTCGCCGAGGTTCTCTACGTCATGATCATGAACGAGTTTGACGCCGTGGTGGATAAGTGCCAGGTCACCCTGATCACCGATGCCGCCCAGGCCGCCAAGTTCCGTGACGAGATCGCCATGCCCCGCTACAGCCAGAGAGACGACCGTCTGCAATCCATGACCGACGAGGCCGTGGACCGTTACTACACCTGCATCCTGTGCCAGTCCTTCGCGCCTGCCCACTGCTGCGTGGTCACTCCCGAGCGTCTGGGCCTGTGCGGTGCCGTGTCCTGGCTGGATGCCAAGGCCACCAACGAGCTGAACCCCAACGGCCCCTGCCAGCCCATTATGAAGGAGGGCTGCCTGGACGAGCGCACCGGCCGCTACGAGACCGTCAACCAGGCCATCGCCAGCGCCACCCACGGCGCGGTGGAGAATGTCACCCTGTACTCCATCCTGGAGGATCCCATGACCTCCTGCGGCTGCTTCGAGTGCATCTGCGGCATCGAGCCGGTTTCCAACGGTGTTATCGTGGTCAACCGTGAGTACAAGGGCATGACCCCCGCCGGCATGACCTTCGGCGAGCTGGCATCCTGCACCGGCGGCGGCGTTCAGACCCCCGGCTACATGGGTCACGGCCGTCATTTCATCGCCTCCAAGAAGTTCTGCTCCGCCGAAGGCGGTATCCAGCGTATCGTCTGGATGCCCAAGGAGCTGAAGGACGATGTGGCAGAGCGGCTGAACAAGACCGCCCAGGAGCTGTACGGCATCGAGAACTTCTGCGACATGGTGGCGGACGAGACCGTCACCACCGACTGCGAGGAGCTGATCGGCTGGCTGACCGAGAAGGGTCACCCCGTCCTGGGTCTGGAGCCCCTGATGTAAGCAGCAAAACAGTATCGGAGCCTGCCGCCCTTCGCGGCAGGCTCTTTTTCCGCAGAATGAAAGCATAAATCAAACAGAGTGGAACCAATCCTGCGGCATTGAAAGAAACCGGCGTAATCTTGCTTGAATCCATTGAAAAATCCCATTTTTTCTGCTATAATTACTTTTAAATACAAAAAAGGCAGGAGTTTTCTCTATGAAGAAGTTGATTTGCTTTGTTTTGGTTCCGTTGGTTCTGCTTAGCTGTCTGACAGCCTGCAATTTTACCAAAAACATATCCGGTGCTTTGACGGAGGAGGCAGAGTCTGCCCCGAAGGTGGAGGAAATGATGACGGCGCTGGCGGAAAACCGCGCGTCTGATGCCAAATCCCTGATGCACCCCCAGGTGACCGAAAACGCAGACGCCGCCATCGCTCAAATGTGCGACTACCTGGCTGGTCGGGAAATCAGCTCCATGGAACAGCGAAACATCAATGTCCATACCTCCACCGGCACATCCGGCAGGACCAGGCAGGAGCAAATGACCTACCAGGTCACGCTGAACGACGGCACTGTTTTTTACTTAAATGCGGTCTACTTTTCCGATGCTGCCGGCAGCGGATTTGTCGCCTTCCAACTGGTGCTGGGCTTGGTATAAAATCCAATTTCGGTTATCGTTTTTCATAAGCTCGTGGTCAAATTTCGATTTTTGGGCTGTTAATATGCGTGATAACCTCCGTCAAACACTGTAGCAGCGGGAGGCGTTTCGCCTCCCGCTGCGCTGTACCACCGGGACGGGGAACCCGTCCCCTACGATGGGTTACGAATACCCCGCTAAATCGGAATTTGATGCGTGCTTACAAAGCCGATCGTTATAAATCCCATATGCCGGCCTGAATACGATCTGTTATTCGCAATTCCATCATGCTCCTTCCGAAACGATCCTGCCGCGAAGCGCGGCGGGATCGTTTTGCGTTGTGACCCGGGGAGCGGTCTGCGAAAAATGTCCACATAGGGACGAGCGTGGGCGAATATGGTAAGGTGGAGGTGAAAACCATGATCTCTGCAGTTTGGCTGACGCTCAGCGCGCTGATCTATTCCCTGCAGCTCTCCACAGGCAGCTTCCCCAAGCCCCTCACTGCCCAGGAGGAGCAGCACTACCTGGCTCTGGCCCGGCAGGGCGACCCGGAAGCCCGAAACATCCTCATCGAGCGCAATCTCCGCCTGGTCGCCCATATCATGAAAAAATACTACGCCATTTCCTCCGATCAGGAGGATCTGATCTCCATCGGCACCATCGGACTGATCAAGGGGATCTCCACCTTTGACGAGAGCAAAGGCGCGCGGCTGGCGACCTATGCCGCCCGCTGCGTGGAAAACGAGATCCTCATGCACTTCCGGGGACAGCGGAAAAGCGCCCAGGATGTGTCCCTCTCCGACTACATCGAGACCGGCAGCGACGGCACCGCGCTGTCGCTGATGGATGTGGTCAGCCAGGATGACGACCTGCTGGAGCAGGTCAGCACCCGGGATTCCATCCGCAGGCTCCGTGCCGCCATCGACGACTGTCTCACGAGCCAGGAACGGGAGGTGATCACCCTGCGCTACGGTCTGGGCGGCAAGCCGCCCCAGCGCCAGCGGGAGGTGGCGCTGGCCATCGGCATCAGCCGCAGCTATGTATCCCGCATCGAAAAGCGGGCGCTGGAAAAGCTCCGCGGCGCACTGGAGGCGTAAGTCTCCGGCAACTCCGCGGCAAAAAGGAGGACGGATTGCCACGCCAGTGTTGTGACACTGGCTCGCAATGACATGGTGGTTTGGTAGCCGGGTGCCCCCGAATTTGTGCGCTGGTAAACGAGGGTTTGAGGGACGGGGGTCACGAACCGTCTGCGGGCGCTGCCTGCCGGGGCGGATTGCGGGTTGCGTTTTTTGCCGGGAGGGGATATAATAGCCCCAGGGAAGCTCTGAATCATTCGGCGAGAGCTGACGGCAGAAGATTTTGTCTCAGCCGAAGCTGAATTGTTCATAGCTTCCCCAGCAACAAGAAAGAGGGATTTCGCCATGCATCCTTGGAAACATTTCGTGACCATCACCAGACACCGGCTGCTGGTTCGCAAGGGCTGCTTCCAGGTGGGCCTGTACCGCCAGGGTCTGACCCACGACCTGTCCAAATATGCTCCCACCGAGTTCTGGACCGGCGCGAAGTATTATCAGGGAAACCGCAGCCCCAATGCCGCGGAGCGGGAGGAAAAGGGCTATTCCCTTGCCTGGATGCACCACAAGGGCCGCAACCGGCACCATTATGAATACTGGTCGGACATGAACCGGGAGACCGGCTGCTACGAGTATGTGGAAATGCCCCGAAACTATCTGGTGGAGATGGTCATGGACCGGATCGCGGCCTGCAAGACCTACCAGGGCAGCGCCTACACCGACGGCTCCGCGCTGGCCTATCTGGACAGATCCAGGGAAAAGAAGATCATGAACCCGGCGACCCTGCGCCAGCTTCACCACATTCTGTCCATGCTGGCGGAAAAGGGAGAGGCGGAAACCTTCGCCTATCTGCGCCGGGAGGTACTCGCCGGCAAGCCCTTCCCCTGGGAGAAATAATATACGCTGAAATCCCCGGTTTGCGCCGCAAACCGGGGATTTATTTCCGATTGTGCATATCGGCTTAAGTCAGCAAAACCGGCCGGTTGGAGCTTGAGATTCCAAAGGCCCCCTTGTGTAAAGGGGGCTGGCACCGCGAATGCGGTGACTGGGGGATTGACGCTTGCCTGACAACCCCTCCGGCAGCCTGTTCGGCTGCCACCTCCCCTTACACAGGGGAGGCTGGTCGCTCCCGCTCCAGTACGCCAAATTCAAGTGCTGAGTAAAACCGATAAGCACATTTTCGATTATACCAGTCTCGCGCCGGCGGGGATCTTGTCGTCCAGCATAACAAGATTCAGCTTGTCGCCGCGCTCGGCGGACAGCAGCATTCCGCAGCTAAGCTGACCCATCATCTTCCGGGGTGCCAGGTTGGTCACCGCCACCAGGGTCTTGCCCACCAGCTCCTCCGGCTGATAGTATTTGGCAATGCCGGAGAGGATCTGCCGGGGCTCTTTGGTGCCGTCGTCCAGGGTGAATTTCAGCAGCTTTTCGCTCTTTTTCACCTTTTCGCAGGCCGTGACCTTCACCACCGTCATCTCCACCTTTTCAAACACGTCGAAGGAGATCTCGGGCAGCTTCTCGGGCAGGGGATCCTCCACCACCTGGGGCGCGGGCTTGCTCAGCTCCTCCAGAGCGGCAAGCTCCTTCTCCATGTCGATCCGGGGGAACAGGGCAGGCCCTGCCACGGTTGCAACATCGGCAGGCAGCACGCCGAACACATTCAGGCTGTCCCAATCCATCCGGGCGCCGCCCAGACGCTTGGCGATCTCCGCGGAGGTGTCAGGCAGGAAGGGCGAGAGCAGACCGCCGCAGATCCGGACAGTCTCCAGCAGGTTGTACAGCACCCGGGCCAGCCGGGGCTTGCTCTCCTCAGACTTCGCCAGCACCCAGGGCGCGTTCTCATCGATATACTTGTTGGCACGGTCCAGCACCTTGAAGATCTCGCCCAGCGCGTTCTGGAAGGCGAACTTCTCCATCTGCGCCTCGTACAGATCCCGCAGAGAGGCGGCCATGGCCACCAGCTCGGCATCCTTTTCTTCGTCGGCGGTCTGGGCGGCGGGCAGCTTTTCCCCGAAGTATTTCTGGGCCATTGCCACGGTGCGGCTCACCAGGTTGCCCAGCACGTTTGCCAGATCCACGTTGATGGTGGAAATCAGCATCTCGTTGGTGAAGTTGCCGTCGGAGCCGAAGGGGAAGGTGCGCAGCAGGAAGAACCGCAGGGCATCCACGCCGAAGCGCTCGGAGAGGATATAGGGATCCACCACATTGCCCCGGGATTTGGACATTTTTTCGCCGTTGAAGTTCAGCCAGCCGTGACCGAACACCTTCTTGGGCAGGGGCAGGTTCAGGCTCATCAGCATGGCGGGCCAGATGATGGAATGGAACCGGACGATCTCCTTGCCCACGAAATGAACATCGGCAGGCCAGAACTCCGCCAGATCGTCATGCCGGTCATTCTCGAAGCCCAGGGCGGTCATATAGTTGAACAAAGCGTCGATCCACACATAGACCACATGACCCGGGTCAAAGTCCACCGGCACACCCCAGGTGAAGCTGGTGCGGGAAACGCACAGATCCTCCAGACCGGGCTTGATGAAGTTGTTGACCATCTCGTGAACACGGCTCCTGGGCTCCAGGAAGTCGGTGTTCTCCAGCAGGTCCCGCACCCGGTCGGCGTACTTGGAAAGCCGGAAGAAATAGGCCTCCTCCTCAGCATCCTGCACCTCACGTCCGCAGTCCGGGCACTTGCCGTCCACAAGCTGGCTGTCCGTCCAGAAGGACTCGCAGGGCTTGCAGTACTTGCCC
>JBJDYP010000054.1:0-9319 GCA_051867435.1 Faecousia sp.
ATTTGGCACCCGCTGTATAATGCGGATTTTGGCATTTATGCGGTGTTGCCCTAGAGTTTTATTCACAACATCGGGTAAGTCAACCTTGATCTTTATGTCATTTCCCATAAGTGTTATCCTCATTTCCTTCTTTTGGAACATTTTAGCCGCAACTTCTTGCAAAGTTGATATGCCATTTATCTACTTATGAATCTATGTGTTACCATATATCGTTGCAATTCCTC
The DNA here is from genome assembly GCA_051867435.1 of Faecousia sp. GTDB lineage: Bacteria > Bacillota > Clostridia > Oscillospirales > Oscillospiraceae > Faecousia. Next base: position 225 of record JBJDYP010000054.1, read on the forward strand.
AGACCAAACAGGACCTAAAAAACCTGCACGTTCACAAACATGCTTTATCTGCTCTTGGGCTCGACTGGGATTAGTGTTTAATGTCAGCAACAGGCCAGAAGGCTTTCTCTGAAGAAATTCTTCCTCAGCAGCTTTTGTTTGAAGCAAGGTAATATCCGAGATTATTAAGATTCGCTGCATAAAGTCAGAAAATCCAATTACTCCGCGGATATTCAGATGAATTTTCTCGCCTAAGACAGGTGGAATAATAACGGGTGCTTCTGTAACATCAAGATCAGTTTCTGTCGCTACAGCAGAGTACTCCGCATACCGGTCAAGTAGCCACTGGGATGCGATACAATTGCCATGCATGAACGAATTTCTTGCGGCTTTAAAGTATCTATACATAAGCATATAATTATCAATTTTTGAAAAATCCAATCTGGATGCATTCATATATGTGCCGAAAAAAGCATCCGTAAGCATTTGTGATCGCTTGGAAGGGGTAACATAATACGATGTGAATTTATCGGATAAAAGTGTAAAATGGTTGTTTTCCCATGCAGTTTGTAGACGATCGATGAATTTTCTGTCATTATATCCTTTGTTTTCAAATCTTTCGCGAAAAATGCTATCCACCCATCCCTCATGGATAGCAAACAAGTTGTTTAATAAAAGCCAGGCTAATTGCTCCTCTTGTTCTGTCCACGGTGTGTCAATAAAAGCTTCTCTAAAGCCCGTGCCATGGACATTATCGGCTGGGTCAATAACAGATTTAAAATAATCGTCATCTGCGTTTGGGTTCTCTGTAACCATCTGTGCTATGGTATTTCTTGTGTAGTGCATACTCGTCCGTAAAGGATGAACCAGCTTGAACAGCTCAGTAATATTATTTAGTGCATCTTCTGTAGCTTTAAAAAACACCCGTGCCATCATAAGACAAATTTCTCCTTTTTTGTTTTATTGTAGCACATAGATGCGCCTAAAACTAGTGATTTTCTAAAACGCAAACAAAAAAGACAGCATCCCATCCAGGATGCTGTCTTGGTACGCCCGAGGGGACTTGAACCCCTATTCCGCAAAGAGGCAGAACCTAAATCTGCTGCGTATACCATTTTCGCCACGGGCGCATATTCAATTTTTCGTACGGGTGGCGGAAGCAAAACCTTCCCTAAGGTGACATCACCTAAATCCCCTGAGTCTACCAATTCCACCATGCCCGCATATTCTTTTGTGCCTCTGATTTTTACACGGAGAGGTATCCGAGGTGGAGCGTTTCGCTTGATCCACGATCTATAAAAACAGGTGAACCTGCTTCTATCCTTGAATCTAGTGTATTATTCATCACGGTTTCGCAAAATCCTATCTATATATGGCAGAATCTTGTCCCGTATTTGCCATCTGAGTTGCATGTCCTCGTTAGGGTCAAATAGTCTCTGAAAAAATGCTTCTCTGATATCTTTAAGTTCCTGCGTTGTCATTTTGGGGAAACTGTTAAACCATCTGGCACTACCAACTTTGGGTTTAAATAACTGTTTCAGGGCAGAGATAAAGTCAAGCTTTCCCATAGTATATCCCCCTAAAAACCTTCCCTGAGGTGACATCACCTAAATCCAATGAGTCTACCAATTCCACCACATCCGCATATGAACAGCCCAGGGGTTCTCGGCTGTTATTTATTTTACAAGATCATTCGCAGAAAATCAATGAAAACCGGAAAAACCTTCCCTGAGGTGACATCACCGAAATCCACCGAGTCTACCAATTCCACCACATCCGCATATTCTTTTGTATCTCTGATTTTTACACGGGGAAGCACCCGGGGTGGAGTGTTTCGCTTAATCCACATTTATAAAAGCAGGAGAACCTGTCTATAATAGTTTTTGCAAACGCAGCAGATTTACAGTCTGTCCCTTTTCAGCCGAACCAATATTGATTCATTTCCTGGAGGAATTCATATGTGATGGGAAAGCCGGAACCTTCGCCGATGATAGCATCAACGCCACAATAAGGGCAAAGGGCCGTCCCTGACTTTTCTGACAGCCACTCGGTAATCTCTGCTGGGTTGAAGATTCTTCTACAGTAAAAGCATCCGCAAACGGAGCCGTTTTCTAGCTGCTTGCGATTATTCGTGCAGAACTGATGTGCCGAAATATAATCAGTCATATACATTCTCCGTTTGAAAAACCTTCCCTGAGGCGACATCACCGAAATCCACCGAGTCTGCCAATTCTGCCATGCCCGCATATGAACACCCGGGTGATTCTCGGGTGCTACTTCATGCGTTGATCTGATCTTCGCGATAATCCGAAATAATACCGGGATAAACAGCAGAAAACTTTTCCATCATGGCAGGGCTATAATCCACAATCACAAACGCGTCCTGATGCCTTGTGCCATACAAATAACTTCGCAGAATTTTGTGAGAAAAATCAACTGTCCTGGGCTTAAGGAAGCAACAAATCACTGTTTGATAAGTCTGCAAACTGGCGGATGCCCCAAAAGCTGCAACAGCAACTTCATACACTTCATCCCATCTATAAAAGGGCTTTCGGCCATCACTCAAAGTGATGCCCTCTTTGGACAGGGCAAATTTTCGATTCTCAAACATCCAGCATTGTATGCTCAGCCGGATCATCCCCAAAAGAGCAATGCCGGCTATCAAGAAAAAAAGCAGAATTATGCCAATGCTTTCACCTGCCAGGACAAAATCAATCAAGCCCCATGTGCCACAGACAGCCACTGCCAAGCAAACAGCGGGATAGAAAAAACTTGCAGCATATCGTCCCAACTTGCTCATAGGTAAATATCTGCACGTTTCCATACTTATCTCCTTGCGCCATTTCAAAAAACTTCACTGAGGGGACATCGTCGAGATCCAACATACCCGCATATTTACTTTTTCCTCTATTTTTACACGGGGAGGTTACCCGAGGTGGGGCGTGTCGCCTGATCCACACGCTTCTGTTTTTACACGGGGAAGCACCCGGGGTGGAGCGTATCGCTTGATCCACATTTATAAAACAGGCAAGCCTGCTTTTGGAGAACGGATTGCCACACCAGTGTGCGCTACTTTATCGCAATGACAGCGGAAGGAAAAAACCTTCCCTGAGGTGACATCACCGAAATCCACCGAGTCTGCCAATTCCGCCATGCCCGCGGATTCTGCTGTGCCTCGATTTTTACATGAGGAGGCTGTCCGAAGCGGAGATTACCACAGAATTATAACATGACTGCGCCCAAAATGCAAGGGTGGAATGCAGAGCTTGGGGGCAAAAGGCGACAGCTTTCTCACCGGCACGCGGGGATCCGCATAGGATGCAGAGGGTGATGATATGACGCAGACAGTCTTGATGGCACTGGTCGCCACGCTGGGAACCTGGTTTGTGACCGCCCTCGGCGCCGCGACGGTGATCTTTTTTAAGAACACCAATGAAAAAGCACTGAATCTGATGCTGGGGTTTGCCGCCGGGGTGATGATCGCGGCCAGCTTCTGGTCGCTGCTGCAGCCTGCCATCGAGCAGGCGGAGAAAACCCTCCGCACGCCGGCATGGCTGGTGGTCACGGCGGGGTTTTTAAGCGGCGCGTTGTTCATGTGGGCATCGGATAAGGCCGTAACCTACGCGAGAGGGAAGGTGAGCGCGGGACAGTCCTCAGAACGGCTCAACCGCATGATCCTGCTGGTGCTTTCCATTACACTCCATAACATCCCGGAGGGATTGGCGGTGGGGGTTGCCTTCGGTGCGCTGGACGGGCAGCCGTATTCTGCCGAAGCCATCATGGGCGCGGTGTCCATTGCCGTGGGCATCGGATTGCAGAACTTCCCGGAGGGCGCGGCGGTGTCCATTCCGCTGCGCAGGGAGGGCTGCTCCCGGAGAAAGAGCTTCCTGATGGGTCAGGCATCCGGCATGGTGGAGCCGGTGGCAGGCGTCATCGGAGCGGCGCTGGTGGTGCATATCCGAACGGTGCTGCCCGCGGCCCTTGCGTTCGCGGCGGGAGCCATGATCCTTGTGGCGGTACATGAATTGATCCCGGAGTGCCAGCAGAATCAGAAGGCCAGCCCCTACTTCGCGACCATGGGGATCGTGCTGGGCTTTTCCTTCATGATGCTGCTGGATGTGGCGCTGGGATAAAAAATGCCCGCATTGCTGCGGGCGCGGACGGTCAATACCCCAAAACCTTGGGGCATCAAAAAAGGGGCCAACGGCCCCTTTTTGCTTATGTCCGACTTACGGAGCCATCAGGATGATGGAGCCGTCCATGCCGCTCTGGAACAGGAAACAGGTGTAGGGTATGCCCTCCGCGGTATAGTTCAGGCGGATGTTAGGCATCACATCGGAGAAGTAAGTGTGGAGCAAGACAGCCTCGCCCACCGCCAGCTCCGAGTGGAAGAGGAGAAGGCTTTCGGGCTGAAATTCGGTGAAGTCCTCATTCCAGCTTCCGAACTCCAGAGACACATCGGTCAGTGCCACATCTGCGAAGAGCAGCACACCCTCTCCGTCGGGGTCCGCTTCCACGGGGATCAGAACGGTGAAATCATCGGTACTCTTGACCCGGTCGAGCTGCGCCTGAATGGGGCCAACGCCGTCAGCGACCGCCGGGACGGTGGGCTGGGGAGGAAGGATGGCATCCGGCTCGGAAGGCGGGATCTCCGAGGGGAACAACTCGGTAAAGGATCCCTCCGGGATGGTGCCGGTGTATTCCAAAGGCAGGGTGGTCTCGCCGGGGGTTCCGGCGGTGAAGGAAGGGGCGCTGGGATCGTCTTTTTCCCCTGCCGCGGTACAGGCGCACAGGGTGAAGACCAGAGCGGCCAGAAGAAGAACGGAAATCAGTTTTCTCATGGAAATATCCTCCTTTTCTGATTTGCAGTATACCACATGGGAGGCGTATCCGCAATATGATGGGGCCAATCTTAAATTCTGAATTCTTTTTCCGCAAATCCCCAATGTTCCATTGACAAAACCGGGGAATGTGCATATAATAGCAATGAAATTTCATATCGCGTGGATCGGAAAGAGTACCACGTTTGTCTTTTGCAGAGAGTCCGGGCCGGCGGCTGTGAGCCTGGGCAGAGACGGCGTGAGAAAGTGCGTCCGGGAGCGAAGGGGAGACCCCGTTGACCGCGTTAAGGTCAAAGTGAGAAATGAGAGTGGAACCGTGGGTTCTTTGACCCGCCTCTTGTACCGGTGTACAAGAGGCTTATTTTTTTGGAGGGAACTATGCACCTGATCGAAACTCTGGAAGCCTACCAGCGAAATGACCCGGCGGCCCGGTCAAAGCTGGAGATCTTCCTGCTATACAGCGGCCTGCACGCCATCATCGGCTACCGGGTCAGCAATTGGCTGTACCGCCATAAGTGTGTCTTCCTGGCCCGGATGAACAGCCAGATGATGCGCTTTTTCACCGGCGTGGAGATCCACCCGGCGGCAACCATCGGCCGGCGGCTGGTCATCGACCACGGCACCGGCATTGTCATCGGCGCCACCACGGAGATCGGAGATGACTGCCTGATCTATCAGGGTGTCACCCTGGGCGGCACCGGCGTCACATCCGGCAAGCGCCATCCCACCCTGGGCAACAATGTGATGGTGGGCTGCGGCGCCAAGGTTCTTGGCCCGATCTACATCGGAAACAACGCCCGTGTGGCTGCCAATTCCGTGGTGCTGCGGGATGTCCCGGACAATTCCACCGTGGTGGGCGCGCCCGGACGGGTGGTGAAAATCAACGGGGAAAAGACCGACCACATCCACACCCCCGACCCCGTTGCCATGGAGCTGAACCTGCTCCGGCAGCGCATTGAACAACTGGAAAAACAACTGGAGGTAACGAAAGATGTATCTGTATAATTCCGCAACCCATCAGAAAGAACTGTTTACACCCAACCACCCCGATGTGGTGAAGATGTACACCTGCGGTCCCACGGTGTATCACTTTGCCCATATCGGCAACCTGCGCACCTACATCATGGAGGATGTGCTGGAAAAGGCACTGCGCTACGAAGGGTATTCTGTGCTGCGCGTCATGAACATCACCGATGTGGGCCATCTGGCATCCGATGCCGATACCGGCGAGGATAAGATGCTCAAGGGCGCAAAGCGTGAACACAAGAGCGTCATGGAGATCGCCAAGTTTTACACCGACGCGTTTTTTGAGGACTGCGCCAAGCTGAACATCAAGACCCCCGATGTGGTGCAGCCCGCGACCGGCTGCATTGACGAGTTCATCAAGATCGTCTCCGGCCTGATCGACAAGGGCTTTGCCTATGTGGCAGGGGGCAACGTGTACTTTGACACCTCCAGGCTGGAAAAGTACTATGTGTTCAACGACCATGACGAGGAAGACTTGGCGGTGGGCGTCCGGGAGGGCGTGGAGGAGGACACCAACAAACGCAACAAGAACGATTTTGTCCTCTGGTTCACCAAGTCCAAGTTTGAGGATCAGGCGCTGAAGTGGGATTCCCCCTGGGGTGTGGGCTATCCCGGCTGGCACATTGAATGCTCCGGCATTTCCATGAAGTACCTGGGAGAGGATCTGGATCTCCACTGCGGCGGCATTGACAACGCGTTTCCCCATCACACCAACGAGATCGCCCAGTCCGAGAGCTATCTGGGGCACAAGTGGTGCAACTACTGGTTCCATGTTCACCATCTGAACACCGAGACCGGCAAGATGTCCAAGTCCAAGGGCGAATTTCTCACCGTATCTCTGCTGGAGTCCAAGGGGTATGATCCCATGGCCTACCGCCTGTTCTGCCTGCAGAGCCACTATCGCCGCAATCTGGTGTTCTCCTGGGAGAACCTGGACAACGCGGCAGTCACCTACCAGAAGCTGATCGCCAAGATCGCCGCCCTGGTTCCTGCTGAGGGTGAAACGGTGGACGATGCCGTGCTGCAGCAGCTCCGGGAGAAATTCCGGAAGGCGCTGGACAGCGACCTGAACACCTCGCTTGCCATCACTGCCGTGTACGATGCGCTGAAGGCAAAGACCAACGCGGCGACCAAGCTGGCGGCTCTGGCAGACTTTGACCGGGTGCTGAGCCTGGATCTGCTGAAGAAGGCGGAAGCCCTCCGCACCGCCGCGCCCAGGCAGACCGCTGCCCATGGCGGTTACACCATCGAGGGCGAGGGAGATCCTGCCATCGACGAACTGGTCAAGGCCAGAATGGAAGCCAAAAAGGCAAAGAACTGGGCGGAAGCGGACAGGATTCGTGACGAGCTGAAGACCATGGGCATCGAGCTCACCGACGTGCCCGGCGGCGCGAAATGGAAGCGGGCGTGATGCCATGAAGCTCATGATCTTGGATGGCAACAGTGTCATCAACCGGGCCTACTACGGCGTAAAGCCCCTGACCACCCGGGAAGGGCTGTACACCAACGCGATTTACGGTTTTTTGAATATTCTGGAAAAGATGGAGCGTGAGGAGCAGCCGGATGCCATCTGCGTGGCATTTGACCTCCACGGCCCCACCTTCCGCCATGAAAAATACCAGCTCTACAAGGCTACCCGCCATGGAATGCCCGAGGAACTGGCACAGCAGATGCCTTATTTGAAGCAGGTGCTGTCCGCTATGAACATCCCGATTTATGAATGCCAGGGATGGGAAGCGGACGATGTGATCGGCACCGTAGGCAGGCTCTGCGGCGAGAGCGATTGGGAATGCGTGATTGTCACCGGCGACCGGGACAGCCTGCAACTGGTGGATCCCCATGTGTCCGTGAAGCTGGTGATTTCCAAGGCGGGACAGACCACGGCGGCGCTGTATGACGAAGCCGCCTTCCGGGCGGAATACGGCTTTGAGCCGAAGCGGCTTGTGGATCTGAAGGCGCTGATGGGCGATCATTCCGATAACATCCCCGGGGTTCCCGGCGTGGGGGAAAAGACTGCCCTGACGCTGCTGCATCAGTTTGGCTCTCTGGATGGCGTGTATGATCATCTGGAGGCGGATTCCATCCGTCCCAAGCTGCGGGAAAAGCTGGAAGCGGGCAGAGAAAGCGCCTATCTGTCCTATGACCTGGCGACCATTCGCCCGGAGGCGCCCATCGTGTTTTCTCCCCGGGACGCGGTGATCCAGCCTCCCAACCGGCTGGCGCTTTACGAGCTGTTTGCGAAGCTGGAGTTCGTCCGCCTGATCGACAAATACGGTCTTCGCGGCGCGGAGCAGGAGAAGATCCGCCAGGAGCGGGAGGCCGCGCCCGCGGAGAATCTGCCCCGGCTGGGCGATCTTCCCGGGAACGGGGACGGCGCAGCCGTTTACCTGGCAGCCGACGGCTCCGTGGGCGTTGCGGGAACGGACGGCGTTTGCCTCCTAACCCCGATGGAAGCCGGCAGCCTGGGGGCATTTTTGGAGCGGGGCAAAAACATGATCTGCCATGACCTGAAGGGGATGCTTCACCGGCTGGACGAGATGGGACTGCCCCATGGGGAATTCACCTTTGACACCAAGCTGGCGGCTTATGTGCTGAACCCTTCCCAGTCGGAATACCCCGTGTCCAAGCTGGCGACCAATTTTCTGGGGAAGACCGTCAGTGACGAGGATGCCGCTGCCTGCGCGGAAGCGCTGCTGCGGCTGAGAGCGCCGCTGACCGGGGAAATGGAACGGCAGGAATGCAAAACCCTCTATGAGACCATCGAGCTGCCGCTCTGCACCACCCTTTACCGCATGGAGCGAGCCGGGGTGGCCATCGATGAAGAAAAGCTGGCGGCGTTCGGCGAGATGCTCTCCCGGCGGATCGCGGACTGCGAGAGCCTGATCTTCGGCTATGCCGGAGGCAGCTTCAATATCCAGTCCCCCAAGCAGTTGGGAGAACTGCTGTTTGAAAAACTGGGGCTTCCCCCGGTGAAAAAGACCAAAACCGGCTATTCCACCAACGCGGAAGTGCTGGAAAAGCTGAAGGACAAGCATCCCATCATCCCGGCGGTCATGGACTACCGGATGCTGACCAAGCTGAAATCCACCTATGCCGACGCTCTGATCAAGGAGATCTGCCCGGACGGACGGATCCGCACCACCTTCCAGAACACCGTCACGGCAACGGGACGGCTGTCCTCCACGGAACCCAATTTGCAGAATATCCCCGTCCGGACCGATCTGGGCGCGGAGATTCGGAAGATGTTTG
>JBJDYP010000055.1:0-37077 GCA_051867435.1 Faecousia sp.
CTATACTCAAGAATTTTCGTTGGCTGTTTTTTCGCTTACGCTTAAACAATCCATTATATTGTCCAAGGTGTTTCTTGGTTCGTTTTTCACGTTATTCAATTTACAAGGTACAGTTTGCTTCGTCGTGCAAAGCTCAGTTATCATACCAGATAATCAGATCAATGTCAAGAACTTTTTTCAAATTTCTCTCGTTTTTTCTGATCTTCTTTCCGTTTCCCTTCGCTTTCCCGAAGTTGCTTGAATATATTAGCAGGCAGGAGCTCGTTTGTCAAGCCCTTTTTTTCGAATTTGCAAACTTTTTCTTAACCGATCGGTTCAGCATTTCCGAGGCACAGGCCATTGCAACAAAGAAGCATCCGATATAAAGCGGAAAAGCCGAAAAGCCGCCTTTCTCCGCGATGACACCGAACAGCGGCGGCATAAAGGTCGAGCCTGTATAAGCCACAGCCATTTGCATAGAGATCATGGATTGTGTCACCGTTTCGTCAAAATACTGGGGAACCGCGTGGATCAGGGACGGATAAACCGGCGCGCAGCCAAAGCCCGTCAGCACCAGTCCGAAGCAGGACAATTCCGCGCCGAAGGGCAGCGTCACCAGTCCGATTCCCAGGGTCATGATTCCGAGTCCGATCCGCACCATGTCCCGGTCGCCGATGCGCTCCGTGATAAACCCGCAGAGCAGTCTGCCGCCCGCGATGCCGAGGTAGAACAGGGCGCCCATCTTGGCAGCCGTTTCCGCGTCCACATTCTTTGCCAGCACCAGGAAGCTGCTTGCCCATATTCCGCAGGTCTGCTCCAGGGCGCAATAGCAGAAGAAAACCAGAAAAATCGCCTTCGCGCCGGGGATCCGCAGCAATTCCCGCTTGGAAAGAATCACCGCGCTCTTTTCGTCCGTTTCGTCCTTCTCCTGCCTCTTTTTCCAGAGCGGCAGGGACAGCATCAGCGCCGCGACCAGGACAAACTGCATCAGCGCGACAACCTCGTACCCTTTCGACCAATGGGAGCCCCCGGTCAGGCAAAAGCCCATGATATACGGCCCCATGGTTGCGCCGACTCCCCAGAAGCAGTGCAGGAAGCTCATATGCCGGGCGGCATAATGCACCGCGACATAGTGGTTCAGCGCCGCGTCCACGCTGCCCGCACCCAGGCCGTAGGGCACTGAGCAGAGCAGCAGCAGCCAATAGCTGCGGGACAGTCCGAAGCCCAGCAGAGCGACCGCGGTCATCAGCACGCTGACGAAAGTGACCATTCCCGTTCCAAACCGCTTGATGATCCGGTCGGAAAACAGGCTGGATAGGATGGTTCCTCCCGCGATCACCATGGAGATCAGACCCATGGCGGAGATATCCACTCCCAGCTCCGTGTACATGGACGGCCACGCGGCACCCAAAATACCGTCGGGCAGACCCAGAGAAATGAACGCCAGATAGATAATCGGCAAAAGCAGAGAAACCATTACAGCTCCTTCAGGATCTCCCGGATGTCCTCCGGCGTGTATTCGTAAACCGTATCGCAGAACTGGCACTCCACGGGGAAGGGCTTGCCTTCTTCGGCAATCTCCTGGAGCTCCTTCTTGCCCAGGCTGATCAGCGCGGCAGTCACACGCTCTCTGGAGCAATAGCACTTGTACTCCACCTCCGTGGTCTCCGTAAATACCACGCCCAGGTCGCCGCAAACCTGCCCCAGAATATCCTCCGGAGTCATTCCCTGCTCCAGCATGGCCGTGACCGCGCCTGCCTTGGAAATGCCCTGCTCCAGCTTGTCAATGACTTCCTCCGGCGCGCCGGGAAGAAGCTGCAGCAAATATCCGCCCGCGACTTTCACGCTGGCATCCCGATCCACCAGGACACCCAGCGCGCAGGCCGTGGGGGTCTGCTCACTCTGGGCAAAATACGCCGTGACATCGTCACCGATCTCGCCGGAGACCAACTGCACGGAACCCACATAGGGCTCTTTCATCTGCAGGTCCCGGATCACGGTGAGGTAGCCCTCCTTGCCCACGGTGGCACCCACATCCAGCTTGCCGGGATATTTTTCCACCAGGGGAACATTGGGATTTACCACATAGCCCCGGACATTGCCGGTGGGATCGGACACGCAGACGATATTGCCGATGGGGCCGCTGCCCTTGATCTGCAGAGTCATGGAGCCGTTCTCCGTCTTTTGCATATTGCCCATCATGGAAGCAGCCGTCAGCGCGCGGCCAAAGGCAGCGGTGGCATTCGGCGTGGTTTTCTGAATCTGCGCGCCCCGGCGAACCATCTCCGTCGAGCAGATCGCGACGCACTTTACAAAACCATCCATGGTCATTCCACGAACAAGATAATCTTTCATTTCACTCTTCCCTTTCTTGCCTTGAAATAAATTCTCTGTTCCCCTTCTTCCGGCGGCAGCAGTGTGCGGTCGCCGAACACCTCGATGGAATCAAAGCCCGCTTCCCGCAGATAGTCCGTCAGGGTTTCCCGGGAGTAGGCATATTCCCGGTGTTCCTCAAAGCTGCGCCGCCAGGTTTGACCGCTGCGCTGGAACAGGTCCATACCATAGGCGCAGATGTTGGTTTTTTCGTCAAATTCCCCTCTCCAGACGCAGAACACATCCTCGTCTTCGTCCAGGAAGATCTGACCGTCCATCGCCCGGAGTTTTTCCGGGGTGTTCACATCAAATATGAAGATACCCCCCGGATTCAGCATTTTGTAGACCCTTTGGATTGCCTTCCGGCAGTCCGCGGGGTTTGTGATGTAGTCCAGGCTGTCCAGCCCGCAGAACGCCAGATCCACTGCCCGGGGCAGGGTGAGCTCCTGCAATGCCTGGTGGATAAACCGGGGTGGATTTTCCAGCCCTGCGGCTTTCTGCCACGCCACCGTCAGCATATCCTCCGACAGATCCACGCCAACCACGTCATACCCCTGCTTTGCCAGCAGAACGGTCATGGAGCCAGTTCCGCAGGCAAGATCCGCCACCCGTCTGGGCTGAACAGCCTCCCGCGCCAGAAGCGTATGCACATAGGAAAGCACCGCCGGATAGTCCACATCGTTTGTCAGACGGTCATAGGAAACCGCCAGGTTTTCATAAGCATCCACAAAACCACACCTCGTTTGCAGTCAAAAAACATCCCGGGCAGCGCCCGGGATGTCTATGTTGGGTTTTTTGGAAGCTCTGAATAAATCGGCAAGCACTGACAGCGAGAGATTTTTCTTCAGCCGAAAGTTTCAAAAGTGGAGGAATACTGGATGTATTTCTCACTTTTGAAACTGCGCGGATGGAGAAAAAGATCCGCTGCTCAGCCGCAGACGATTTGTTCAGAGGATCCTTAGCGTCTGAAGAGCTTGAATACCTCTTCGATGTCGGAGATGTCGCCCACCTGGGAAACAGGTGCCGCAGGAGCGGGTGCTGCGGTCTGCTGCACGGGTGCAGCCTCCTCCTCAGCCTCGGAAGCAGCCTTGTCAAAGCCGGTAGCGATGACGGTGATACGGATCTCATCCTGGAAGTCGTTGCTGTAGGTGGCGCCGAAGATGATGTTCGCGTCGGGGTTGGCTGCCTCGTAAACGATGCCCAGCGCCACTTCCACATCCTCCAGGGTCAGCTCGGTGGAGCCGGTCACGTTGACCAGCACGCCGGTAGCGCCCTTGATGGAGGTCTCCAGCAGGGGGCTTGCCACGGCGGCGGTAGCCGCTTCCTGTGCCTTGTCACGGCCGGAGGCCTTGGCAACGCCCATGTGGGCACGGCCCGCGTCCTTCATGACGGTGGAAACGTCGGCAAAGTCCAGGTTGATCAGAATATCCAGGGAGTCGCCCACCAGCTCGGAGATGGAGGTGACGGCCTGCTTCAGCACGTCGTCGGCAATGCCGAAGGCGTTGGCGAAGGTGATCTTCTCGTCGGTGACATATTTCAAGCGGTCATTGGGAATGACGATCAGGGAGTCCACCTTGTCCGCCAGGGCGGCAATGCCCGCCTCTGCCTGACGCATACGGTTCGCGCCCTCAAAGCGGAAGGGCTTGGTCACCACGCCCACAGTCAGGATGCCTGCCTCATGTGCCAGCTCCGCGACAATGGGTGCCGCGCCGGTGCCGGTGCCGCCGCCCATACCGGCGGTGATGAACACCATATCGGTGTCCTCCAGGATCTTAGAGATCTGCGCCCGGCTCTCCTCCGCGGACAGCTTGCCCACCTCAGGCTTGGAGCCTGCGCCCATACCGCCGGTCAGCTTCTCGCCGATCTGCACCTTGTTGGGGCACTTGGACTTGTTCAGATCCTGCTTATCGGTATTGACGATGACGAAATCCACGCCATCCACACCGGATTCGATCATGCGGTTGACAACATTGTTGCCGGCGCCGCCCACACCGATGACTTTAATTTTGACAACTCTCTTGGGATAGGTCTCCGTTGCAGCAGTATTGGACATAATTGCTCTCCTCCTATGTTATCTTTCGTTATCCTTCAGATTCGCGCCGGATTCCGACGGAATGATCACTGTTTGTTCTCTTTATTCTACCGTGATTTTTCCCATTGGTCAATAGAAAATCTCACTTTTTCGGAAATATTTTGTAAATATTTGTTTCTGTCAGGTGCCGGGAGAGAAAATTCCCTCCTCAAAACGCTTGAAAGACAGATCCAGGCTGCCGGTCTGATAGCTGGGCATCTGGGCAACCGCCTTGCACATATACTCGATCTTATAGGGCAGCCTGTCCGAATCCCCCAGGTTCACCAGGTAGTTCTCGCCGTACTGCAGCTCGATGCCGGTCATGCTGGAAACGTCAATGTACTTTGCCTCACCGATGCTGCCGTTCGCCTCCAGGCTTTGGAGGATCGTCTTCGCGGCCTGGAGCCGCTCGCCGTTGGTCACGGGGGTCGGCATGGTCACGGCTTCGTCACCGTCCTCCGGCACCGTCTCCGAAGTCTGCTTCTCCTGCACCTGGGCCTGCTGCCCGGGCTGGGGCGCGGTCAGCTTCACGCCGATGACCTGGGTGTAGGCGGCAGCCGCAGCCGCGTCGGTCTGCTCCACCACCTTACCCTGGGAGGACATGAGCCACCATGTGCCGTCCTCGGACTGGATGGCATAGGTGACATCCAGCTCTACCACATCAATATTGACCGTATCGGGCAGTTTTATACTAATTTTTACCACATCGATATAGGGAAGCGCCGCCTTGATCTTTCCCATTGCCCGGATCTTGCCGAAGGACAGCAGGTTGTCCCCTTCCCGGATGCCGGAGGCCTCCACCACCGTCCAGGGTATGTACTGTCTGGCACCGGACACCGTAATGGTCTTCACCTTAAAGAATATGGAAAACGCCAGCACCATCGCCAGCACCACCGCAACCGCCGAGCTCATCCACAGCAGAAATTTTCTGCCGCTGATGGGAATGGCGGGGGAATAGACGATCTTCGGGATCTCTTCGCCGGGTCTGCGTTCTCTCTTTGGCGCCGGGGAACGGCGTGTCCGCTTTGCCGCCGGGTTGCCGCCCTTCCGGCGGGCATCCGTTCCCGGTCTGCCCTTCACCGCGGTTCCGCTTCGCTTCCCCGTGGGCGCGGGCTTTCGCTTTCTGCGGCGCACTTCATCATTCGCCATTGGAATTCCTCCTTTCGAGGGGTTATTTCTTTGCCAGCTCCTCGATGATGTCACAGATGCGGTCCGTGGAATCCAGGATCACACTGCGGCGCAGGGCTTTGGACATCTCCTGCCTGCGGGAAGGATCCCGGAGCAGTCCGTCAATCTCATCAAAGAGCCGCTTGCCGGTGCATTCCGGCTCGGGCAGCAGCACCACCGCTCCCCTGTCCGCCATCACCTGGGCATTGCGCTCCTGGTGGTGCGCCGTCACATTCGGCGAGGGGATCATAATACAGGGAAGCCCCGCGGCGGCGATCTCATTGCAGCTTGCCGCACCCGCACGGCTGATGATCACATCCGCCGCTGCCATCAGTGTGGGCATATTGTAAATGTACTCTCTCATATCGATACCGGGGCAGGCTTCCAGATCCACGCCCTGGTTTTTCACATATTCGGGCATCCACTCCCAGCCGAACCGGCCGGTGGCGTGGATATGCTGCCATGGACAGAGCGCGTCATGCTCCAGGCGGAACACCTCCGCGATGACCTTGTTCATATCCCGGGCACCCAGACTGCCGAAGGCGGAGACCACCAGGGGTCTTTGATCCAGCCCCAGTTCCTTCCGGGCTTCTTCCCGGTCCGCGAACACGAATCCCTTGTCCACGGGCATACCCACCACCTGCACCTTTCCGGGGTCAGGGTATCTGTCCGCGCATTCCGCGTAATTCACCAGGATCCGGTCTGCCCGCTTTGCCACCAGCTTTGTGGCAAGACCGGGCACCGCGTTGGACTCGTGGACACAGGTGGGGATTCCCATCTTCGCGCCCTCATACAGCGCGGGGAAGCTGGCATAGCCGCCGGTTCCCACCACCACATCCGGCTGAAACTCCCGGAGAATGACCTTGCACTGCTTCAGCGCGGACAGAATCTTCTTCGCGCCGCGCACATTGTGCCGGATTCCGTCCCAGGAGAGGCTCCGGCGGAGATTGGATGAAGGCAGTCCCCGCAGCTCGTAGCCCGCCTTCGGCACCAGCCGTTCTTCCATTTCCCCTTCCGCGCCGATAAAGAGGATTTTGCAGTCCGGGTGGCGCTCCCGCAGGGTATTGGCAACCGCGATGGCAGGGTTGATGTGTCCCCCGGTGCCGCCGCAGGTAAATATCACATTCATATTGGTTCCTCCTGTTTCTGTGCCGCGTTGACGCGGCGGGAAATGCTGAGGATGATCCCCATTTCCCCCAGGTTCACAGCCAATGCCGTGCCGCCGTAGGAGAAAAACGGAAGGGAAATGCCTGTGGAGGGCAGCAGATTCGTGACCACGCACAGGTTCAGCACCGTCTGTACGGCGATCAGGGTGGTAAGCCCCGCAGCCAGCATGGTGGAAAACCGGTCCTCTGCCCGCAGGGCGATCCAGTACCCCCGGATAATCAGCGCCATAAACACGAGGATGACGCAGACCGCGCCGATCAGCCCCAGCTCCTCGCAGAGGATGGCGAAAATATAGTCGTTGTACTGAAACGGCAGATAGAGATACTTCTGCCTGCTTTTCCCCAGTCCCAGCCCGAACACACCGCCGGAGCCGATGGCATACAGGGACTGGAGGATCTGATACCCGGTATCGCTAGGGTCGGATTCCGGGTGGAGCCAGGCGGAGACCCGGTCTCCGGCATAGCCCATAAAGGTGATGTACACCATCACAAAAACCGCAGCCGCGGCAGCGCCCGCCAGGAGCCACCGGGAACGGGTTCCCGCAATGAACATCATGATCACCGCCACCAGCCCCAAAAGCATGATGGCAGACAGGTGCTTCTCCAGCGCCAGGGGCACCAGAATGCCCAGCAGCGCCGCGCCGTAGCCCATCACACCGTAGCGGAAGGTCTCCGTATCGGTGCCGAACTGCCTCGTAAGCCTGGCAAACAGCACCACCACCGTAAATTTCGCGATTTCCGACGGCTGGAACTGGATCCCGGCAATGCTGATCCAGCGCCGGGCACCGTTGACCGATTCGCCCACCACCAGCACCGACAGCAGCAGCACGATGCTCACCGCGTAGATCTGCCAGGCAAACCGCATCCAGAACCCGGCGGGAATGCGGGAGAAGGCAGCCATGCACACAAGTCCCAAAAGGGCGCAGACTGCCTGTTTTTGCAGATATTTTGTGGAAATGGCGTAGCCCGTGTCGTACTCGCTCTGGGCAGAGCTGGCAGAATACAGGATTCCCAGCCCCAGCGCCAGCAGCATCAGCACCAGCACAAGAAACGGCAGATCCACCTTGTCACCGGCGGGACGAACCCGTCGGCGGTCCTCATTGGCACGGGGTTGCCTCCATGCCATAAAAGACTCCTTTCCGCGATTCAGAACCGTCCGGAAACACCAAACCAGGCCAGGACGCACATGGCAGCCGTAATGCCCGCGAAGGTCAGGACGATCTTCTCCTCTTTCCACCCGCACATCTCAAAGTGATGGTGGATGGGAGCCATCTTGAAAAACCGCTTGCCGTGGGTCGCCTTGAAGTAGGCAACCTGAATGATGTCGGAAAGCGCCTCGATAATATAAATGATGCCGACCAGGATCAGAACCAGGGGCATATCCAGCGCGAAGGCCATGGCGCATACGGCACCGCCCAAAAACAATGAGCCGGTATCGCCCATGAACACTTTGGCGGGATGGAAGTTGTAGACCAGGAACGCCGCCAGACCGCCCGCCAGGGTCGCGGGGAACAGCGCCAGCGTCATCCGGTTCATGGAAATGCTGACCACAGTGAAGAACACCATGACGGGAATGGTGACGGAGGTCGCCAGACCGTCCAGACCATCGGTCAGGTTCACAGAGTTCACGCAGCCCACCATGACAAACATGGCAAAGGCAATATACGCGGGCAGCGGCAGGAAAATGGTGACGTTCAAAAACGGAATATAGAGATCGCAGGTCAGGATGCCGCTGCGGTAAAGCACATAGATGTAGATCGCGGAGACCGCCATCTGCAGCAGGGACTTCTGAATGGCGTTCAGACCCAGGTTCCGCTTCCGCTTCACCTTGAAGAAATCATCCAGAAAGCCCACCAGTCCGAAGGACAGGCTGAGCAGCAGCACGAATACCGCGGAATAATCGCCTTCCATCATGCCTGGAATCCCGAAAACCAGACACAGCATCGACGCGGCGATGAAGCTGATGCCGCCCATGGTGGGCGTACCCGCTTTGGAGTTGTGCCAGGTCGGTCCGATTTCTTTGATGGACTGCCCCGCTTTCAGGGATACCAGGATCGGCAGCAGGATCCTTCCCATCACCAGGGACACCACCCATGCCGCCACAATTGCAATCAATACCGTTGTCATTTGAATCTCCCCCACTTACCTTTCGTCCTGTAAAAACTGCTCCAGCACCTTTTCCAGGTGCATTCCGTGGCTGCCCTTAAAGAGGATCACATCCCCGGGTCTTGCCACCCGTTTCAGCGCGGCAGCCAGCTCCCCATGGGTCTCGTAATTCTTCGCCTTGCCGCCGCTTTTTCCGCCGGTGACCGCGCCGCTGACGATCCGCCGGCTGTTGGGGCCGTAGGCAAGGATCAGATCCGCCTTTTCCGCCGCGATCCTGCCGATACGGAAATGCTCCGCCTGGGTGCAGACACCCAGCTCCAGCATATCGCCCAGCACGGCAATGCGCCGTCCCTCCTGGCTGCCCAGGACTTCCAGAGACGCGACCATGGACTCCGGCCCGGCATTATAGCAGTCGCTGATGATGGTGCAGCCCTTTGCCTGGAGGATCTCCTGTCTGCCCGCCATATTGCGGAAGCTGTACAGCGCCTCCCGGATCTTCTCCGGCTTCACACCCAGCCGCAATGCCACGGTGACCGCCGCCAGGGCATCGTTCACAAAATGCCTGCCTTCCACATTCAGCTCCACATCGAAGCTGCTGCCGCAGCCCTCCACATGGAACCGGGAGCCGCCCTTCCTGGTCTGGACATCGCTTCCCAGAACGGCGCAGAGGGGATTTTCCACGCCGAAGAAGGTGGTCTGCACACCGGGCTTCCTGTCGGCGCTCCACAGCAGGGCATCGTCGCCGTTGAAAACAGCGGTTCCCTCCGGCTTCAGTCCCTCCAGGATCTCCAGCTTTGCCTGAAGCACCCCCCGCATGGAGCCCAGATGCTCAATGTGCATGGAGCCGATGTTGATGATCACCGCAATGTCCGGCTGGGCAATGGAGGACAGGTATGCCATCTCCCGGAAATGGTTCATGCCCATCTCCAGCACGGCGACCTGGGTATCATCCGGCAGCGCCAGAATGCCCATGGGCATCCCGATGTCGTTGTTATGGTTCACCGGGGTTTTGCCGGTGCGGAAGGTGGTTTCCAGAATGGCGGCAGTCATTTCCTTCGTGGTGCTCTTGCCCACGGAGCCGGTGATGCCCACCACGGTGCAGCCAAGGCGCAGCCGTTCCTGCTTCGCGATCTGCCCCAGGGCGATCCTGGTGTCCTCCACCACAATGGCAGGGTAGTCCCCGTCGCAGCGGCTGCACAGCACGGCTGCCGCGCCCCGTTCCAAAGCGGCGGGGATAAACGCGTGTCCGTCCCGGGCACCCTGAAGCACCACAAACAGCTCGTCTTTCCCAATCAGGCGGCTGTCATTGCTGGCGCCGAAGAAGCTGACGTCCGCGTATTTTTCATCTATTTTGCCGCCGCACCACTGGGCGGCCTGTTTCAGCGTAATTCTTCCCATTTTTAACCCTCTTTCAGGCAATCCGCCACGATTTCCCGTTCATCCATGGGATATTTCACGCCCTGGATTTCCTGATACGTCTCATGTCCTTTTCCGGCGAGCACGATTATATCATCTTTCTCCGCATTTTTCAATGCCCAGTCTATGGCAGACCGCCGGTCCGCGATGACCACGGTGTTTTTGGCATTTTCTCCGATTCCGGCAAGAATGTCCCGGATGATCGCCATAGGCTCCTCGCTTCGGGGATTGTCCGAGGTGATCACAGCCACATCCGACAGCTCGGCGCCGATGGCGCCCATGATGGGGCGCTTCATGGGATCCCGGTCGCCGCCGCAGCCGAACACGCTGATCAGCCTGCCCTTGCAGAAGCCCCGGACGGAGCGCAGCACATTGGAAAGGCCGTCCGGTGTGTGGGCATAGTCAATGAGGACGGTATAGGGCTTGCCGGGTGTGGGCACCACCTCTACCCTGCCCTTCACGCCGGGAGCGGTACGCAGCGCCTCTGCCGCGTCCTCCAGGGAAATGCCCAGATTGACCGCGATTCCCAGCACCGTCATGGCATTGGACACCGTAAATTCCCCGGGGATCCCCAATCTGACCGCCACTTCCTTCCCGCCCTGCTTCGCGGTGAAGGAAACGCCGTCGGAATGAAGCACCGGGTTTACCGCCCGCAGATCCCCCTCATCCTTCAGAGAAGTGGTAAACACGCTGCAGGTCGCGCCGGCGCTGATCCGGGGAAACCAGGGATCATCCCGGTTCAGAACGCCCTTGCCGCACCGGCGGAACAATTCCGCCTTGGCATCGCAGTAGGCCTCCATGGTCTTGTGAAAATCCAGATGGTCTTCCGTCAGGTTGGTAAAGGCAGCCACATCAAACCGGATGCCGCCCACACGCTCCAGCGCCAGGGCATGGGAGGAAACCTCCATCACCGCATACCGGCAGCCCGCGTCCCGCATTTGGGCAAACAATTCCTGGAGCTCCAGGCTTTCCGGGGTAGTGCGTCCGGTCTCCAGCTTTTTGTCGCCCACCATATTGTACATTGTGCCCACCAGACCGACCTTCGCGCCGGTGACGGTCTCCAAAACGTGTTTGAGAAGCAGGGTTACGGAGGTCTTTCCGTTGGTGCCCGTCACGCCCACCAGGGTCATGGCTTCTCCGGGATGGTCATAGAAGTTGGCGCTGATCCGGGCCAGTGCCAGGCGGTCAGATTCCACCAGCACATATGGCACATCGTTTTCCGGCTTCTTCGCGGTGACCACAACAGCCGCGCCCTTTTCCATGGCTCCGGGAATAAACCGGTTTCCGTCGGAGCAAAAACCCGCGATTGCCACGAACAGGCTGCCCTGCCGCGCCTTGCGGGAGTCGTACGCGATATTCGTGATCTCCGTTTCCGGATCCGCGGTGCAGGAAAGCACCTTCACGCCTTCGAGCAGCTTACTTAATTTCATTTTGCTCCTCCTTTTGTTACTCCTCCGTCCTGGGTACACCCAGATAGGGCAGAATATCCGCCATCACCGCGCCCACGGTGGGCGCTGCCATCACGCCGCCGGAAATATAGATTCCGGTGGTTCGGGACGGAGTATCCAGGGCGACCAGCACAATATACTGGGGGTCATCCATGGGTGCCACGCCCACAAAGGACACGATCTTATCCTGCACCCGCTGACCGTTTTCGTCAAATACATCAATTTTTTCGCTGGTGCCGGTTTTCCCGCCGATGGAAAACCCGGCGACCTGGGCATTTTTCGCCGTCCCCACCGCGACCACGGACTCCATCAGTTCCCGCATGGTCGCGGAGGTCTCCTGGCTGATGACCTGGCGGATCACCGTAGGCTCCTGCTTCAGAAGAACATTGCCGTCCGCGTCCACCACCTCGGAGACCAGGTAGGGCTCCAGCAAATATCCGCCGTTGACCACCGCCGCGATTCCCCGCACCAACTGGATGGGGGTCAGCTTGAAGGTCTGCCCAAAGGAGCCGGAGGTCAGGGATGCCGTGCCCCATTTGTCCGTGTCCACAACCAGCGAACGGTCAAAGAACACGCCGCTGCTTTCGCCGGACAGGTCAATGCCTGTCTTCTCCAGGATGCCGAAATTTTTCACATAGTCATAAAACCGTTCCCCGCCCAGCTTCAGGGCAATATGGGCAAAGGCAATGTTGCAGGAATTCTGCAGCGCCTGGGGGGTCTGCTCCGCGCCGTGTCCCGCGGAGCGCCAGCAGTGGAGCCGCTGGGCTCTGCCGGGGATCTGCTCCGCGCCGCCGCAGTAGAAATGGGTATTCAGGTCAATGGCGCCGCAGTCCAGCGCCGATGACATGGTGATCACCTTGAATGTGGAGCCCGGCTCATAGCCGTCGGAAATGCACCGGTTTCGCCACTGCTTCAGTCTGGCTGCCGTCAGCGCCTCCCGGTACGCGGCCTTTCCCGCCTCATAGGCTTCGCTGCCCTCCGGCTCTCCCAGATAGGCAAGCCGAAGCGCCTCAATCCGGGCGGCCTCCTGCGCATCCGCCACCTCCAGGTAGTTGTTTGGGTCATATCCGCCCAGGGTCGCCATGGCCAGGATCTCCCCGGTCTTGACATTCATCACGATGCCGAAGGCACCGTTCCGGACATCATACTTGGCGATGGCATCCTCCATATTCTTTTCCAGGCAGGCCTGGACGGTGGCATCCAGGGTCAGGATCACATCGGCACCCCGAACCGTGGATACATATTTTTCAAAGGAAAAGGGCATATCCATCTCGTTGTTGCCCTTGGTGGTGATCACTTTCCCGGTGCTTCCCTCCAGGAAGCTGTTATATGCCGCTTCGATGCCCTCGCAGCCGGTGTTGGAGGCGTTGGTAAAGCCGATCACCTGGGATGCCAGGGTGTGGTAGGGATAATAGCGCTGGGAATCCGGCTCCAGATGGATGCCGGAGATATGGTTTTCATTGATATAAGCCCGGATCTCCCCGGCAAGCTCCTCCGAGATCCGGGAGCCAACCTTTTTATAGCGCATTTTGGTGTCGGCTGCCTGCTCCTCGATCCATGCCGGATCCACCCCCAGCTTCTCTCCCAGAAATTGGGCGATGGCGGGAATGTCCGCCTTGGACTGCTTCAGTTCATGGGGGTCTAAGTACACATTTTCCACGCTGACGGAAATCGCCAGCACATTCATGTTGCAGTCAAAGATGGTTCCCCGGTGAGCCGTCACCGTGGTGGTTCGGGTCTGATTCCGCAGCGCCAGCGCCGCGTACTTATCATACTGGGTAACCATCAGATTGTAAAGACGGAAAAAGACGGGGACGAAACCCAATACGCACAGCACCGCCATGGTGATCAGGATCCGTCTGTGCTGCCCGCTGTCAAACCGCAGGCGGGTATAGGACTTCTTTCGCGGACTTTTTTTCATGGCAAATGCCGCCCTTTCAGACAGGAAGATGATACAGATGGGCAGTAAGGGATCCCCTCACTGCCCACCGCAGTTCTATCCTTATCCTACGGATGTCCGCGGACAATTATGCCAGCAGGTCCACCAAAAACAGCTCAATATGCTCCCAGAAGCTCATGGGCTGCTCCTCGGGCTCCGGCTCGGCGATCACAATGACCGGCACCTGAGACCTGGGAACCATACCCATGGATTCCGCGATCTGCCGGACCTGCTCCAGGTCATAGCTGTCCCTGTACTTTTCCTCCAGGGCGTCCTTTTCTTCCTCAAGGCTCTGAATGTAACGCTGAAGCGCCTGCTCCCGCACCTGTGCCCGGTAAAGCTGCATCGCGCCCACGGTCATCAGAAACACCATCACCACAGCCAGAAGCAGCCCCACCATTGCCAGCGGGTCAAGATACAGGTCGATCTTCTTGCGCACGGCAGGCTTGGGAAGGTTCTTCTTTTTCTTCTTCGGTGCCGGCTCCCAGACCGGCTGACGGGCAGCGCTGCCATCCGTGCAGAACCGAACATATTGAATTTCAGGTTTGCTGGATGCCATAGCTTTCCCATCTTTCTATCGTTTTTCGCAGACACGGAGTTTCGCGCTTCTGGCGCGGGGATTCCGGTCCAGTTCCTCCTGGGTGGATACAATGGGCTTGCGGGTGATCACATCCACCTTGGGCTTCTTTCCGCAGACGCACACCGGGAATTCCGGCGGGCAGGTGCAGCCCCTTGCCGCGTCCTGCATGGCGTTCTTTACGATCCTGTCCTCCAGCGAGTGGAAGGTGATGATGGCAAGCCGTCCGCCGGGATTGAGCAGTGGAACCGCTGCCTCGCAAGCCGCCCGCACCGCGCCCAGCTCATCATTGACGGCAATCCGGATTGCCTGGAAACTCCGCTTCGCGGGGTGCTGCTTTTCCCGCAGTGCCTGAGGCGGCATGGCGCCGCGGATGATATCCACCAGCTCCAGAGTCGTCTCCACTGGCTTCTGTTCCCTGCGGCGGACGATGGCCGCGGCAATTTGGGGGGCGAAACGCTCCTCGCCGTATTCAAACAGAATCTTTTTCAGCTCTTCCTGAGACCAGCCGTTGACCACATCCCTGGCGGTCAGCAGGGCGCTGCCGTCCATCCGCATATCCAGCGGCGCGTCAGCCATATAGGAAAAGCCCCGGCTTCCGTCGTCCAGTTGGGGGGAGGAAACCCCCAGATCCAGCAGAATGCCGTCCACGCCGGGGATATTTTGTTCACGCAGCACCCGGGCCATGTCGCTGAAGTTGGAGTGTACCAGCTTCACCCGGTCTCCAAAGGGTGCCAGCCGTTTTGCAGCCGCTTCCAGCGCCACGGGATCCCGGTCAATGCCGATCAGCGTGCCTGTGGTCAGCCGGCGGGCGATTTCACAGGAATGACCCGCGCCGCCCAGCGTACCGTCCACATAGATGCCGTCAGGCCGGACATTCAGCGCGTCCACGGCTTCCCGGAGAAGCACGGAAACATGATGAAATTCCGTCACAGTCCCACCGCCTCCAGAGACGCCAGAAGTTTTTCCGGGGTCAGGGTTTCCTTTTCAAAGTTCTGATACTGTTCCGCGTCCCAGATCTCCGCCTGCCCGGAGCGGCCGGTGATGACCACATCCCGGGTGATCCCGGCATAGTCCATCAGCGACTGGGTCAGGGTGAAGCGGAATTGCTTGTCGGGATCGCATTCGGCGGCAAAGCTGAACAGCAGGCTGGTCGCGCCGGATTTCTGCGCCAAAGGCAGCGCGTCATATCTCTGGCAGGTATTGGCCCAGCTCTCCGCGGTGTAAATGGTGAGGCAGCGGAAGCCGCTGTTGACACCGATGGTCACATAAAAGGTCTGCCCCAGCTCCCCACGCAGCTTCGCGGGAACGAACAGCCGGTTCTTGTCATCGACTTTCGCCGGGTATTTACCGATCATCGGGTCTCACCTCTCTCCATTTTACTACAATTTTACTCCACTTTGCTCCACTTGTGGCCATTATAAACCATAGTCATGGAAAAATCAATCTTTTTGAAGAATCTTTTTGAGAAATGGCGAAAAAAGTTTCTGTTTTCTTCTTTTTTAGAACAATTGTTCAGTTTATTCCCTCAGGCATGAAATACGAGCTGCCCGTTTTCCACGCTGCACTGCAGCTTCCCCTGCTTCCTGCTGCACCGCAGCAGGTACATGGCCAGCGGCCCCTCCACCTGCTCCTGCACCAGCTTTCGCATCTGCCGGGCACCCCCTTTGCCCCGGCACTGCTCCGCGAGATGGGCATTCAGCGCCGCCGGGAATGTGATCTGCACTCCCTGCCGGGAGCTGCGGCGGGTCAGTTGGCGCAGGTATTTCCCGGCGATCTGCTCCATCGCCTGCTGATCCAGCGCGTCAAACCGCACCGTTCTGTCCAGTCTGCCCAAGAATTCCGCCCGGAAGGTCTGCCGCAGGGCATCCTCCACCTGTCCTGCCGCGTTCATGGGGGAAAAGCCCAACCCGTCGCCCCGGATCTCGCCGCCCACATTGGATGTCATGACCACGATGGCGTTTTTGAAGCTGACCCTGCGCCCGGTGGCATCGGTCAGCACCCCTTCCTCCATGATCTGCAGCAGCAATCCCACCACATCCGGGTGTGCCTTTTCAATCTCGTCCAGAAGCAGCAGGCAGTAGGGTCTGCGGCGCACCTGCTCCGTCAGCTTGCCGCCTTCCTCATAGCCGACATAGCCGGGAGGGGATCCGACAAGCCGGGAAACCGTGTGCTTTTCCATATATTCCGTCATATCCAGCCGGATCATGGCCTCCCGGCTGCCGTACAGCTCCTCTGCCAAGGCTCTGCACAGTTCCGTTTTTCCCACCCCGGTAGGGCCCGTCAGCAGGATGCTCGCGATGGGTCTTCCCTCGTCCCGGATCCCGGACAGCCCTCTGCGGACGGTTTCCGCCACCTCCCGGACCGCCCTGTCCTGCCCGAACACCGCTGCGGTCAGGGTTTTCTCCAGCCCCAGAAGCCTGGTTTTTTCGTCGGCGGTGAGTCTGCCCGCCGGAATGCCGGTGCGTGCCGATACGGCAGCCGCCACATCCCCGGGGGTGACCGCCCTGGGCCGCCGGGCGTCTTCCCCGGACTTCTGCACCATCCGCTGCATCTTGTCCCGAAGCTCCGCTGCCTTTTCAAACCGGCTCTCCCGCACGGCTTCGTGGAGCTCCTGCTCCAAGCCCTGCCGCTGGGCACTGCCCCGGAGAAGCTGGGCCTCCTCCATCCTTGCCCGGGACGCGGCTTCGTCCACCAGGTCGATGGCCTTATCCGGCAGAAAGAAATCCGGCAGATACCGCACGGACAGCCGGATGGCTTCCTGCAGAGCTTCTTCCGTGATGCGGATGTGGTGGTGCCGCTCCAGCCCGGGACGCAGCCCCCGGAGGATCTCCATGGTCGCTTCCTTGGAGGGCTCCTCCACCATGACCGGCCGGAATCTGCGCTCCAGCGCCGGATCCTTTTCAATGTATTTCCGATACTCCTCCAGCGTGGTGGCACCCAGCATCTGCAATTCCCCTCTGCCCAGGGCGGGCTTCAGGATGTTTGCCGCGTCGATGGCACCCTCTGCCGCGCCTGCACCCACAATGGTGTGCATTTCGTCCACAAACAATATCACATCGCCGGACCGCTGGATCTCCCCCAGCACATCCCGCAGGCGTTCCTCAAACTCACCCCGGTATTTGGTTCCCGCCACCAGATTCGCCATATTCAGGCTGACCAGCCGCTTGTCCTTTAGCTGGGGAGGGACGGCCCCTGCCGCCAGCCGCTGCGCCAGTCCTTCCGCGATGGCGGTCTTTCCCACGCCCGGTTCCCCGATCAGGGCGGGATTGTTCTTGTTTTTGCGGCAGAGGATCCCGATGACCATGTCGATCTCCCGCTCCCTGCCGATCACCGGCTCCATGGACGCGGCCTTATGCACCAGATCCTCACTGAATTGTTCCAGAAGTTTCGTTGAAAACGCCTCCTTTTTCACTTTGACCGTCTCCGGCCTGTTCCATTCCGCCTCCTCCAGCGTCCTGGTAAACAGCACATTCCCGTCGATCCCCGCCAGAGTCAGCACCTCGCCGGCGGATGCCTTCTCCCGCCTGGCAAGCGCCAGAAGCAGATGGCAGGGCATCACCCCCCGGCTTCCCATGCGTTTTGCCTCCAATGCCGCGGAACGCAGGATCTTCCGCATCATGGGGGTAAAGCCCTGGGGAAGCGGAAGCCCCGGGGATCCGACGCCGTACAAAACCGCCGCCAGATCCCTGGCCAGTCCCGGCGTAAGCCCCAGGAGCCGCAGGCTCTGTCCCGCCGCGCCCGGTTCCTCCGACAGGGCGATCAGCAGATGGATGCTGCCCACATAGCTGTGTCCCATGGCTCTGGCGGTTTCCGCCGCCGACAGCAGCAGTTCCGAAGCCGCGCGGGCATAGCGCATTGTCAATCCCTCCTTTGCCTGGAAATTCTCTCCACCGCATCCTGAAAATATACGAATCATTTTGCAAAAGGATGTTGCATTTTCTGAAATCCATGTTAGAATAGTCTTGCGTAGTTGCTAACCACGCAACAATTCTATACATATTGGAGGGAATCATCATGGCATTTAAGATTACTGACGCTTGCATCAAGTGCGGCGCCTGCGCCGATGCCTGCCCCATGGGCATCATCACCGAGGGCGACGAGACCTATGTCATCGACGCGGATCAGTGCGTTAGCTGCGGCACCTGTGCTGACGCCTGCCCCAACGAAGCGATCGAAGAAGAGTAATTTTGGTTACTGAACGATTAGCCTGCTCTGACCGGCTTTTTCCGGCAGGCAGGCTAATTTTCATATAAGGAGTTTTTATGGAATACCTTCCCAACGGGATCACCGCAGCGTTTCCGGACGGCGTTTTCCCCCTGAGCACCGACTCCATGGTGCTTGCGGACTTTGCCCGGCTTCCCCCGGATGCCAGGGTGCTGGATCTGGGTGCCGGATGCGGCACTCTGGGGCTGCTGCTTGCCGCGAAGGATCCCGGCTGCCATGTCACCGGGGTGGAGCTCTCTGCCGCTGCCCACCAGGCAGCCCTGGAGAACATCCGCGCCAACCTGCTGGAATCCCGGCTGTGCAGTATATGCGCCGATATTCGGAACATTCCCACCCTGGTTGCCCCGGGCAGCTTTTCCTGCTGCGTGTCCAATCCCCCCTATTTTGCCGGCGGAAAGCGGAGCGAGCGCCTCCCGCTGGCACGGCAGGAAACCGATTGCACCCCGGAGGATCTGTTCCGCGCCGCAAGCCATGCCCTGCGGTACGGCGGCGACTTCTTCCTGGTACACAGGCCGGAGCGGCTGGCGGAGCTCTGTGCCGCCGGGTCCCGAAACCGTCTGGAGCCGAAAAGGCTGCGGCTTGTGCGGCACAAAGCGGGAGGTGCCATCCGTCTGATTCTGCTGTCCTGCCGCAAAGGCGGCAAGCCGGGCCTGCAAATCGACGAGATCGCCCTGCAAAACCCCGACGGCTCCCCTACGGCGGATTACTGCCGGATCTATCATAAGGAGAATTGAGTATTATGGCTGGAATGTTATATCTGGTTCCCACACCCATCGGCAATCTGGGCGACGTGTCCGACCGTGCCCGGCAGACTTTGGCGGCAGCGGATTTCATCGCCGCCGAGGACACCCGGGTCAGCCTGAAGCTTCTGAACCATCTGGGCATCAAGAAACCCCTTGTCAGCTACTTTGAGCATAACAAGGGGTACAAGGGCAATGTGATCCTCCAGCGGATCCTGGACGGCGAGACCTGCGCGCTGGTTTCGGACGCGGGCAGTCCCGCCATCTCCGACCCGGGCGAGGATCTGGTCCGGCAGTGCGCCCAGGCAGGCATCCCCGTCACGGCGATCCCCGGGCCCTGCGCGGTCATCACGGCGCTGAGCATTTCCGGGCTGCCCACCGGCCGGTTCTGCTTTGAGGGGTTCCTCTCCACCGCGAAAAAGAGCCGAAAGGCCCATCTTTCCTCCCTTTCCGGGGAAAGGCGCACCATGGTCTTTTACGAAGCCCCCCACAAGCTGGTGGTGACTTTGCAGGACATGGCGGAGGTCTTCGGCGGTGAACGGAAGATCAGCCTGTGCCGGGAGCTGACCAAGCTTCATGAGGAAGTGATCCGCACCACCCTGGGTGAAGCCATCACCCGCTTCACGGAGCAGCCGCCCAAGGGAGAGTTCGTGCTGGTGGTGGACGGCGCGCCGGAAACGGCCCCGGAAGTCCCCGGTCCCGAGGATGTGTGCAGCCATCTGCGCGCCCTTCTTGCCCAGGGCATGAGCAAAAAGGACGCCGTAAAGCAGACCGCGAAGGATCTGGGACTGCCCAAAAACGAGGTCTACGGCGCATCCCTGGAGCTTGACCAGGATGATTTATGAATCCCGAAAAGTTTTTAATGTTTTTCATTAAATAACTCTTGACAAACCGTTCCTCTTGGTGTATGATTCAATTAACGATAAACATTAATTATTTATCGAATCTTTATTGAGAGGGATATGTCATGAAAGAAAAAGCCATTTCAAAAATCAGAAAGCTGGGTACCACCGGCAAAATCATCTCCACCATTGCGCTGGTGATTCTCGCCATCGGGCTGGCAGCGGTCATTCTCGCCCAGATTGTGGTTGCCGTTCTCCCCAACGAGCTGTTCTCCTTCGATGTGAACAGCACCATCCAAGTCACCGTCGACCCCACCGTACTTGGCGTTCCCGCCGATTCCATCGGGGAGCTCTCCCTTGCCGATACGCTGGACAACGGCAGCCTCAGCATCGACGGCAACACCTTTGTCTTCGGCAGCATCAAAACGGAAGACGGCAAAATCATCGCGGACGGTGCTGCCGCCATGACCCACATCACCATGCGCCGGCTCACCGGCACACTGATCGTGGCGCTGATCACCGTGGCCATGGGGCTGGTGACTGTGGTCTTTATCCGCAGCCTCTGCAAAGCGGTGGAACGCTGCGCTTCTCCCTTTGAGGACAATGTGATCCGCAGGATGACCGCCCTTGCCTACGCTCTGATTCCCTGGTGCATCATTTCCAGCCTTTCCAGCAGCGTCTTCACTTCCGTTTTCAGCGACAAGGTCAACATCAACCTGGATATCAATCTGGGCATGGTGTTTGTGGTTCTGGTGGTTCTGGCTCTGGCCTATATCTTCAAGTACGGTGCCATGCTCCAGCGTGAATCCGACGAGACCATCTGAGGCAGCGGATATGGCAATCATTCTTCGTCTTGACCGGGTCATGGCTGACCGCAAAATCTCCCTGAACGAGCTCTCCGCCCGGGTCGGCATTTCCAATGTGAACCTGTCCAACCTGAAAACCGGGAAGGTTCGTGCCATCCGTTTTTCCACGCTGGAAGCCATCTGCGATGTGCTTCAGTGCCAGCCCGGCGACATCCTGGAATATGTCAAGGATGCCCCCGGCCTCCCCTCCCTGCAGGAGGAGGAATCATAAAGCTGTCCCCGATGCGAAATCGCATCGGGGACTCTTTTAGACCTTTGCCATATTTCGGATGCAGTTTTTGCAGACATTCTTGCCGCAATAGGCCACAAGTCCGTCGGACGAATCGCAGAATACACAGGCAGGCTCAAACTTCTGCAGCACGATCCTGCCGCCGTCGGTAAAAATCTCCAACTCGTCCTTTTCCATAATATCCAGAGATCTGCGAAGCTCGATGGGGAGAACCACCCGTCCGAGCTCGTCAACTTTTCTGATAATGCCGGTGGATTTCAACGCTGTTGTCCTCCGTTATTTTTTATTTGCCAAATTATTTTACCAAGCAATCCCCGTAAAATCAATATCAAACTAAACCACCGCTTTCTTTTTGTCAAAACAGCACAATTTTGCGCCGCCGCTCATTTTTAAGTAAACGATATCATATGTTGAAATTGAAGGAGGGACAGCCATGGTCATGAGTTGGATCTACACGGGTCTTGTATTTCTGTCCGTATTGTTCGCGTTTTTGGGCGGCACCGCGCCCCAGGTCAGCGCCGCCGTACTGGAAGGCGCCCAGTCCGGGATCACCCTGTCGGTTTCCATCGCCGGCGCCATCTGCCTGTGGTCCGGTGTGGGAAAGCTGATGGAGGCCTCCGGCATCACGGACGGGCTTTCCCGCGTTCTGATGCCGGTGCTGGGCAGGCTTTTCCCCTCCGGCAGGCGTGACACGGAGCTGCGCCGCTGTCTCTGCGCCAATGTCTGCGCC
Organism: Faecousia sp.; assembly: GCA_051867435.1. Taxonomy (GTDB): domain Bacteria; phylum Bacillota; class Clostridia; order Oscillospirales; family Oscillospiraceae; genus Faecousia. Next base: position 21,877 of record JBJDYP010000055.1, read on the forward strand.
AACCTGCTGGGACTTGGGAACGCCGCCACGCCTATGGGCATCCGTGCCGCCCGGCGTATGGTTCGTCCCGAAGCGCCGGGAGAGGCCACCGACGAGATGTGCCGGCTCATTGTCATGAACACTGCCTCCATCCAGCTTCTTCCCACAAATGTGGCAGCCCTCCGAAGCTCCCTGGGAAGCAGCCATCCCTTTGACATTCTGCCTGCCGTCTGGCTGACGAGCCTTCTTTCCGTCACCGCCGGTCTGACCGCCGCATGGGTTTTTGGGAGGGTTTTGCGCCATGACTGACTATATCGTACCCCTGGTTCTGCTGCTTGCCTCCCTGTGGGGACTTCGGAAGCGGCAGAATATCTACGCCCTTCTCACGGAAGGCGCCGCCGACGGGCTGCGGATCCTGCTGACCATTGCGCCGGCGCTGGTGCTGCTGCTCTGCGCCGTGTCCATGCTCCGGGCTTCCGGTGCCATCGATGCCCTGTCTTCCCTGCTTGCCCCCGGATTCCGGTTCTTCGGGATCCCGCCGGAGACCGCCATGCTGGTGCTGATCCGTCCCATCAGCGGCAGCGCCGCGCTGGCAGTGGGCGCGGATCTGATGCGCGCCTACGGTGTGAATTCCACGGTCGGACGAACCGCAGCCATCATGCTGGGTTCCACGGAGACCACCTTCTATGCCATTTCCGTCTATTTCGGCGCCGCCGGGATCAGGAAGACCAGGTATGCGGTTCCGGCGGCGCTGATTGCCGACCTGGCGGGCTTCGCTGCCGCGTCCTTCACCGCGAAAATCCTGTAAAAAAACCTGTGGCGGTTTTCCGTCACAGGTTTCAGACTGTCAAAAAAGCCTCAGCAAATGGGACAGGTTTTGGGTCTGGGTCATCAGTCCCCGGAAATCCGGGAGCAGCTCCGTCCCCGCTTCCGCCGCACCCATTTGCACCAGCTCGCGGATGCCGGGGCTGCCGTCCGGGACGCAGAATACCGGGCTCCACTCACTTTTCAGGTTTTGCAGCGTGCCGTCCCAGGTGCCCCCGGTTCGGTAGCCGCACTGGGCGACGAAGGTCAGCGCCCCCAGGCAGTGAATCACATGGTTCCGGCTCAATGCCCGCTGGGGAGAAAAGGGCAGGTCATAGCCCTGCTCGGACAGGTACAGCACATTGGGAATGGCCTTTTTTTCGTCCAGCCGGTCGGCAATGACGGAGATCACCCTGCCGCCCTGCTCCAGACAGGCGTTCTGCGCCTCGGAATCCGCGCCTTTGGCATTGCCGGAAATCAGAGCAAAGCCCTGCAGCGCCGCCTGTCTGCCCACTTCCCGGGCATAGGCACGGTTTTCCTCCCTCAGCTCCCGGCTGCCCACCAGCGCGATGCCCTCCATTTCCAAAACGGAGAGATCCCCCTTTGCCCACAGGCAGCCCGGGGCTTCCGGGCCCATCCTCTCCCGCAATCGTCCGGGGTATGCCGTGGAAACACGGGTCAGGGGCACACAGTCCGATTTTTTTGCAATTCGCAGATAGCCCTCCAGCAGATCCTCCTCGGACAGCAGAGCGAGAATCCGTCCTGCCTGCTCCCGGGAATACCCCAGCGCCAGCAGATCCATCATTTCCAGATCCCGCTGCCCACCGGTATGGGTCGACCAGCGGACGCGGTTGGTCAGGTTCCGAAGCTGGGGCACCGTGAGGGCTTTCCGTTCCGGGCAGCCAAGCTGGGAGGTCAGCAGCAGGAATCCCCGCTCCGCGCCGGTCAACGGATTCTCCTTCTCGGGGTCACAGGGGCCTTGACTTCCTCGGGTCGGAGGGTTCCGTCCTCCTCCAGCACCACGGCACGAATCTCATAGCCGCAGAATTTGGCGATTTCGTCCAGCTTTGCCTTTTCGGGGAAATTGCCCACCAGCGAGAAAGCAATGCCCTTCTTTCTCGCCCGTCCCGTTCTGCCGATGCGGTGAACGTAGTATTCGTTCTCCTCGGGGATGTCGTAGTTGATCACACAGTCCACACCGTCCACATCGATGCCACGGGACGCCACATCCGTTGCGACCAGGATGGGCAGTCTGCCGTCCCGGAACCGCTGCATGGTCTTTTCCCGCTGGGACTGGCGGATGTCGCCGTGGAGGCACTCGCAGTCCGCGCCTGAGCGCTGAAAATCGTCGCAGAGCCGCTGGCACATATATTTCGTGTTGCAGAACAGCACGACCCGCTCCAATCCCCTGGTTCGGATCAGCTTCTGGGCAAGCAGGCTCTTTTCCATGGGCGAAACGGTGATGGAATACTGGTCAATGTCCGGGCGGTCCTCCTGCCTGGGCTGTACAGTGATCTCCACCTCGTCCCGCTGATACATCCAGGAGACGGTCATGACCTCCTGGGAGATGGTGGCGGAGAACAGGCCCATATTCTTCCTGTTTTTGATCTTGTCCAGGATCCGGGTCACGTCCTTGAAAAAGCCCATGTCCAGCATCCGGTCGGCTTCGTCCAGCACCACGGTACGGATCCCGTCCAGGCGGATGGTCTTGCGGTTGTAGTGGTCCATCAGCCGGCCCGGAGTCGCCACCACGATCTGGGGTTTCTTCTCCATCTGCTTGATCTGCCCGCCGATGCCCGCGCCGCCATAAAGCACCGCCACACGGATGCCCTGGTAGTAGGTCAGCAGCCCCCGGAGCTCATCGCCGATCTGCAGCGCCAGCTCCCTGGTAGGCGCCAGGATCAGCCCCTGCACCGCGGGATTCTCGGGATCAATGTGCTCGATCATGGGAATGCCGAAGGCGAAGGTCTTGCCGGTTCCCGTGGGTGCCTTCGCGATCACATCCTTCCACTCCATCAGCGGCGGGATCGCAAGCTGCTGTATGGTCGTGGGGTAGCCGTAGCCCTTCTTTTCCAGCGCACGGAGCATGGATTCCGAAAGGCCGAGTTCCTGAAATGTCATTGTATCTGCCATGTTTTTTATTCCTTTGACTGTTATTTTCCTCTATTCTACCAGCATTCTTCCCTTTTTGCAACCGATTCCCGCGCTTTTTTGTAAATCACGGGGATTTCGCCTAAAATTAAGAAATTAGGCCGCTGCCATGGTGGACAAAAGGGGAAAAATGTGGTACTCTATACTGGTAAAAATATAGGCAGGAGGGTGTGTTGCCCTTGAAAACCAATGTGATGGGGGTACAGTTTGACAACTGCACCATGGACGAGATTCTAGCCCGGGCGGAGCAGATGCTCCTGCGCCGTGAAAAAGGATATTGCGTCACGCCCAACGCGGAGATCGTATACGAAGCCATCCACGACGAAGCCTACCGGGATCTGCTCAACGGCGCCGCCATCGTACTGCCCGACGGGGCCGGTGTGGTGCTGGGCGCGAAGATCCTCGGCAGACCCCTGAAAGCGAAGGTTCCCGGGATCGAATTCGGCGACCACCTTTGCCGGGTGCTGGCAAGTCACGGGATGCGGTTGTTTCTTCTCGGCGGGAAGCCCGGCGTAGCGGAAGCCGCCGGGGAAAAGCTGAAGGAAAAGCACCCCGGTCTGACGGTCTGCGGGACGGCGGACGGCTATTTTCAGGATCCGTCTCCCGTGATTGCCGCCGTCAACGCCGCGAAGCCCGATGTGCTGTTCGTGTGTCTGGGCGCGCCGAAGCAGGAAATCTTCATGGCAACCCAGCGGGACGCGCTGGATGTGACCCTGATGGCAGGTCTGGGCGGCAGTCTGGACGGCTACGCCGGTCTGGCGCGGCGTGCGCCCCGGTGGATGATCTCCTGCAATCTGGAATGGCTGTACCGCCTGCTGAAGGAGCCGAAACGGTTCGTCCGTATGCTGCGGCTTCCGAAATTTGTGTTCGCCTGTGTGGCAGAAAAGAGAAAAGAGAAGAAAAATGGGTAAACTGATTGTGTTTGAGGGTACGGACGGCTCCGGCAAGTCCACCCAGTTCCGGCGTCTGACCGAGCGTCTCGCCAGGGAAGCCATTCCCTTTGAAAAGATCGTGTTCCCCCAGTACGCCGAGCCCAGCTCCGCGCTGATCCGGATGTATCTGGGCGGTGAGTTCGGCGGTTCTCCCGCGGATGTGAACGCCTATGCCGCCTCCAGCTTCTACGCCGTGGACCGGTTTGCCTCCTATCGGAAGGTTTGGGGCAAGACCTATGAAGAAGGCGGTTTGATCCTGTCCGACCGCTACACCACCTCCAATGCCGTCCATCAGGCCTCCAAGGAGCCGGTGGAAAAGCGCCCCGCGTTTCTGGAGTGGCTCTATGATTTTGAATACAACAAGCTGGGGCTTCCCCGGCCCGATCTGACCATCTACCTGGATGTGCCCACGGAGTACACACAGATGCTCATGCGCGGCAGAGAGCAGGAAACCCACACCCACGCGGACATCCACGAGCAGGATCTGCAATACCTGGCTACCTGCCGGGAGACCGGCCGTGCCGCGGCCCGATTCTACGGCTGGAATGTGATTTCCTGCGTCCGTGACGGCGCCATGCGTTCCATCGAGGACATTCATGAGGAAATCTATTGTCTGGTTCGCCGCTGTCTGGAGGAGTAACGATGGTCTATATTCTGCTTGGAACCGGCTTTGAGGAAACCGAAGCCATTGCGCCCTGCGATCTGCTGCGCCGTGCCGGGGTTGAGACCCTGCTTGTGGGCATCAGCGGCAAGACCGTTGCGGGAAGCCACGGCATCGCTGTGACCGCGGATATTCTGCCCGGGGAAATCAACTGGGATGCAGCCGAAATGGTGGTGCTTCCCGGCGGGCTTCGGGGCGTTGCCTCCATCCGGGCCAGCGATACCGCCATGGAAATTTTGAAAACAGCCTGGGAAAAGGAGCTGTATGTGGCAGCCATCTGCGCGGGGCCTACGGTGCTCGCGGATCTGCACATCACCGACGGCAGGAACGCCACCTGCTTCCCCGGTCAGACACAGAACATGGGCAGCGCGAAGCTGATCCCCGGTGCCGCCGCCGTTCAGGACGGCAGGCTGATCACCGGCACCTCCGCCGGCTGCTCCATTCCCTTCGGACTGAAGCTGATCGCCGCGCTCCGCGGACAGGCAGCCGCCGACGCGATTGCGGAGCAGATCGTGATCCGCTGAAAGGAGAACCTATCATGGAAGAAAACAAATTCCCATTTGAAGAAGAACCCCGGCCGGAGGATCTCCCGGACGGCAGCGACATAGTGCTGCCCACCCCGGAGGAAGCCGAACCTGCCGATTCTCTGGACGATCCTGTGATGAAAACGCTTCCGGACGAGCCGGAAGACGCGCCCATGGAGCCGCTGTGGGACAGCGTGCCCCAGGAAGTCATACCGGAAGCCATGCCGGAGGACATCCCCCAGGAGATCCCCGGGGATCCTGCCCCGGAGCAGGACGCCGATCCCGGGCATTTGCTGGAAGAGCCCGTCATTTCCGGGGAAATTCTCCCGGATGAAGTGGCCATTGCCACCGCCGGGCTGACCCATCCGTCGGATGTGGAGCTGGAGAAGATCATGCAGGAGGCCCTCAGCCAGGACTGGACACCCCAGCCTGCCCAGGAGGAAGACTCCCTCTTTCCCCAGGAGCCTTACCGGGACGAGGAGTATGCCGACGGCTTCCCGGAGGAGCCGGAAGACGGTGCCGGCGGTGATTTTCCCCCGGACGACGGGGACGAGGACGAATACGAGTATGACGAACCCGACCGCAAGCGCCGCCCAAAGCGCAAAAAGGGATACGGTCTTTTCGGCCTGCCGCACATTCTGGTCACCGTGATTTGGCTTGCCATCGTCGTGATCCTCGGCGTGTCCCTGGGCAGATTCCTCTGGGTCTGCGTGGACGATGTGATGGCGTTCTCCCGGGGAGATCAGGAAGTGGTCATCACCGTGGAGGATACGGACACCATCGAGGACATTGCCCAAAAGCTCCACGACAACGGTCTGATCCGCTACCCCGGCCTGTTCAAGCTGTATGCCCAGGTGACCGATGCCCGGGAGGACATCAGCTCCGGCACCTTCACCCTGAACACCATGTACGACTATCACGCGCTGGTCAGCTTCATGACCACCTACTCCGCGTTCCGCACCGTTGTGAAGGTGCAGATCCCGGAGGGCTATACCTGCGCCCAGATCTTCGCGCTGATGGAGGAAAAGGACGTCTGTACCGCCGCGGCGCTGGAGGAATACGCGGCCAACGGTGAGCTGGACGAGTACTGGTTCCTCGCCGGTGTGGAGCGGGGCACCCCCTACTGTCTGGAGGGCTTCCTGTTCCCGGACACCTATGAGTTCTACACCAAGGATGAACCCCGCAGGGTGCTGGAAAAGCTGCTGGACGACTTCGACTACCGCTTCAACGAGAGCATGATCGAAACCATTCCCCTGCTGAACGAGCGGCTGTCCCAGATGATGGCAGCCAACGGTCTTGACGAGACCTATATCGCGGAGCACCAGATGGATGTGCGGAAGATTGTGACCATAGCGTCCATGATCGAGCGGGAGACCTCCGGCTCTCTGGAAAGCTACACCATTTCCTCCGTCATATACAACCGGCTGACCAACGCCGCCAACTATCCCTATCTGAACATCGACGCCGCCCTCTACTACGCGCTGGAGGAAGGGCACGGTGCCCTGACCTATGAGGATCTGGCGATTGACAGCCCCTATAACACCTACAAGTACCCCGGACTGATCCCCGGGCCCATCGCCAACCCCGGTCTGGACAGTCTGTTGGCAGCCCTTGATCCCGAGTCCACCGACTATTACTTCTACGCGCTGAATCCCGCAACCGGAACCCACCACTTCTCCCGGAATATTTCCGAGCATGAAAGCTTCCTGGCAAGCATCTCGGAGGCGGGCTGATATGGCAAAGTTGGAACTGTTGTCCCCTGCCGGGGACATGGAGCGGCTGCGTATGTCCGTCCTGTACGGTGCCGACGCGGTCTATCTGGCGGGAACCGAATTCGGAATGCGTTCCTTCGCCGGGAATTTCACCCCGGAGGAGCTGCCCGTTGCCGTCAAATACGCCCACGACCATGGTGTGAAGGTACACGTCACCGTGAACACCATGCCCCGCAGCGAGGAAGTGGTTCAACTGCCCGCTTATCTGGAGCAGTTGGACAGCGCCGGTGTGGACGCTCTGATCCTCGCGGATCTGGGTGCGTTCACCCTGGCGGGAAAATATGCGCCCCGCTGCGCCCGGCACATCTCCACTCAGCAATCCATCGCCAACTTCGAATGCGCGAAGGCCTGGTATGACCTGGGTGCCAGCCGTGTGGTGCTGGCCCGGGAACTGAGTCTGGAGGAGATCCGAACCATCCGGGAAAAGACCCCCAAGGCGCTGGAGATTGAAACCTTCGGCCACGGCGCCATGTGCGTCAGCTATTCCGGCAGGTGCCTGCTCAGCAACTATATGACCGGACGGGACTCCAACCGTGGCGCCTGCGCCCAGCCCTGCCGCTACCAGTACGCGCTGATGGAGGAAAAGCGTCCCGGGGAGTATTTCCCGGTTTTCGAGGACGAAAAGGGCACCTATATTCTGAATTCCCGGGATATGTGCATGATCGACCATCTGAATGATTTGATGGATGCCGGGGTGGACTGCATCAAGATTGAGGGACGGGCCAAATCCGCCTACTACGCGGCCATCGTCACCGGCGCGTACCGGCACTGCATCGACGCGGCTGCCGAAGGCAAGCCTCTGGATCCCGTATGGCGGGACGAGGTGGAGCACGTTTCCCACCGGATCTACTCCACCGGGTTCTACTACGGCTTCCCCGGGCAATATACGGAGAATTCCCGCTATATCCGCCAGTGGCAGGTATGCGCCATTGTGGAAAGCTGCGGCGAAACCGGCCTTGCCGTCTGTTCCCTGCGGAACAAATTCTCCGCAGGCGATGAAATCGAACTGGTAGGCCCGGACACCCGTCCCATGGCGTTTGCCGCGCCGGTTATGGCTGCGGAGGACGGCACGGAATTGGTGGAGCCGAAGACCCCGCAGATGAAATTCACCATGCAGCTCCCCTGTCCCGTTCCCGCCGGCTCCATCCTGCGCCGGCGCGTGGAATTATCCGCAAAATAAAGAGAAAAGAGTGGAAAGAAATGACATCTTTGTCAGAGACGATTCTGGAGCAGTACCAGGTTCGCAAATCCAGAAAACAAAAAGACGCGTTTATCGCGCTGCTGCGCAGCCATTTCCCCTCCCTGCAGGTGGAAAAAGCAGGCGCGTTCGGCAGCCGCAACCTGATCCTGGGCGATCTGGATCGGGCAAAGGTGGTGCTTACCGCCCACTATGACACCTGTGCCCTGTTCCCCTTCCCCAACTTCCTGACACCCCAGAACATCCCGCTGTACATCCTGTATAACCTGCTGATCTGTGTCCCTTTGTTTGCGGTTGTGTTTGCTGTCTCCTTTCTGGTATCCGATCCGCTGCTCTGTTTTGTGCTGGTTGAGGGCACCGTAGTGCTGTTCCTGTGGTCGCTCCTGTTCGGCATCCCCAACAAGCACACCGCCAACGACAACACCTCCGGCGTGATCACCCTGCTGGAAATCTATTCCGGACTTCCCGAGAATCAGAAAGACCAGGTCTGCTTCGTATTCTTCGATCACGAGGAGCTGGGTATGCTGGGTTCTTCCGCCTTCCGCAAGCTGCATAAGGAGAAGATGACGGTCACTCCGCTCCTGAATTTTGACTGTGTCTCCGACGGCACCCATTTCCTGCTGGTTCGGAGCAAAGCCTGCGGAGATTCCCTGGATCAGCATCTGACTGCCGCGTTTGTGGCAGACGAAACCCACAGCGCAGCGCTTGCCAGCACCTCGAATACCGTTTATCCCTCCGATCAGGCAGGATTCCCCCTGGGAGTCGGTATTGCCTCGTTTCACCGGCACCCCATCGTGGGTCTTTACATGAACAAAATCCACACATCGAAGGACCGTGTCTTCGACCGGGGCAACATCGCTTTCATCCAGGGCTGCGCCCAGGCTTTCCTGAACCGCATAACCGAATAACAAAAAACGCATCCACCGACCGATGGATGCGTTTTTTGTTATTCCGCGCCGGGCAGTGGATGGACATTCAGCCGGATCGGGAATGTGCTGACCTGGTTCGTCCCCAGCAGGAACGAGATGCTCATCATGGTGATGCCCGGAACCTGGCAGACCTCCGGCAGCAGGAACACGGTCAGCCTGTTCTCAATCAGCAGCCAGGCGTCCGCGCTGCCCTGGACCTTCTCGTAGGAACCGTACACGCCGTCGGCACGGACATACCGGATCACCACCCGGATCCCATCCCCGGGCAGGAACGGCTCTCCGTCCGTGTACAGGGTCAGCCGGAGATTCCGGGAATCCTGGTCACCCTGCATCACATCCGCAGACGGAATTTCCTCCCTGCGTACCAGGTCAACGGTCAAATGGCTTACCACATTTGTCATGGTTTTCACCTCCTTCGCCCACAGCCGCAAACGAAGTCCCGGTTGCACGGTTCCGTGCAACCGGCGTGAAAAAACTTCAATGGCGACACTTTGCGGCAACTCCCTGGGCAAAGCCTTCAGCTTGTACCGTCATACACACGAATGAATCCATGTTTACATCACGTCGGCAGTATGGTATGATAAGAAAAACTATATTCGGAGAGGATGGTGTTTCGATGAATTACCCCAAGCTAAAGCATCCCAGACTTTGCAGAATCCTGACTTATGTAGTGGTATTCGGTTGCGGATTGCTCCCGATATTTGTGGTGTACGCCTTTCCTGTTCCTGATGTTGCCAGGGTCATTGTAATGCTTGTATCCCTGATCGGACTGCTCATCTTCCTGTTCAGAAACCTTACGATTCTGATGTTTATGGATATAGCTTTGGCATCCTTCTCCTGTTATCAGTCTGCCAGGAAGAAATATACGCTGCCTTCCGGCAGATCCGCGGACACAATCCGCCGCAGCATCCTTCGTTACGGCAGGCAGTGTGCCCCCGCTCCTATAATGCCGCAGCCGACCGCGCTTCTCTATCAATTCAGCCATCCCATGACGGTCTACTCCCGGGGAATTGAGCGTGTTGTTGCGGCTTACGAGGTCGATATGCTGAATAGCGATACATACCGGGAGATCATCAGTTCCGCGAAAACAAATTCCAAGGCCCTGATAGGCAGGAAAAAGGCACTTTTTCTGGATAAAGAGCAGAAAAAGAATTCCCTGCATCGTGTCACTGTAATCTTGATCCTTGCTCAAAAGGTAGATCCGCAGATGGCCGGAAATCTGTATACACTGGTTTGCAGGCAGTGTGGTGATGAATTCAAGGACTGTGTGATACCTTGTGTTGTGGATCTTGCGCGCCGTACTTGCGTGTTTAACTGCGTCCGTGTTCCGTATATCGGCTACGGCTACCCCGTGAAGAACAGGGGCATTCGGATCATCAGGCAACGGGTGTTTGGTGGAAATCTGAACCTGAGAGACAATGATCATTTCCTGGAACCCATCGATGATTTCAATCCGGATGATTCCTTATGGGATTTCTGGAGAAAACTCCATCATCAGTTTATTGGCGCAGAAAAAGAAGCCAAACGGCACTTTGAAGCCATGTCTGATCGGGAGATCCGAACGGCAGACGGTTTTTTATATGTAAGATGGGATCAGCACGGAATCTGTCAGGCCGTGGAGCAGGATACCGAAAACAGGACCGCAAAAATCGAGTCTGTGAAAAAATGGGCGTATCCAAAAGCCCAACCCATCGGAAAGAAGCGCATTCAGGAAATAGAAGAACATATTGCGGCTTACTATGCAAAGATGGGATACGTCGTGGAATTTGCGGATATAGAAATCAAATAAGACAGAATGCTTGCCACCGGACCGGCGATGGTGAACATTTTGGCGGCAACCCCAGGGACAAAGCCCTCTGGTGCTGTCAATATAGAACACACCTTTTTGCAAAACTATTTACTTTAAATTGGCGGTGTAGTATAATGAATCAAAGTGAGGTGTACTAATATGAAAGCAAAAGCAATTCTATCTGCTATTACTGGTTTCTTTTTTGGTTTAATTACTTTTTTTGTGTTGCGATATATTGACTAACCTGATGCTTTTTTATTGGCTGTAATTTCCGGCTTGCTTTTTTATCTTGTCCTGTTTATTTTTCTTATAATTCACGAAAGGATAATGAATAAGAAATACGCCGAATTTGAAAAGAAAATTACTTCACCTGTATTTCATAAAACCAATGGTAATTTCAAACTTTACAATGGCAAAATTAAAAATGCAAATATATATTTTTGCGAAGATGGTATTACCTTAGTTTCGTTAGACGAAAAACCTTATGTTATGGAAGAAATACAAAAGAGCAACATATATAGAATTCAGTGTGATGATATTCATTTCAACATAAATACCGGCGACGGAAAGTTTTATATAATAACACTACCCGATGGAAAAATAGTATTTGAGAAACTAAAAGAAAAAGATTGGATTATTCAAATATGACCCATAATGAGTTTATTGATATACTTAAGGAAAACGATATTGATACAAACCTTATTCACTATGAAAACTCTGTTGCAGATGGATACTATGTGTTGAAAAATTATCATCGTTGGGAAGTCTTCTATCGTGAGCGTGGAAAAGATTATGATTGCGTTGGTTTTCCCTCTGAAAGCGATGCGTTAGAATATTTGCTTAAAAAGTTAGTAAAGGCTTGACCGAATCGGTCAAGCCTTTTGTGTTAGAATAAAGTCGTTATCCAATAAATTAGGCCATAGGCTACCGAGGCGGATACGCCGTAGACGATCACAGGGCCGGCGATGGTGAACATTTTGGCGGCAACCCCAAGGACAAAGCCCTCCGTCTGAAATTCCACGGCAGGCGCGGCCACCGCGTTGGCAAATCCCGTGATGGGCACCAGTGTGCCGGCTCCGGCGTGCTTTGCGATGTCATCGTACAGGCTCAGACCTGTCAGAAGCGCTGAAAGCGCCACCAGCGTCATGGACACTGCCGTGCCCGCGTCGGTCTTGTCCAGTCCCAGCGATGTGTAGCCGTCTAGCAGCGCCTGTCCAATCAGACAGATCACTCCGCCGATCCAGAACGCGTGAAAACAGTCCTTCAGAATGGGAGAATCGGGACTGTGTCTTTTTACCAGCTTGTCATATTCCTTTTCCGTCATGGTCATCCCTCCGGGCATATTCTGCCCAAAAAGATGAAAAATATGAAAAACCGGGACGCAGCGTTTGCTGCGTCCCGGCAATGTATGAGCGGATCAGTCCTTGTACATTTCGACCAGCTTCAGCAGATGCTCGTAGCGCTCCTTGGCGGCAGCCTCGTTCTTTGCGAACAGGGTGGTTGCGCGCTCGGGGAACTCACGGGTCAGACGGCTGTAGCGGGCCTCGTTCATCAGGAATTCCTGATAGCCATCCTTGGGAGCCTTGGAGTCCAGGGTGAACTTGCCGGTCTCCTTGGAGGGATCGAAGCGGAACAGGTTCCAGTAGCCGCACTCAACAGCCTTCTTCATCTCAGCCTGGCAGTTGGTCATGCCGCCCTTGATGGAGTGCATCTCGCAGGGTGCGTAGCCGATGATCAGGGAAGGACCGTTGTAAGCCTCGGCCTCGGTGATGGCCTTGATGGTCTGAGCGGGGTTGGCGCCCATGGCGATCTGAGCGACATACACATAGCCGTAGCTCATGGCGATCTCCGCCAGGGACTTCTTCTTGGTTTCCTTACCGGAAGCCGCGAACTGGGCGACCTGACCGATGTTGGAAGCCTTGGAAGCCTGTCCGCCGGTGTTGGAGTACACTTCGGTATCGAAGACGAAGATGTTGACATCCTTGTTGGAAGCCAGAACATGATCCACGCCGCCGAAGCCGATGTCGTATGCCCAGCCGTCGCCGCCGAAGATCCACACGGACTTCTTGGACAGGTATTCCTTCTTGGACAGGATTTCCTTCACGGTGTCGCAGCAGACATTCTCCTCCAGGTTGGCAACCAGAGCCTTGGTGGCAGCCTTGTTCGCGGTGCCGTCGTTGAAGGTGTCCAGCCATGCCTGGCAGGCAGCCTTGCGGTTGCCGTCGGCAGTGTTCTCCAGCACCTCGCGAACCTTGTTCGCCAGGGACTCACGGATCACGGCCTGCGCGGTGTACATACCAAGACCGTGCTCGGCGTTGTCCTCAAACAGGGAGTTCGCCCAGGCGGGGCCGTGGCCTTCCTTGTTGACGGTGTAGGGAGAGGTTGCGGCGGGACCGCCCCAGATGGAGGAGCAGCCGGTGGCGTTGGAGATGTACATCCGGTCGCCGAACAGCTGGGTCACCAGACGGGCGTAGGAAGTCTCGGCGCAGCCGGCGCAGGAGCCGGAGAACTCCAGCATGGGCTGCTTGAACTGGCTGCCCTTGACGGTGTTGTCCTGCACTTCGGGCTTCTCGGAAACCTTGGAGACCATGTAGTTGAAGACTTCCTGCTGGTCAAGCTGGGATTCCTGGGGAACCATGGTAATGGCCTGGGTGGGGCAAACGCCGACACAGACACCGCAGCCCATGCAGTCCAGCGGGGAAACTGCCATGGTGTAGGAGAAGACGCCCTTGCCCTTGCCGGCCTTGACGGGGACGATTCTTGCGGCAGCGGGAGCAGCGGCAGCCTCTTCCGCGGTCAGAGCGAAGGGACGGATGGTAGCATGGGGGCAGACATAGGCACAGTTGTTGCACTGGATGCACTTGGTCTCGTCCCAGTGGGGAACGGTAACGGCCACGCCGCGCTTCTCATACGCGGCAGCGCCCAGCTCAAACTGGCCGTCAACATACTTCTCAAAGGCGGAGACAGGCAGGCTGTAGCCGTCCATCTTGCCAACGGGGGTCAGAATGTTCTTAACCAGCTCCACCGTCGCCTCGCGGCCTTCCAGGTTCATTTCGGCAGGCGCGGCCTCGGCGGTTGCCCAGGAAGCGGGAACATCCACCTTCACGAATGCGGTAGCACCGGCATCGATGGCGTTCCAGTTCTTCTCCACAACATCCATGCCCTTCTTGGCGTAGGAGTGCTCGGCAGCGTCCTTCATGTACTTCACAGCCTCGTCACCGGGCATCACGTTTGCCAGGGTGAAGAACGCGGACTGCAGGATGGTGTTGGTACGCTTGCCCATGCCGACCTTGATTGCCAGGTCGATGGCGTTGATCAGGTAAAGCTGAATGTTGTTCTCCGCGATGTAGCGCTTGGAAGCCGCATCCAGATGATGCTCCAGCTCCTCCATGTTCCACTGGCAGTTGATCAGGAAGACGCCGCCGGGCTTCACATCCTGGACCATCTTGAAGCCCTTGGTGATGTAGGAGGGGTTGTGGCAGGCAACGAAGTCCGCCTTGTTGATGTAGTAGGGAGACTTGATGGGCTTGTCGCCGAAACGCAGGTGGGAAACGGTGACGCCGCCGGTCTTCTTGGAGTCATACTGGAAGTACGCCTGGACATACTTGTCGGTATGGTCGCCGATGATCTTGATGGAGTTCTTGTTGGCGCCCACGGTGCCGTCGCCGCCCAGGCCCCAGAACTTGCACTCGATGGTGCCTTCCGCGGCGGTGTTGGGAGAAGCGACTTCGGGCAGGGACAGGTTGGTCACATCATCGACGATGCCGATGGTGAACTCGTTCTTGGGCGCGTCCTTCTTCAGCTCTTCGTAAACAGCGAAGACGGATGCGGGATGGGTGTCCTTGGAACCCAGACCGTAACGGCCGCCGATGACGGTCACGTCATGCTTGCCGGCCTTTGCCAGAGCCATGACCACGTCCTGATACAGAGGCTCACCCTGGGAGCCAGGCTCCTTGGTGCGGTCCAGAACGGCGATCTTCTTGGCGGTTGCGGGAATGGCAGCCACCAGCTTCTCGGGGCAGAAGGGACGGAACAGGCGAACCTTGACCAGGCCGACCTTCTCGCCGTGGGCGTTCAGGTAGTCGATGACTTCCTCCGCCACGTCATTGATGGAGCCCATGGCCACGATCACCCGGTCGGCATCGGGAGCGCCGTAGTAGTTGAAGAGCTGATAGTTGGTGCCCAGCTTCTCGTTGACCTTCGCCATGTACTTCTCGACCACTGCGGGCAGTGCCTGATAGTACTTGTTGCAGGCCTCACGGTGCTGGAAGAAGATGTCGTCGTTCTCGTGGGAGCCGCGCATGGCGGGACGCTCGGGGTTCAGGGAGTGCTTGCGGAACTCATCCACAGCCTCCATATTGGTCATTTCCTTCAGATCCTCATAGTCCCAGATGGCGATCTTCTGGATCTCATGGGAGGTACGGAAGCCGTCGAAGAAGTTGATGAAGGGAACGCGGCCTTC
>JBJDYP010000056.1:0-9244 GCA_051867435.1 Faecousia sp.
GACTCCGCCACCGGCGGCGGTCGGGTCGCTCCCCCTCAGTCAGCTTCGCTGACAGCTCCCTTTACAGGGAGCCATTTTCACGTCCCTGCAACTGCTCAATAAATCGGAACTTGACGGTGTGCTTACGAAAGCCGATAGGTCTATACCGCCTTTTGCTCCCTCATCCGGGTTTTGGACGGCTAACGGTTTGCGAAAAAGAATTTTTCCAATAATTTCTCAAACGCCGGTCGATCCGCAAAGCAGGCGATGTGCTCAAGAAACTTTCCATCCGCAGTAAAGGAAGCAGCCATGCTGAAACCTTTTCCGTTAACTACAGTGCATGACAAAACAATCACTTCCTGATTTTCCAAATAGATAAGTACCGCATATCCTGTCGGCGAATCAACACTTCTATTCCCAATGTGGAAAGTGATTGTTGACAATTCCCTGATGAAGTCTTCATACATAGGCTTGTCAAGTTCCGCAATTACAACAGCATCGTCTACGTCAAAGGTTGGTACGGATTCTTTTCCGATTTGTATTTCTTGAGGCGCATCATTTCTGCATTGAACCAGCAGGATTTCTGTTGCGTGATCCAGCAGCTTATCGGCGTCAAAATAGTAAGTCGGCGGATCAACTGCGCATCCGGCAAGACAGATGAGCAGCAAGAAACACGCAAATATCGATTTCTTCATTCTTTCCTCCGTTTTCACATCATAAGTCCCGGTACAACAATTTTCCCTTGATAATGTATGTAAGGATCAGCAAAAGCAACATAATTGCGCCAATAACCCAAGTCCATTCAAATCCGTTGGGAAGCCCTATCACAGACAGCATCTGTTCAAATTTCCCATGACCAAGAATTTCATAGATGGCACCAAGCACCCCGGTGAGCATAACCCCACAAGAGGAAATAATCTGTACTGTGTTCACTATTATTTTAACGGTTCTCTTCATATGAGAGCCTACCTCCTATCGCTGTTTCCCTCCGTATCGTTTCGGGCAAGGCTCGCCTCCATGGTCATTTTTTGATCCCGCCGCGCAATTCGTATTACCGATATGTTGATCGTGCATGGCGATCAATCGCCTGTTTCAAAAAGCAGTCTCTGGCTGATCACAGGCAACTGTCAGCATGGCTTCCTCCCCGCATTGGTAATATCGCGGTTAATCATCCAGCCACTTTAAGAAATTTGCGAAACCATCCTCAAAGTTCAGTAATTCTTCCTCCTTTACAGATAGCTCTACAATCGGCATTACATAGCCATCGCCAAAGTATCTTGCGGCGGTAATAAAGCCAACTTGATCTCCGATTTCGATTTTCTCATCTATTCCGTTCTGTTGAACGATCAGCAGGTTTTCACCGACAATTTTGAAACTATTGTCACAAAACTGAGGGTTCAGATCCGAAAATCCCAAATACAATGCCGATCTGTCTTCGTTATATGAAATATGCGTTACAATGCCTGACGCATTTACATAGTTGTCTTTTCGCGAGTAATAGTCTTTCATTTTTCCTGCTGTACAAGAAGATGATAAGACGAGCAGGCACAGCAGCACAAGGCCAAGGGCGATCCGGGTGATAGTCTTCTTCCATTTCACTTCGTCCCCCTCCTTCCGGGTAAGCCCGAGGGCAATTCCTCTCGCGCCCTCCGGGTAGTAAAATGTTGTGATACTTCCGCAATTTTATTATCTCGCGCCGCAGCGTGAATGTCAATTGAAAAGTAATAAATATACAGCGGGCTTTTGCATGAGGGAAACCCCTTGCCAACGGATCACGGGATGTGATAAAATCCAATGTGAACAAAAACATCATCAAAAGGAGCCGCTTATGGAACAGAACAGGCAAAAGAACCAATACCCCATGGGATCCTGGCGGGTCACGGCATTGACATCCATGCTGTTTCGCCTGGAATTTGACCCGGCGCGGCGGTTTGAGAACCGGATCAGCCAGATCGTGGTCAACCGGGACTTCCCCGAGACCGCCTGCGCGGTTTCCGTCCGGGATGGGCAGATCCGGCTCTCCACCGACCATGCCCGGATTCATTTGGAGGAAGGACGGTTCCGTTTCTCCGCCATAGCGCCCTGCACCGGCACGGTCTGGCACTACGGAGAGCCGCTGCGAAACCTGGGCGGTACCGCCCGAACCCTGGACACCGCCGACGGCGCCATCCCTTTGGAGGACGGTATTTTCTCGGAGGAGGGCATCGGCGTGCTGGAGGACAATAGCTGTCTTTTGGACGCTTCCGGGGAGCCCTGCCCCAGATCCGCCGGCACCAGGGATGTTTACCTGTTCCTCTACGGCAGGCGGTTTGCCGAAGGCTTGCGGGATTTCTACCGCCTCTGCGGCAAGACGCCCCTGCTTCCCAGATATGCCCTGGGCAACTGGTGGAGCCGGTTCTGGCCCTATACCCAGCAGGAATACCTGGCGCTGATGGATCGGTTTGACCGGGAAAAGCTGCCCTTTTCCGTGGCGGTATTGGACATGGACTGGCACCTGACCAGGGTGCCGGAGGGATACAGCGGCTGGACGGGCTATACCTGGAACCGGGATCTGATCCAGAACCCGGGCAAGCTTCTGTCCCAGCTCCATCACCGGGGGAAAAAGGTGACCCTGAATCTCCACCCGGCGGACGGCGTGCAGCCCTTTGAGGAGGGCTATCCCCGGATGGCGGAGGCCATGGGCCTGTCCCCGGAGGTCGGGAAGACCATTCCCTTTGACTTTGTGGAGAAGCGTTTCCGCGCAGGCTACTTTGACGTCCTGCTGCGCCCCATGGAGCGGGAGGGCGTGGACTTCTGGTGGATCGACTGGCAGCAGGGAACCCAGTCGAAAATCCCCGGTCTGGATCCGCTGTGGCTGCTGAACCACTATCATTTCCTGGATGCCGCCCGGGAGGGCAGGCGGCCCCTGATCCTCTCCCGGTACGCCGGCCCCGGTTCCCACCGCTATCCCGTCGGCTTCTCCGGGGACACCGTGGTGTCCTGGGAGAGCCTGCGGTTCCAGCCCTATTTCACTGCCACCGCCGCCAACATCGGCTATGGCTGGTGGAGCCACGACATCGGCGGTCACATGAACGGCATCCGGGACGATGAACTGGCCTGCCGCTGGGTGCAGTTCGGCGTATTTTCTCCCATCAACCGGCTCCACAGCTCCTGCAACCGGTTCGCCGGGAAGGAGCCCTGGCGGTATCGGCAGGACATCCGGGAGATCATGGGTAATTTCCTGCGGCTGCGGCATCAGCTCATCCCCTATCTGCACGCCATGAACCATCGGAGCCATGCGGAAGGGATCCCCCTGGTTCGTCCCATGTACCACGGCTGGCCCCAGGCGGCAGACGCTTACCGCTGCCCCAACCAGTACGAATTCGGCTCCCAGATGATCGTCGCTCCCGCAGTCACCCCCTGCGAACCCGGGTTGGAGATGGCAGGCACCCAGGTCTGGCTGCCGGAGGGAACCTACTACGACTTTTTCACCCACGTCCGTTATCAGGGCGGGCGCTGGGTGCGCGCTTTCCGCCCCCTGTCCTCCATCCCGGTTTTTGTGAAGGCCGGCGGCATTGTCCCCATGGCGCAGACGCTGTGCGCCGCCGAGAATCCCCAGGAGCAGCTTCTGCGGATTTATCCCGGCAGCGACGGGCAATTCCTGCTGTATGAGGACGACGGTGCCCCCAACGGAGCTGCGGCAAGGACGGAGATCCTTCTTTCCTGGCAGCGGCAGACCGTTACCATTCGGATCTCCGGTGCTCTTTCCGTTGTGCCCGAAAACCGGCAATACACCCTCTGCTTCTGCGGTATGGATGTGGAAGCGCTGACAGTCCGCGCCGGGACGGAGGAATCCACCGTGGACTGCGGCTATGTGGAATCCCTCCGGTCAAGCGCGGCAACCCTTCCGAAGCTGGGAAGCGCCCGGGAAATACAGATTCGTTTTCACAGCCGTGGCTCCCGGCAGAAGGAAATCCGCAGGGAAGAGCTGTTTCGGCTGCTCCAGCGGGCCCAGATGGATTTGGACTTCAAGGAAGCAATTTACAACGCTCTGGAACAGGCGGATTTCCGATCCCTGCCCGGGGAAGCGGAAAAGCTCCCGGTTCCCTTCCGGGAGGCCCTGGAAGAATTGCTCCAATTGGACTGAACGGAATCATTGAAAGGAAAGCGCGACTCTGCGCTTTCCTTTTTTGCGAATTGCACGGATTTGTTTTTTATCCCGCTGCGGAAATTGTATGGGTATCCAAAAGTATCCAAAAAGCAAAAATAGCACTTTACAACTTTAGCTTGCTAAAGTATAATGCGATTATCAAACCTCCCCGAGGAAAAAGGAGCTTATTACCATGAAAAAGAAAATCGCTGTTGTAATCGCCGCTGTACTGCTTCTGACCATGTGCCTGCCCGGCTGCGGCAAAAAGGAGCAGACGGATATGGAATATGTCAAGAGCAAGGGCACCCTGGTCGTTGGCATTACAGACTTCACGCCTATGGACTACCGGGACGAAAACGGCAACTGGATCGGCTTTGACGCGGATCTGGCAGCCGCTTTTGCCGAGAGCCTGGGCTTACAGGTGGAATTCGTGGAGATCGAATGGGGCAACAAGGTTCTGGAGCTGGACGGCAAGAACATCGACTGCGTCTGGAACGGCATGACCCTGACGGACGAAGTGATGGATGCCATGGAATGCTCCAACGCCTACTGCAACAACGCCCAGGTAGTGATCGTTCCCGCGGACAAGGCAGATGCCTTCCAAACCGTGGAAAGCTGCGCCGGACTGCGGTTCGCCGTGGAGGCCGGTTCCGCCGGGGAGAAGGAAATTGCCGCTCTGAATTTCGCCTGCACCCCCGTTCTTTCCCAGGCAGACGCGCTGATGGAGGTCGCCTCCGGCACTTCCGACGCGGCCGTCATTGACGCGCTGATGGCAGGCGCCATGGTTGGCGAAGGCACCGGCTATGCCGGCCTGACCTACACCGTCAGCCTGAACAGCGAAACCTACGGCGTGGGCTTCCGCAAGGGCTCTGATCTTTGCGGGGCACTGAACGAATTCTTCAAAACCAATTATGAGAGCGGCACCATCCAGGCCATCGCGGAGACCTACGGTGTCCAGGCCGCGCTGATCCCCCAATGATCCCCTTCCTTATAAACCGCATCCGCCCGGCATCCTCCGCCGGGCGGATGTGCCTGCTGATCTCTTGAAAAGGCGGACACGTTATGGTACAATTCCTTCAGAAAACCATTTTACAATTTCCCGTTGTCTTTCAGGCACTGAATACGGGCTTCCTGCAGACACTGAAGCTGTTTGCCGTGACGCTGCTGGGTTCTCTGCCTCTTGGATTGATCCTTGCCTTCGGCTCCATGTCCCGGTTTCGGCCCTTGAGCGCGCTCACCCGTACCTTTGTGTGGGTCGTCCGGGGCACTCCCCTGATGCTGCAGCTCCTCATTATCTACTACTTCCCCGGTCTGATGCTGAAATCTCCCATCTGGGGCGGCGGAGAAACCGGGCGGTTTCTTGCCTCCGCGGCGGCATTCATCATCAACTATGCCTGCTACTTCTCCGAGATCTACCGGGGCGGCATCCAGAGCATCCCCGCGGGGCAGTTGGAGGCCGGTCAGGTTCTGGGGATGTCCGGAAGGCAGATCTTCTTCCGGGTCACGCTGCTGCAGGTGGTCAAGCGGATCGTGCCTCCCATGGGCAACGAGGTGATCACCCTGGTGAAGGATACGGCGCTCGCCCGCATCATCGCCCTGCAGGAGATCATCTGGGCAGGCTCCGCGTTCCTGAAGGGTTCCCAGGGCATTGCCGGCGAGATCTGGCCGCTGTTTTTTACGGCGCTCTATTATCTGGCATTCAGCGGTGTGCTGACGGTGCTGTTTGACCTGGCAGAGAAGAAAATGGACTATTTCAGAGGGTAAGACAATGGCAATACTGGAAGTTGAACACATTCAGAAGCGCTTCGGGAAAACCCCCGTGCTGAACGATATCTCCTTCTCCATGGAAAAAGGAGAGGTTCTGTCCATCATCGGCTCCTCGGGCAGCGGCAAGACCACCCTGCTTCGCTGTCTGAATTTCCTGGAGTTTGCGGAAAGCGGCACCATCCGGGTGAACGGAGAGGTGTTGTTCTCCGGCGAGGACAGGGGGGTGCTGTCCGACGGGGAGATCCGCCGCCGCAGGCGGCACTTCGGGCTTGTTTTCCAATCCTTTAACCTGTTTCCCCAGTATACGGTTCTGGAGAACATCACCCTTGCCCCAAAGCTGATGAAGCTGGGCACGGAAAAGCAGATCGAAGCAAAGGCAAGAAGCCTGATCGGCCAGGTGGGGCTTTCCAACCGGATCGGCAGCTATCCCTGCCAGCTTTCCGGCGGTCAGCAGCAGCGGGTGGCCATCGCCCGGGCCCTTGCCCTGGAGCCGGAGATCCTCTGCTTCGACGAGCCCACCTCCGCCCTGGATCCGGAGCTGACCGGGGAGGTGCTTCGGGTCATATGCGGTCTGAAAAGCGCGGACCGGACGATCATCATTGTCACCCACGAAATGGAGTTTGCCCGGGCGATTTCCGACCGCGTGATCTTCATGGCGGACGGAATCATCGAAGAAGAAGGAACGCCGGAGGAGGTCTTCGGCAATCCCCGGTCTCCAAAAGCAAGGCAATTTCTGAGCAGATCTCTGGAAAAATTCTGACGGAGGGATCCCTATGGAACAGAGGAAAATGGATGACGGAATGATTCGGGAGCTTTATGAGACGATTCTGTCTCTGCGGACGGAGGAAGACTGCGCCCTGCTGTTTGACGATCTTTGCACCCGGAAGGAAGTGGAGCAGATGGCCCAGCGGATCCGTGCCGCCAAGCTTCTGATGGCGGGCAAGACCTACAACCAGGTCATCGAGCAGACCAACATCTCCTCCGCCACCCTGAGCCGGGTCTCCCGCTGCGTGCAGTACGGCGAAGGGTACCGCGCTTTCGTAAAGCCGGAGACAGAATGACGGGTGTCCCCCGGCGGGAGCCGAACCGCGTCCCGTTCCCGTTAGTTTTATGTAAACTAAAAAAGCATCGTCATAAATGGAACCACCGTGCCGGAGCTTTCGCTCCGGCACGGCTTATGCTGCCCATAAAAGTAGAAAACCAGCTTATGCCAGAGCCTTCCCTGCGAGGAGAATGGTTCTTCATTCTGCGTGCTATAAGCCTCCCCTGTGTAAGGGGAGGTGGCAAAAATTCTTTGATTTTTGCCGGAGGGGTTGCGCAGCAGGCACCTTTCGTATAGAACAAAACTTCGGCAAATTCGTACTGCTGTAATCCTGTTGCGATGCCCGGTGTGCGCCTTGGCGACAGTGCGCCTGCGTTGCACACCGACCGCAGCCACTCGCTCCCCTCCCTTGACTCCGCCACCGGCGGCGGTCGGGTCGCTCCTCCTCAGTCAGCTTCACCAGTTCCTTTTACTCATGGGAGCCTTGGGGCGCTTTCTGTCCTCTGCCACAAGCCCGTACAGGCAGGTGTCACAGATTCCCTGGTTGTTCCGGTCAGACTGGCGGGTGGTTCCCTCATACCGCATGCCGCATTTTTTCATCACAGCGCCGGAATGGGGGTTGTTGGGATCATGCCGGGCTTCCACCCGGTTCATGCCGACCTCATCAAACAGGAAGTCCATCACCGCGCCCAGGGCTTCGGTCATGATCCCCTTGTGCCACCATTTCCTGCCGATGCAATAGCCGATTTCCGCCTTGCCGACCCGGTCATTGTGCGCCACCACGCTGATCGAGCCAATTGGCTCTCCCTTCTCCCTGAGAACGATCATCCACTGGTAGAAATCCTCCTGCCGGTAGCCCTCCAGCCAGCTTCCGATCACCATTTCGGTGATCTCCGTACTGCTGTGGGCAGGCCAGGTCAGATACCGGGTGACTTCGGCATCGGATGCCCAGTTATCAAACATGGGCCGGGCATCCTCCATTGCGGCTCGGCGGAGAATCAGCCTGGGGGTTTCGATGGTCTGGGTTCCTTTGTGTGTCAGCATAAAACCGGCTCCTTTCCGGGTAGTATCGCGTATTTTGGGTCGTTCATTTTCTTCTTTCCAAACAATGAGAGCCGGGTGCGTGGCGTTTGCCAGCATCCGGCCCTCTTTTTCCATTATCCGTTCATGGCGTTCTGCATGAATTCCTCGGTGATGCGGCTCTCGGGGGTAGCGCCGGGCTGGTAGTCCCGGTATGCCTCCAGACCCGCGCCGGCGGGGATCAGCTTGCCGATGATGACGTTCTCCTTCAGACCAACCAGGTGGTCCACCTTGCCGTGGATGGCGGCGTCGGTCAGAACCTTGGTGGTCTCCTGGAAGGACGCGGCGGACAGGAAGGAATCCGTAGCCAGAGAAGCCTTGGTGATACCCAGCAGCACCGCAGAGCAGGTGGGAAGCTGGAGCTCGGTCTCGCCGGCATCGATGCGCGCCTGGACGGCGGCATAGGCATCCTCGAACTCGAACTTGTCAATGACGGTGCCGGTGAGCAGATTGCTGTCGCCGGGTTCCTCCACATGAACCTTACGCATCATCTGACGGATGATCACTTCGATGTGCTTATCGTTGATCTCAACGCCCTGCTGACGGTACACGGCCTGGACGGACTGCACCAGGTAATCCTGGACGGCTTCCACGCCGGAGATCCGCAGAACATCCTGGGGATACAGAGCGCCGTCGGTGATGGGCTCGCCCTTCTGCACCTGCTTGCCGTGAGCGACCTTCAGGCCAACGGAGAAGGGAACCTGATACACCTTGACCTCGCCGTCCTCGGCGGTCACGGTGATGCTGCGCATGGCGCTGCGGTGGGAGTCGTCGATGGAGACCACACCGGTGATCTCGGAGATCTGCGCCATCTTCTTGGGACGGCGGGACTCGAACAGCTCTTCAACACGGGGCAGACCCTGGGTGATGTCGTCACCCGCGACGCCGCCGGAGTGGAAGGTACGCATGGTAAGCTGGGTACCGGGCTCACCGATGGACTGCGCCGCGATGATGCCGACTGCTTCGCCCAGATCCACTTCCTTGGAGGTGGCCAGGTTCATGCCGTAGCAGGTGGCGCAGACACCGCTGCGGGCGCGACAGCCCAGAATGGTGCGGATATAGACCTTCGTAATGCCGTGTGCCTCAAACTTGGCGGCATCCTCGGGCATCATGAGCTTGGTCTTGGGATGCAGCAGCTCGCCGGTGACGGGATCCACCACATCGTCCACGGGGTAACGGCCCCGGATCCGGTTGCCGAAGGTATCGATGACATCGCCGTTCTTGTCGTAGACAGCGCCCACCCAGAT
>JBJDYP010000057.1:0-36761 GCA_051867435.1 Faecousia sp.
TTTTTTACAAACAATAGCGCAAAAATTATGCTTGACAAACATTAGCTAGATTTATTGGTCTATGCCTTTTATTCTACGCCAATCATCTTCCAAAATTGCCATCAGTATATCATCAGCAAATTTGTCCCCATCCAGAATGGCATCTCGGAGGATTCCTTCTTTTATAAACCCAGCTTTCAAATATGTTTTTTCCGCACGAGGATTAAAGGAATAAACATCCAACTCCAGTCGATGCAGTTTTAATTGCTCAAACGCAAAATCTCGGGTCACTTCGGTTGCCCAAGTTCCAATTCCCTTTCCCCGTTCAGTAGAACGAAAAATGCCGATACGGAAGTTGGCACAACGCAAATCCCAATCAATCTCATTGATTACACTTTCTCCAATAATCTGACCATCAGGCGATATAATTAGGAAGAAGTATCTATCATCTTCACCAACAGCATTCAAAAAGAAAGAGATAACTTCCTCTTTCGTGAATGATTCCTTGCATCCAGTCAGTCGAGCAACTTCTTTATCAAGCGGACAGTAGTTCTGAGCGTAATAATCTTCTGCATCACATTTTTCTGCTAAGCGTATTATAAATCCGTCTTTTTCCCAAACAGCTCTCCTCTTATTCAACACTTTTACCTCCACAAATTCTCGTTTATGTAATTGATTATGCCATAATTTGTTGTGATTTTCAATGGTTGGTGAAGTTTGGCTTCGCAAAGTGAAGTTATTCCTGCGGCATAGTGAAGTATTGTTCCTGCGGAACAAAGTGAAGTTTAGTTTGCCCCGAAAACACTTGCGAAGCAAACTTCACTACGAAGTAACTTCACTGCGTCAGCAGCTTCACTTGCCTGCAAAGGCAAACTTAGTTCGAAAAAGGTCACATTTGTCAGGTAGACAAATGTGACCTTTTTCGTGGCGGAGTGAGAGGGATTTGAACCCTCGCGCGCTTTTTAGACGCCTACTCCCTTAGCAGGGGAGCCCCTTCGGCCTCTTGGGTATCACTCCGAATCCAAAGACTGTTCAATTGATGCTAGGATATTCTAGCAGAACATTCCTCTTTTGTCAAGGGGATAAGCGGCATTTTTCGCAAATGCCGCGTTTACTGTTTCCGCTCCAGCTTCTGCTTGCTTCCGTCGGGACGCAGGATATAGGTATGATCCAGTTGACCCACCAGATTTGCCTTTACGGAGTCGATATAGATCCGGCGCAGGGCATCCCGCTCCGCCAGCTCTTCCTCGTTTAAGCCCGTGGCTTTCGCCTTTTTCGCAAGCTCGTTGATCCGTGCGATCACTTCGTCCAGTTTCATACAACACCTCAGATATACCGGTGAATCTCCACGGAGATCCGACCTTTTTTTGTTTGACCGCCGACCCGCGCCAGGGTGATTTTCCCCAAACCGCGGAGGGCGATTTTGTCCTTTTCCGCTACGGTCTTATCCGGCTTCTCACAGGGAAGTCCGTTGATGGCGGCTTTTCCTGCCTGGATGTGCCGCGCCGCCAGACCGCGTCCGATCCGAAACCCGGAGGACACCAGAGCGTCCAGGCGAAGGGAACTGACGGTATCGTGGATCACCTGTACCTGGGGCTGCGGAATATGGGCATCGGAAAGCTGCACCTGGGACAGCCTGACCCGGGTGCACCCCACATTCAGCAGGTTCTGGATCAGAAAGGGCGCGATGCCGTCCGTGACGAAGAAATCGCAGCTTCCGCTGTCCACGCAAATATCTCCCACGGTCTCTCTGCCGATACCGCAGCCCATCAGCGCCCCGAGAAAATCCCGGTGGCTGGGACTGTCACCGTCAAAGAAGGAAGCGCGCAGACAGACCACCGGGCTGCCCTCTGACAGCAGACTGTCCTGCTCCAGATAATCCGGGACATAGCAGAGCATTTTCCGCTCCGCGTCCTCGTACCCGCCGAAGAACACCAGGCAGGGCTGCTCGCCGAACAGGTATTTTGCCATTTCCTGCTCCCGGGGTGACAGGAAGCCGGTGTTTGCGGGGATCTCTCTGCGGATCCCGCTGCTGATCTTGTCCCACAGCTTGGCAAGCAGCATCCGATCCTCCGCTGTCTGGGCGATTTTTTCGATATTTCCACGATCCATGCTATCACCGGGACTATTATACCACAGCTTTTGCGCATTGCAAGGAAGTTTTTCTTGTGCGGAAGGGGAAAATGGAGTATAATGAGTCCAAAGAGGGTGAACATATGGTAATTGCTGTGATTGGCGGCGGCGCTTCCGGTATGGCGGCAGCCATTGCCGCCGGCGAACAGGATCAGGCACAGGTCGTCCTGCTGGAGCGGCAGGCAAGAGTGGGCAGAAAGCTGCTGGCGACGGGAAACGGCAGGTGCAATCTATCCAACGCCCATGCGCCCGGAGATCATTACCACGGGCAGCAACCGGAATTCGTGGGGAGCGCCTTCGCGCAGATGAACCCGGAAGCGACCCTGGCCTGGTTCCGGGGAATGGGACTTCTCACCGTGGAAGAAGCCTCCGGGCGGATCTATCCCTACTCGGATCAGGCAAATTCGGTGGTGGATGTGCTGCGTTTCGCGCTGAACAAGCCGAATATCCGGGTTTTGACCGGCTGCGAAGTCAGCAGGATCCGCCGCAAAGACGGCGGCTTCCGGGTGGAATACGGAGAGGAATCGCTGACCTGCGACCGGGTGATTGTGGCCTGCGGCGGTCTCGCGGGTACCAAGCTGGGAGGCTCCATGTCCGGCTATAAGCTGCTGCGCGCCTTTGGGCACGGCTGTACGAAGCTGCGCCCGGCGCTGGTGCAGCTTCGCAGCCCATGGCAGGGGGTCAAGGCGCTGAAGGGTGTCCGTGCCAACTGCCGCGCCGAAATATTGAAGGACGGCGGGCATTTCTCCGCATCCGCCGGGGAGATCCAATTCACGGAATACGGCCTTTCCGGGCCTGTGGTGTTTGAAATTTCCCGGGACGTGTGCGCAGGCGCCGGGCAATGGGTCTGCGAACTGGACTTCCTGCCCCAGATGACGGAGGCGGAGCTGCTCGCCGCGCTGAAATCCAGGCGGGTTCCCAATCTTCCCGCGGAGGAACTGCTGACCGGGATCCTCCACAACCGTCTCGGAAAGGTGCTGCTGGGCGCCGCCGGGATCCGGGGCTGCGGATTCGCGGAGGAGCTGTCCGACCGGGATCTGGCGGAGATCACCCGGGTGGTCAAGGCTTTTTCCGTGCCGCTGGACGCGCCTCTGGGCATGGACTCCGCCCAGGTCACAGCCGGGGGCATCCTGACCTCGGAATTTGACCCGGACACTATGGAAAGCCGCCTGGTGCCGGGGTTGTATGCCTGCGGCGAGGTGCTGGACATCGACGGCGACTGCGGCGGATATAATCTGCAGTGGGCCTGGAGCTCGGGTTACCTGGCGGGCAGAAGCGCCGGAAAGGAGATCAAATGATTCGGATTCGGGATATTTCCATGCCTCCTGCCCATAACCCGGCGCAGCTTGGTTATGAGGCGGCGAAGCTGCTCCGTGTTTCCAACTCCGCGATCCGGGATCTGACCGTGGTGCGCCGGTCTGTGGACGCCCGGAAGAAGCCGGATGTGCGGATCATCTACACCGTGGATGTGCGGGTAAACGGAAATGAGAAAAAGGTTTTGAAGAATGCCGCCTGCAAGCGGGCTGCCCTGGTGGATCGGACATTCTATTCGGTTCCCAAGCCGGAAAAGCTGCCTCAGAAGCGTCCGGTGGTGGTGGGCTTCGGGCCCGCCGGAATGTTTGCCGGTCTGGTGCTGGCGCTGGCGGGAATGAAGCCGCTGATTCTGGAGCGGGGAGAGGAAGCCGCTGTCCGGCATGAAAAGGTGGAGCGGTTCTTTGCCACGGGAGAGCTGGACACCGGGAGCAACGTGCAGTTTGGAGAAGGCGGTGCCGGGACTTTCTCCGACGGCAAGCTGAACACCGGGGTGAACAACCCCCGGATCGACTGGATTCTGGAGCAGTTTGTGGCAGCCGGTGCCAGAGAGGACATCCTGTTCGATGCCAAGCCCCATGTGGGCACCGATGTGCTGCTGACGGTGGTGCAGAATATCCGCCGCAGGATCCTGTCTCTGGGCGGTGAGGTGCGGTTTCGCAGCAAGGTCATCGGCCTGCGGTCGGAACAGGGCGCGCTGTCCGGCCTGGTGCTGGAAAACGGGGAAACGGTTCCCTGTGACCGGGCGATTTTTGCCATCGGACACAGCGCCAGGGATACCTTCGCCATGCTCCATGAGGCGGGGATCCCCATGGAGCCGAAGCCCTTCGCCATGGGGGTTCGGATCGAGCATTTACAGGAGGAAATCAACCGGGCGCAGTACGGAAAAGAGGATCCTGCCCTGCCGCCTGCGGATTACAAGCTGGTAAGGCACCTGGAGGACGGCACGGTTTACACCTTCTGTATGTGTCCCGGGGGCTATGTGGTGGCTGCCGCGTCGGAAGAGGAAGGCGTTGTGACCAACGGCATGAGTCTGGCGGACCGGGACGGCGTGAATTCCAACGCGGCACTGCTGGTGTCGCTGAATCCCGAGGTGTTTCCATATCCCGGGGTGCTGGGCGGCGTGAAATGGCAGCAGGAGATCGAGCGCCGCGCCTTTGAAGCCGCCGGCAGGAGCTACCGCGCGCCTGCCCAGCGGGTGGGGGACTTCCTGAACCGGGTTCCCAGCTATGAAGCGGGCAGGGTGAAGCCCACCTACCGTCCCGGCGTGACCTGGTGCGACCTGCACCGGGTGCTGCCGGAGCGGATCACCTCCGCTCTGGAGCAGGCGCTGCCGCTGCTGGACCGGAATCTTAAGGGCTTCGCGGATCCCGACGCGGTGCTTACCGGGCCGGAGACCAGAAGCTCCTCTCCCGTGCGGATCCTCCGGGGAGAGAACCGACAGTCTGCCCTGACCGGGTTGTATCCAGCGGGAGAGGGTGCCGGTTATGCCGGCGGCATCATGTCCGCTGCCGTTGACGGTATGATGAGCGCGGAAGCGCTGATTTTGGAACGGTAAAGAACCGGGTGTGTACGCCTTTGGTACACACCCGGTTCTTTATGCAAATCTGGAATGGAGCCAGAGGAGCAGCGCAATCTGCGCGGCAAGGAGCAGGGGAATCCCCAGCGTGAATTTGATATGCCTGGTCTTGTGGCGGACGGCATACATCCCCATGAGACAGCCCACGCTGCCGCCGATGGCGGCAACGCTTAGCAGCGTGGCCTCGCTGATGCGCCACATTTTTTTCTTTGCCTTGTACTTATCGATCAGCATAAGGGCGAACCCGGCTGCATTGATTAGAAGCAGGTAGAGAAGAAAGTATTTCATCTTTCATATTCCTTTCTGGAGGGGTACTATGAGACGCGTATGGTTTTTGCTTGTTTTGGTGCTGCTTTTGACCGCCTGCGGATCCGTCCCGGTGTTCGAGACGGTGGAAGATGTGTGGCAGGAGGTGCCGCCTGTCCGGGAACCCCGGGAGGTGCTGCTGGAATTGCCCGGCGGAGTGGCGGTGCCCACGATGGAGACGGAGGACGGGCAGCGGGTCTATATCTGCGACGGATATGAGATCAGCGTGCAGATCCAGCGGTCCGGGAATCTGGCAGAGACCGTCCGGGCGGTGACGGGCTGCGAAATGGATGCGCTGACCGTGCTGGACCGGGTGGAAAACGGTTTCCAGCGGCATGACATGGCCTGGAGCGCGGCGGGAGAGAATGGCGACCGGGTAGGCAGGGTGGCAATCCTGGACGACGGCTGCTATCACTACGCCGTGTGTGTCCTTGCGGACGCGGACCGGGCGAAGGACGCGGAGCAGGCGATACAGACGGTTCTATGTAACATCGCCCTGGGGGTCTGAATACTGGCGCAGCACGCTCTCACACATTTCCCTGCACTGCGCGATGACGCTGTCCGGGGAGAGGATCTTTGCCCGATCTCCGAAGCCGATGATCCAGCTCAGGAACATGGGAGACACGGCGACGGCGACGGTGACGATGAAATGGGAATCCCCGTCGGGAATCAGGATCACGTCGTGTCCGAAGCGGTCAAAGACCACATTGGCCAGGGAATTGTGAAACCGAAGCCGGACGGTGACCGAGTCGCCAGAGAACATCTGGAACAGCCGGTTGGCATAGTCGTTCAGGGCGTTTCCCGTAAGCTCCGGGCAGGGTGTGCGGCTGTCGGCGGACAGGGAGATCTGCGTCATCCGGTCCACCCGGTAATGGGTGGCGCCATGGCGGTCGGAATGGGCAAGCAGATAGCAGTTTTCATTGTCCTGGCACAGGGCATAGGGGCTTGCCACATAGGTGTTGGGACGGTAGGAGCGTTCTCCCCGGATGTTCCAGTCGAAGTAGCGGAAGGTGATCTTCCGGTTTTTGCAGATGGCTTCCTGGATGGCATCCACATTATAGTAGATACTGCTGTTCATGGACTTGACCCGTCCGCTGACCAGCACATCCCGGTTTAACAGCGTGGCGTCATACCGGCTGCACTCCCTGCACAGCTTGCGGATCAGCTCCCGGGATTTTTCCCGGGTCAGATACCGGCTGGACTGGACCGCATCGATGAGCAGCTTCAGCTCGGGCAGCTCAAAGTTCCGGGAAGCCAGGAAAAAGCCGCCGTTTTTCCCGGGATGGGATTGAATGTCCGCACCGTAATCCACAAGAGCCTGAATGTCGGAATACACGGTCTTCCGGTTGCAGGAAATGCCGAGCTTGGCAAGATAATCTATGATTCCCTGAGTTCTCACGGGGTGATCCTCGTGGGAATTTTCTTTCAGGTAGTCCAGAATGTACAGGATCTTAATCTTCTGATTGTCGGATTTTGGCATATGGCATCCCTCCAACGGTCATTATATCAGACCCCGGGGAAAAAGGAAAGAGGATTTGCTTTTTTTCCTTTTGCGTGGTAAAATACAGCAAAGGGGTGAAACATATGCGCTATATCGGCTGTCATCTGTCCGCTTCCGGGGGAAATACCGCCATGGTGAATACCGCCCGGGAGATCGGCGCCAATACCTTCGCGTTCTTTACCAGAAATCCCAGAGGCTCCAAGGCAAAAAAAGAGGACCCGGAGGACTGCGCCAGGGCAATGGAAATCATGGGGGAGCTGGGCTTCGGCAGACTGGTTGCCCACGGGGCATACACCATGAATCTGTGTACTGCGGACCCGGAGGCACGGCGTTTCGCGGCCTCCGTACTGGAAGACGACCTGCGCCGGATGGCGAATCTTCCCGGGAACTACTATAATTTCCATCCGGGCAGCCATGTGGGTCAGGGGACGGACACGGGCATCGGGCAAATCGCGGATGCCCTGCGCGCTGCCATGAAGCCGGACTATCCCGTGACGGTGCTGCTGGAGACCATGGCGGGCAAGGGCAGTGAAGTGGGCGGCCGGTTTGAGGAGCTTCGGAAGATCCTGGACGCGGTGGGAAGACCGGATCTGGGCGTATGCCTGGATACCTGCCATGTATGGGACGGCGGATACGACATCGTGAATGATCTGGACGGTGTGCTGGCGGAGTTTGACCGGGTGATCGGTCTGAACCGGCTGAAAGCCCTGCACCTGAATGATTCCAAGAACCCCATGGCAAGCCACAAGGACCGGCACGAGTGCATCGGCAAGGGCTATCTGGGAGAGGAGACCTTCCGCAGAATCGTCTGCCATCCGCTGCTGCGCGACAAGCCCATGATTCTGGAAACACCCAATGAACTGCCCGGCTATGCGGCGGAGATCGCGCTGCTGCGGGGCATGAACGGATTTTAATGATTCTTAATTTGACAAATGGGCAATCTTCCTCTACGATACCAACAAAAGAAAGGGGTGAAGGAATTGGAAAAGCTGCTGACTTCCTTCGCGGAAGCCTCCCAAACCACGGTGAATGTCTACACCGCGGTGCTGCGCTATGGGATGCCGCTGCTCATCGGACTGCTGCTGTGGCGGAGTATCCGTCCGCTGCTGACCTTCCGGCGGGAGCCGGAGATCTGGGCGTGGCTGTGCCTGCCGGACGGCAACCGGCTTCCCATCACCCACTGGGAAAACGTGATCGGCAGAAGCAAGCGCAGCGATATTGTGGTGGATTTCCCCACGGTGTCGAGAAACCACGCGGTTCTGACCCGGTATGATGACGGAAGCTGGACGGTCAGTGACGCCAATTCCAAGGACGGCGTTTTCGTCAACGGCGAGCCGGTGCAGATCAGCGCCATTTACCCCGGGGACGTGATCTCCCTGGGTGGGCTGGATATGACCCTGGAGCCCATTTCCCGCAGACAGGAGATCCGGCTGGGACAGCTTCGGACGCAGGCGGGAAAGGCATCCTCCTCGGTTTGGAATCTGATCCTGCTGAGCCTGGTGCAGTGCCTGTTTGCCATGGCGTTTCTGCTGAACGCCGACCCCGGGCTGTACGCCAATGTGCTGTGGGGCTTCGGCGGTGTGTTCCTTGCCCAGTGGGGGCTGTTGTGCTTCTACCTGATCATCCGCAGACCGACCTTTGAGGTGGAGACCATCGCCTTTTTCCTCTGTACCATCGGCATGGCGGTGATCATGACGGTGGCGCCCGGTGAGGTGTACAAGCAGCTCGTTGCCGGCGCGCTGGGACTGACCTTGTTTTTGTTTGTGGGCTGGTCCCTGCGGGATCTGGAGCGGGCCAAGCGGATCCGATACCTGGCGGCTGCCGCGGGCATCGGCTTTCTGGTGATCACCCTGCTGTTCGGCAGGGAATCCTACGGCGCGAAAAACTGGCTGTTTATCGGAGGCCTTTCCATTCAGCCCTCGGAGCTGACCAAGGTCTGCTTTGTCTATGTGGGCGCGTCCACCATGGACCGGATCATGAACAAGCGGAATCTGATCCTGTTTATCCTGTATTCCGCGATGATCTGCGGCTGTCTGGCGCTGATGAACGACTTCGGAACGGCGCTGATCTTCTTCGTCACCTTCCTGGTCATTGCCTATCTGCGCTCCGGCAGCATCGGCACCATCGCCCTGGCGCTGGCGGCAGTGGTATTCGCGGGTGTTCTGGTGCTGAAGGTTGCGCCCCATGCCCTTCGCCGGTTCGCTTCCTGGCGGCACATCTGGGAGGATCCTCTGAATGCGGGCTACCAGCAGACCCGGGCGCTGATGTGCATCGCCTCCGGCGGAATGCTGGGGCTGGGTGCCAATAACGGCTGGCTGAAGCACCTGTTCGCGGCGGATACCGATGTGGTTTTCGCCACGGTATCCGAGGAATGGGGGCTGCTTATCGCGGTCATGATGGTGCTGACCATCGGCGCCCTGGCCATGTTTGCCGTCCGCAGCGCCGCCGTGGGCAGAAGCGGATTCTATACCATCGGCGGCTGCACCGCTGCCAGCGTGCTGCTGATGCAGGCGATCCTGAACATCCTGGGCACAGTGGATATTTTGCCCCTGACCGGCGTCACATTCCCCTTTGTGTCCAACGGCGGCTCCAGCATGATCTCCGCGTGGGGACTGCTGGCCTTCGTCAAGGCAGCGGATACCCGGCAGAACGCCAGCTTTGCCGTGCGGCTGCCCAACCGGAAGGAGGGCGACGATGAATAGAATTGCGGGCAGAGCCTCCATTGCCGTGCTGCTGACCCTGGTTCTGCTGCTGGGACTCGGGATGTTCCTGGTGGAATATCTGGCGGATTCCGGCGACTGGGTCACATTCCCCGGCAGCCCCCATGTGTATAACGCCGGCAACATCGGCTGCGGTCTCGTCACAGACCGTTCAGGAACCATGCTGCTGGATGTTTCGGAGGGAAGAACATACGCAGGCGATCCCCAGACCCGGATCTCGACGCTGCACTGGCTCGGAGACCGGGAGGGAAAGATCAGCGCGCCCGCGATTCCCTATTACTCCCGGGAAATGGCGGGCTTTGACCGCTGGAACGGCCTGTATTCCTACGGCGGCTCCGGCAGTGTCGCGGAACTGACCATTTCCGCCGCGGTGCAGAAGGTGGCGCTGGAGGCCATGGGCAGCTATAAAGGAACCGTTGCCGTCTACAATTACAAGACCGGTGAGATCCTGTGCGCCGTGACGACTCCCAGCTATGACCCGGACAACGTGCCGGATATTGACGGCGATACCACGGGCGCCTATGAGGGCACCTATTTGAACCGCTTCACCCAGGTGCGGTATGTACCCGGCTCCATCTTCAAGGTGGTCACCACCGCTGCCGCTCTGGAAAACATCGACGGCATTGAGAACCTGAAATTCACCTGCACCGGCACCTATTACATGGGTGTTGACAAGGTGACCTGTGAGAAATCCCACGGCACCATTGACCTGAAAACAGCCCTCGCGAAGTCCTGCAACTGTGTGTTTGCCCAGATTTCCGAGCTGATCGGCGCGGAGAACCTCTCCAAAGCCGTGGCACAGTACCGGGTGGTGGACAATCTGACCTTCGACGGCATTACCGTCTCCAAGGGGGAGTTCCACCTGGAGAACGCCGCGCCGGTGGAGGTTGCCTGGAGCGCCATCGGACAGCACCTGGACGAAGTGAATCCCTGCCGGTTCATGACCTTCATGGGTGCCATCGCCGGACACGGCAACGCGGCGGAGCCCTATCTGGTGGCAAAAATCACCTCCGGCTCCCGGACGGTCTACACAGCCAAGACGGTGAACACGGACCGGCTGATGACCGCGGATGTGGCCGACAAGCTGGCGGAGTATATGCGAAACAACGTGCTGCTGACCTACGGCGCGGATCATTTCCCCGGGCTGTCCGTCTGTGCCAAGTCCGGCACCGCAGAGGTTGGCGGCGGCAAAAAGCCCAACGCCACCTTCGCGGGCTTCGTCCAGAACACGGAATACCCGCTTGCCTTCGTGGTCGTGGTGGAAAACGGCGGCTACGGCAGCGCGGTCTGCGTACCCATCATCTCCAAGGTGCTTGCCGCCTGCGTGGAAACCATGAAGAAATAACCCATCATTTTTCGGTCGCCTTCCGCATAGATTTGTGCGGGAGGCGATCTTTATGTGCCGGAGAAATCTGCTGCACGGAAGCGCGATTCTGGCCTTCGGGGTCGGATTGCTGATCGGAAGCTGGATGAACTCCGGCTTTTTGGCGTGTATCCTGGGAATCACAGCCATTTTCATCGGGTTTTCCCTGCTCCATAGAAAGTAGGCATAAACCTGTCCCCGCCCGCATACAGTGAAGTGTGAATTGCGGAAGAAGGAGTGGTCGGTATGGAACTGCAATTTGAAAAAACAGACTGTCGTTTCCTGCAAAAGCTGGTATCAGAGGTCATTTCGCAGGAGGAGACACAGGAGGTTCGCCTGCCGGATGCCATGCCGGACGCGGGACGGATCCTTGCGGCCTGGGGGCAGATCATGCTCCGGGGCAAGGAATGGCGCAGCAGTGCCATGATCGTCTCCGGGGGTGTCATGGTTTGGGTGCTTTATGCCCCGGAGGACGGCTCGGAGCCGAGACGGCTGGATAGCTGGATCCCCTTTCAGACGAAGTGGGAGATCCCCCAGACCGAACGGGATGGGGTCATCCGGGTGCAGCCCCTGCTGCGCAGTGTGGATGCCCGGTGCCTGTCCGCCAGAAAACTGATGCTGCGGGCAAACATGGAGATTCTGGGAGAAGCCCTGGTGGAGCAGACCGCGCCGGTGTACCATCCCGGACAGGTTCCCGAGGGCGTGGAATTGCTGCGGGAAAGCTATCTTTTGGAACTGCCCAGGGAGGCAGGGGAAAAGACCTTCACCATGGACGAGGAGCTGAACCTGCCCGGGAACGCGCCCGCGCTGCAGAGGCTGATCCGCTATGAAATGCAGCCCAGGATCACGGAGCAGAAGGTGGTCGGGGACAAAGCCCTGTTCCGGGGCACCGGGAATCTTCACATCCTGTACATGGGGGAGGACAGCCGCCTGCATGGGTGGGATTTTGAGGTGCCCTTCTCCCAGTACGCGGATCTGGAGAGGGAATATGACCGGGAAGCGTCCCTGCAGACCCTGCCGGTGACCACAAATCTGGAACTGGATCTGGGGGAGGAGGGACTCCTGCACATCAAATGCGGTCTTCTGGGGCAATACATGGTCTCGGAGCAGGAACCTATGGAGCTGGTGCAGGATGCCTACAGCGTCCGCGCGGATGTGCAGATGCAGACGGCGCCGCTGGAACTGCCGGTATATCTGGACCGCCGCAGCGAAACCGTCCCGGTACGGCAGACCATGCATACGGACGGCAAGGAGCCTGCCGACCTGGTATTCTATTCCGGCTTCCCCCGGATTGCCGGCACGGAACAGAACACGGCACTGACCGTGCCCGGAATGTTCCAGTGCCTTTGGTACAATGAGGACGGCACCCTGCAAAGCGCCACCGCCAGGGCAGAGACGGAAGTGCCGTTCCCGGTGGGGGAGGATTGCACGGTGCGCGCCATGGTCGGCTTTGCCGGAAAACCCCAGGCTTCCCTGTCCGGCGCGGATACGCAGACCCATGGGGATGTGATGCTGAACACCGTGACGGAGGGCTGCGGCAGAATGAACATGGTCACCGGGCTGATGATCGGTGAGGAACGGGTCCAGGACCCGGAAAGACCGTCGCTGATCGTCCGGCGAATCGGGGAAGAACAGAGCCTCTGGGAGCTGGCAAAGGGCTGCGGCTCCACGGTGGAAGCCATCCGAAAGCTGAACCACTGCACGGAAGAACCGGCAGCCAACCAAATGCTGCTGATCCCTGTCCTCTGAATCTGAAAACGCCGGTTGGGAGCTCCAACCGGCGTTTTGCGGGGAATGCGCCCTTCGGGGGGAAGCCGAAACGGCGCGGGGCGGTATGTCGCAGCGAGGAAGCTGCCGCCGATAGTAGAATAACGGATGGGGAATGTCGAAAACAAGGGAGAACGGTCGGAAGAGTTTGGAAATTTGTCTTGTCAATTCTCGTTTTCGGTGATATAATAAGATGTAAAATTTTGTACAGAAGGTGTATGAATCATGACGAAAATTGACATTTATTCCGGCTTTTTGGGCGCGGGAAAGACGACGCTGATCAAAAAGATGATCGCGGAGGGCTACAAGGGTCAGAAGCTGGTGCTCATCGAAAACGAGTTCGGCGAGATCGGCATTGACGGCGGGTTCCTGCAGGACGCGGGCATCAACATCACCGAGATGAACTCCGGCTGCATCTGCTGCTCCCTGGTGGGCGACTTCGGCAAGGCGCTGGAGAAGGTCATCGGCGAGTATCATCCCGACCGGGTGATCATCGAGCCCTCCGGCGTGGGCAAGCTGTCCGATGTGATCGGTGCCGTGAAGAAGGTGACCAATGGGGATGTGACTCTGGGGTATACCGTGGCGGTGGCTGACGCGGGCAAGGTAAAGGTCTATATCAAGAACTTTGGCGAGTTCTACAACAACCAGATCGAGACCGCTTCCACCATTATCCTGTCCCGTACCGACTCGATTCCCCAGGCAAAGCTGGACGCGTCCGTGGCGCTGATCCGTGAGCACAATGACAAGGCCACGCTGGTGACGACGCCCTGGAACGAACTGACAGGGGAGCAGCTCATTGCCGCCATGGAAGGCAACGATACACTGGCGCTGGAGCTGGCGGAGCTGGTTCACGAGCACGAGCATCATCACCATCATGACCATGACGAGGACGAGTGCTGCTGCCACGACCATGAGCACGAGCATCACCACCATCACGACCATGATGAGGACGAGTGCTGCTGCCACGACCATGAGCACGAGCATCATCACCATCATCACCATGATGAGGACGAGTGCTGCTGCCATGAGCATGAGCATCATCACCATCATCACCATGACGAAGATGAATGCTGCTGCCATGACCACGACCATGAGCACCATCACCACCATCACGCGGACGAGGTCTTCTCTTCCTGGGGTGTGGAAACTGCCCGGAAGTTCACCATGGACGGCATCCGCGGGGCGCTGGAGGAGCTGGATTCCGGCGAGTACGGCATCGTCCTGCGGGCCAAGGGCATCGTTGCCGCGGGGGATGGAAGCTGGATCCACTTTGACTTCGTGCCCGGTGAAATCGATCTGCGTACCGGCGCTGCCGGTGTCATGGGCCGTCTGTGCGTCATTGGCTCCAAGCTGGATGAGCACAGGATCGCCGCGCTGTTTGGGGTGTAAATCATGCAGCAGATCCCGGTATATGTGTTCACCGGATTCCTGGATGCCGGAAAGACGAAGTTTATCCAGGAAACGCTGGAGGATCCCCGGTTCAACGCCGGAGAGCGGACGCTGCTGCTGGTCTTTGAGGAAGGGGAGGAGGAATACGATTTTTCCACCTATCCCCAGAAAAATGTGTTTCTGGAGGTGCTGAACCAGGAAACCGTCACCCCAAAGCAGCTTTCTGATCTGGCAAAGACCCATAAGGCGGAGCGGGTGGTGGCTGAGCTGAACGGTATGCAGCTTGTGGGCGACCTGTACAGCCGGTTCCCCCAGGATTGGGTGGTCGCCCAGGAGCTGATGTTCGCGGACGCTACCACGTTCCAGACCTACAATGCCAATATGCGCAACCTGGTCATGGACAAGCTGGCAGGCGCCCAGGTGGTATTCTTCAACCGGCTGCAGCCCGGTGAGGATACCATGCCGCTGCACAAGATCGCCAGAGCCGCCAACCGCCGGATCGACATTATGTATGAGTATGTGGACGGTTCCGCGGCGCCGGACAATGTGGAGGATCCGCTGCCCTTTGATATCAACGCGCCGGTAATCACCATCAAGGACGAGGACTATGCCCTCTGGTTCCGGGATGTGACCGAGGAGCCTGCAAAGTATGAGGGAAAGACCGTCTGCTTCAAGGGACAGGTTGCCATGCTCCGGCGGGAGAAGAACAATATGTTTGCCCCGGGACGGTTCGTGATGACCTGCTGCGTGGAGGACATCCAGTTCTGCGGCATTCCCTGCAGATATACGAAGACAAAGCTCCTGAAGCCCAGAAGCTGGGTGATGGTGACAGCGACTGTCAGCGCGGAGCGGCATTCCCTCTACAAGGGGGATCTTGGCCCGGTGCTGACCGCGCTGCGTGTGGATCCCGCGCTGCCCGCGGATCCTGATGTGGCAACCTTCTGAGAGAGGTCTGCCGGTTTTTATAAGCACAGCCTCCTGCCGTATTTCGCGGCAGGAGGCTTCCTATGTTGTTTTTATTGCGTACGATTATTTCAGAATAACATAGGTTGTTGGAAGAATACCATCGCCATTATACGGCAGCAAATATTTGCGATCATACAAAATCGAAACGGGGGCAGATATCGCATCTTCAAACAAACGAAGATAAGCCATATCTTTCGCAAGTTTCTTCAAATGTACCGGCACATGATTCTTCAATATTTTTGTAACCGTTTCCATCATTTTTTCGGCTTCATCTGCAATTTTAGCAGCCGTTTCCGCGAAGATATCCTTTATTGCCCTATGCTGCTCTTCTGTAAGTACAGGCGCATTTACAAAAAGCCCCTTATTGTTTGAAATGACATATCCCTTACGAACCATATCAGCTGCTAAAGCCTTGTCATTGTCACTGAAATGCTCTGTGTTGCCCTTAGCAATATCCAGGAACACATTTGTAACATTCTGCCGATCGAAACAGTAATGATGCACCATTTCTCCGTTGATTGGGAAATCCATAAACTGCACATAATCTCCGGTGATGTTCACAACATTGGAGATACCGAAACCGAATTTAGATTCCCGAGAGTTCTGATCTCCGTTCTCAGCGCCCCATATGATGCATTCCGTTCCGAATTTATGTTTGTGACAGACTACCTGAATTTTATTTTGAAGAATTTCTATCACTGCGCGATACAGAATAAAGCTTACCATTTGCCAGGCAAAAGCATTATTGTTCATATCAGCTCCGG
This sequence comes from Faecousia sp., assembly GCA_051867435.1. Lineage (GTDB taxonomy): Bacteria > Bacillota > Clostridia > Oscillospirales > Oscillospiraceae > Faecousia. The sequence continues at coordinate 15,779 of JBJDYP010000057.1, forward strand.
AAAAGCCCACATTACGAACTTCCTTCTCATGTTGCGCAATGGAGTCCGTTAGCATATCCGCTATTTTTCCTCGCAGCTCAGATGTTTTGGCATTCACTTCATTGGCAAAGTCTCTTGTGAAGATCACAATGTTGGTATAATACCTATTGCCATCTTTTTTTAAGAGTTCATATTCGCAAAGTTCAGCCAGTTTATCTTCCATATACGGGAGAGATACACCGATCTCCAGACTGATTTGCTCTGCGCTCAGTTTGTCATTATAGCAGGCGAACAGAATGTTCTGTGATATTTTGCTATCACACAGATGGTAATAACGGTTTGCTCCGTTTCCCCAGAACAAAAGGGAAAGACCTTTAGGGTTATAGCTCTGTTGACCATAATTTCGTTCCATACTCATACCTTCTTTCAGAATTTGTCGTGATTTGAATAGCAGGTACTTTACCATGCTTTCACTAATCGAGAGGCAATCGGATATTTCCGAACAAGACTTGTTTTCAATGTAGTACAAAACAACAGCTTTTCGATACTTCTCCGAAAGCAGTGTCAATTCGCGACGGAGCAGAAATAACGCAGAATCATCTTCATCCAACAACTCTGCCAAATCCGGCAAATTGTCCGTCAGCTCGCATTCTTTGCTTTTGGCTTTGTTTTTACACCACTGTTTATATACATTGCCTGCGACTGCCCACATAAAACCATAAACTGCATCAACATTTCGTATGCTATTTGAAGATTTATATATCTCCAAAATAATATCTTGAGCCAAGTCCTCAGCTTCAAAATGGTTTGACGTTCGGACACTGCAGTAGGATAAAAGAGCCTTTGCTATCTCTTCAACCTTCGAATCAAGTTCTTGTTTATCCAATTCTACACCCCCTTTGCTTCATCATCACCGGTGATTTTGCTTATATAGTGGAACGAAACCGCTTTTGGTTAAATTTTGATCAAAAATTTTTATTATTGTAGCAATTATAACATATTTTTCTCTGCTTTTCAGCCCTAAAGTCTATGGATAGAACATACGCCTGCGCAAATTAACAGGATTTTGCTAAAAATCCGATTATCGGAAAAACTCTTATCGGTACTGACGGAATACAAGGAATGGTACGATAAGTACCGGCAGGACATGGGCGATCAGTGGCAGGAACGGGTATCATTGCAAAAAGCACTTGCCGAAGCAAGTGCTTTTTGTATGTAAGAGAAGTTGTAAAAGCACAAATCAGCCAATGTGAAAGTGGAAGAAATGCTTAAAGTATACCAAAAATAGCTTAGGTAATTGCGATACTCCCATCTGCCTCACAAGTCATAGTGTAATCAAAGTTGTTTTTACTGTCCCAACCTCTGATTTTGAACGAATTAGCTACATCAAACAGTTTTGTTAAGCCGTAATATCCAGTAAAATGTTCCAGTATTTCATATGATAAATCCCGCAATTCTTCTGCAGCAATCTCGCCGCCAAAATGGCGTTGCTCATTATTGAAAAATTCAATTTCTGACGGCTTGAGTCAGTGCGCCTTTGCGGACAATAATTCAGAGGTTATCCACAGTTTTTATTTGGCACCCGCTGTATAATGCGGATTTTGGCATTTATGCGGTGTTGCCATAATTTTCTGTTGTTGATCCTTCTTAAAGATCGCTGCGGTCATACCTCCCGCACCCGGTTTTGACGGTTTGGAGGTTTATTGACAGTCTGAAGGCCACCGGCTCCGCCGGTGGCCTTCAATGTGTTGTGCTGGAATCAGTTCTTGTACTCGTAGTCCTTGCCGGGCAGGATGGCGTTGGTGAAGATGCCGACAATTGCCGCGATAGCCAGGGAGGTCAGGGTAATGCTGGCACCGGCGATCTCAAAGGTGATGCCGTTGGAGAAGCCCAGTCCGGAGACCAGGATCACAGCGGCCACAATCAGATTCCGGGAATTGGTCAGATCCACATGGGTCTCAACCATGTTGCGCACGCCAATGGCGGAGATCATACCGTACAGGACGAAGGATACGCCGCCGATAATCGCGGCAGGAATGGAGCCGATGACCTGCGCAGCCACGGGGAACAGGGACAGGGCGACCGCGAAAATGGCTGCCAGGCGGATTACCCGGGGATCATAAACCTTGGACAGCGCCAGAACGCCGGTATTCTCGCCGTAGGTGGTGTTCGCGGGGCCGCCGACCATTCCGGCCAGAGCGGTGGCAATACCGTCACCCACCAGGGTGCGCTGCAGGCCGGGATCCTCAACAAAGTTGCTGCCGACAGTGGCGGAGATGGAGGAAATATCACCGATGTGTTCCATCATGGAAGCTATGGCGATGGGAGCCATCACCAGGATGGAAGTGAAGTCAAACTTGGCCAGATGGAACTTGGGCAGGCCGATGAAGCCGGAAACGCCGGAATTGACCGCGGCCACCACGCCGGAGAAGTTGATGATGGCGGAGCCGTCAGGATTCGTAAAGCCGCAGAAGTGCAGCACAACGGCTACCAGGTACGCGCCTGCAACGCCCAGCAGGATGGGGATGATCTTGATCATGCCCTTGCCCCAGATGTTGGCAGCCACAATAATGACCAGGGACAGGATTGCCAGGTACCAGTTGTTGGAGGCATTGCCAACGGCGCTGCCGGCCAGGGACAGGCCGATGAGAATGATGATGGGGCCGGTCACAACGGGAGGTAGGAAGCGCATGACCCGTCTGACGCCAACCAGCTTCATGATCAACGCCATAACGAGGTACAGCAGTCCGGCAACAACAATACCGCCGCAGGCGTGAGCCAGCACATCGTTGGCGGTCATGCCTGCATAGGTGGTCTTGGACAGATTGGCGATGGACTCAAAGCCGCCCAGGAAAGCGAAGGAGGAGCCGAGGAACGCGGGAACCTTCAGCTTTGTGCAAACATGGAAGAACAGTGTGCCGGCGCCTGCACAGAACAGGGCCATCTGGATCAGCTGCGCGGTGTTCAGACCTTCGCACCCGGCTTTTGTGAAGTAGCCAGACACCAGGATGGGCACCAGGATGGTGGCGCCGAACATGGCGAACAGGTGCTGGATGCCCAGGATCAGCATCTTGGGAACGCCAAGCTTGCGGGCATCATAAATGCCGTCTGTTTTCTTTTCGTTTTCCATAAAAAAACATCCTTTCTTTGCTCACGGGGCACAGGCACCAAAGCAACAGAAAGGATGGCTGTTTTCGTCCGCGAGAGCGGACAATACCACTCTTACCGGCCGGATACCAAAGCCACGGGATAAAAATAGCGGGAACTCGATATACCCAACTGTTTCATTACAGACAGAAGCATACCCAAGTCCCCTTTCAAAGTTTGCTGTTGCAAGTATAACGAAAATTTTCCAAAAAAGCAATTATTTTTTCCCCGTTTTCATTCCAAAAGAAAAATGGCACTTCCCCTTCTTTTTGTATATTTTGACGAAACTACTGGCGAAACGGACCGTTCCCCAAAAAGGAACTTCTTTCGAGAGAAAATGACGGAAAAAAGAATATTCCATCCTCTCTTTTTCAACATTGTGACAAAAAACGTGCAGCAGCCTTTGTTCATATTGACAAAAATCTTTTTTGTGGTAGGATAAAGACGAATCAAATACTTGCCGATATAATCTCGGATGAATGGCCCGAAAGTCTCTACCATGACGCCCTAGTCATGACTATTGGTAAAGTACCTTTTAGCCCATAGGGCATTGTTTCGGCAAGCAGACTGGATCAGTCTGCTTTTTATGTTTTTAGGAGTGAATGGCAATCATGAAAGCAATGGAACAGAAGATCCTTGCGGAGGGCAAGGTCCTCTCCGGCAATATGCTGAAAGTCGGAAGCTTTTTGAATCAGACCATCGACACCGCCTTTCTTCGGGAAATTGGTAAGGAGATCGCCCGCCTGTATGAAGGCAGCGGCGTCAACAAGATTCTTACCATCGAAGCCTCCGGCATTGCCATCGCCGTTGCGGCGGGCCTGGAAATGGGCGTGAATGTGGTGTTTGCCAAGAAGCACAGGTCCAGCAATGTGGACGGCCTGGTTTACACCTCCGTTGTCCACTCCTACAGCCACAATACTGATTACAATATTGTCGTCAGTCAGGATTATCTTTGCTCCGGCGATAAGGTTTTGCTGGTGGACGATTTCCTGGCCAACGGAAAGGCGCTTTTGGGTCTGAAGGATCTTGTGAATCAGGCGGGTGCCCAGCTTGTCGGTGCTGCCACCGCCATTGAGAAGGGATTCCAGGGCGGCGGCGACCTGCTTCGCAGCGAAGGCGTGCGGGTGGAAAGCCTGGCCATCATCGAAAGCATGACGGATGACGCCATCACCTTCCGCCGTTCTTAATATGTAAGCAAATACCCTTTAGATAAATGAAAAGACACATATTTCAAGGAGGAAAAACAATGAAAAAGCTGATTAGCATTGCTCTGGTTCTCGTTCTCTGCCTGTCCCTGTTTGCGGGCTGCGCGGGTAACCAGAAGGGCACCGACAAGATGAAGGTCGGCTTCATCTTCCTGCACGACGAGAACTCAACCTACGACCTGAACTTCATGAACGCTGCCAAGGAAGCCTGCGAGAAGATGAACGCGGAAGCGGTCTTCAAGACCAACATTCCCGAAGGCCAGGAATGCTACGAGGCTGCCGCTGATCTGGTTGACCAGGGCTGCAAGCTGGTGTTCGCCGACAGCTTCGGCCATGAGGACTTCCTGATCCAGGCCGCCAAGGAATTCAAGGACGTGCAGTTCTGCCATGCCACCGGCACCAAGGCGCACACCGAGAACCTGCCCAACTTCCACAACGCGTTCGCTTCCATCTACGAGGGCCGTTATCTGGCCGGTGTTGCCGCTGGCATGAAGCTGAACGAGATGATCGATCAGGGCAAGTTCACCGCCGAGGAAGCCAAGATGGGCTACGTTGGCGCTTTCACCTACGCTGAGGTTATCTCCGGCTACACCGCTTTCTACCTGGGCGCCAAGTCCGTCTGCCCCAGCGTGACCATGGAAGTTACCTTCACCGGTTCCTGGTATGATGAGACCGCCGAGAAGGAAGGCGCGAATAAGCTGATCAACAACGGCTGCAAGCTGATCTCCCAGCACGCCGACTCCATGGGCGCCCCCACTGCCTGCGAAGAAGCCAACGTTCCCAACGTCTCCTACAACGGTTCCACTGTGAATGCCTGCCCCAACACCTTCATCGTGTCTTCCCGTATTGACTGGGCTCCTTACTTCGAGTATATCATCGACTGCGTCGCGGGCGGCAAGACCATCGAGACTGACTGGACCGGCTCCATCAGCACCGGCTCCGTTGTTCTGACTGACATCAACAGCGCTGCCGCTGCTGCCGGCACTGAGGAAAAGATTGCTGAGGTCAAGGCTCAGCTTGAAAAGGGCGAGCTGCACGTGTTTGACGTCAGCACCTTCACCGTGAACGGCGCCGCTCTGACTGAGGACGAGATGGCTGACGTGGACACCGACGCCAACTACACGCCCGATACCAAGGTGGTTTCCAACGGCTACTTCCATGAGTCCGAATTCCGTTCCGCCCCCTACTTCCAGCTTCAGGTCGACGGCATCACCCTGCTGGATACCAAGTTCTGATTTAACCTGCCAAGGGAGTCCTTCGGGACTCCCTTGGGACCTGCTGCAAAGGGAAACGCAGTGAATCCGTCACCGCGCTGCCCTTTGCAGTATTGTCTTTTTTCAATACCCCTGGAATTTGATCCTTAATTTTTTGACGGGAAGTGAATCCATTGGAAACGAAATCCGCCGCCGTAAAAATGCGTAATATCACCAAGTCCTTCGGCTCCGTACTTGCCAACGACCGGGTCTGGCTGGACATCTACAAGGGCGAGATTCTGGCGCTGCTGGGCGAAAACGGCAGCGGCAAGACGACCCTGATGAACATGCTCTCCGGTATCTATTACCCCGATGAAGGCCAAATCTTCATCAATGACCAGGAGGCCGTGATACGTTCCCCCAAGGATGCTTTTGACTACGGGATCGGAATGATTCATCAGCATTTCAAGCTGGTTGACGTGCTGACTGCCGCCGAAAACATCATCCTGGGTCTGAAGGAACCGGGGAGGCTGAACATCAATGCCGTGGCAAAAAAGGTCAGAGAAATCTGTGATCTTTACGGGTTTGATGTGGATCCCTATCAGAAAATCTACGATATGTCCGTGTCCCAGAAGCAGACCGTGGAGATTGTTAAGGTATTGTACCGCGGCGCGGACATTCTGATCCTGGACGAGCCCACCGCCGTTCTGACCCCCCAGGAGACGGACAAGCTGTTTGCCGTCCTGCGGAAAATGCGTGATGCCGGAAAAGCCATTGTCATCATCACGCACAAGATGCACGAGGTGGAGGAGCTTTCTGACCGCGTGGCTGTGCTTCGCCACGGCCAGTTTGTGGGCGATATGCTGACAAAGAACACCGATGCCCAGGAAATGACCAATATGATGATGGGTCGTCCCGTGACCCTGAACATCAACCGCCCGGATCCCGTGGATCCCAAGCCCCGGATTGAAGTCAAGAACCTGACGGTGCGCAATCTCGAAGGCGTCGTCAAGCTGGATGACGTATCCTTTACCGCCAACAGCGGTGAGATCCTGGGCGTGGCGGGCATCTCGGGCTGCGGCCAGAAGGAACTGCTGGAGGCCATTGCCGGTCTGCAGCCCGTGGAATCCGGCAGCATAACCTACCTGGAGGACGACGGCACTGAAGAACAGCTCCTGGGCAAGGATCCGTTGGATATCGCATCCATGGGCGTTACCCTGTCCTTTGTCCCTGAGGACCGTCTGGGCATGGGCCTGGTGGGGAATATGGACATGACAGACAATGTTATGCTCCGTTCCTTCCGCAAGGGAAAATCCATATTTACCAACCGCCGCCCGCCCAAGGCGCTGGCGGAAGCCATGATCAAGGAGCTGGATGTCAACACGCCCGGCGTCACAACCCCTGTGCGCCGTCTCTCCGGCGGTAATGTGCAGAAGGTGCTGGTGGGTCGGGAGATTGCTTCTTCTCCCACCGTTTTGCTGACCGCTTACGCTGTGCGGGGCCTCGATATCAATTCTTCTTATGTGATCTATGACCTGATCAACCAGCAGAAAGCCAAAGGCGTCGCCGTGATCTACATCGGCGAGGATCTGGATGTGCTGCTGGAGCTTTGTGACCGGATCCTGGTGCTTTGCGGCGGCAAGGTCAGCGGCATCGTGGAAGGCCGCAAAACCGACAAGCGCCAAGTCGGTATGATGATGACAAAGCTGGGAGGTGACGGCAATGCATAAACAGACAGGTACTCCGCTTTTCCATATTTCCAAGCGGGAAGCGCTGCCATGGTATGGTGCGTGGGCCATCCGCGGCGGTTCGATTGTGCTGGCAATGATCGTCTGTGCCATTGTGACCACCCTGCTGACCGGTGAGAACCCCCTTGCCGTTTACGCAACCATCTTTGACGGCGCGTTGGGAACCGTGCGCCGCAGGTGGATCCTGCTGCAGAATGTCGCCATCCTTTTGTGCATTTCCCTGGCCGTGACCCCGGCGTTCAAGATGCGTTTCTGGAACATCGGCGCAGAGGGGCAGGTTTTGGTGGGCTGCCTTGCCAATGCCATCTGCCTGATCCTGCTGGGGGACAAGATTCCCAACTGGCTGCTGATCCTCATTACCGTTGTGGCAAGCTGCCTTGCGGGCGCCGTTTGGGCCTTGATTCCCGCCATTTTCAAGGCCAAGTGGAATACCAACGAGACCCTGTTCACATTGATGATGAACTATGTGGCTACACAGTTGGTAGCCTTCTTCATCATTGTGTTTGAAGTGCCCAAGGGTGCCGGTCAGATCGGCATCATCAACCAGACGACCGAGGCCGGCTGGCTGCCCCAGATCTTTGGCAACAAGTATCTGCTGAGCATTCTTGTGGCGGTTTTGGCCACGGTGTTTATGTATTTCTATCTGGGCCGCTCCAAGCACGGCTATGAAATCGCCGTTGTGGGCGAAAGCGAGCGAACTGCCCGCTATGTGGGCATCAAGGTAAAGCGGGTTATCATTCGCACCATGCTGCTTTCCGGTGCCATCTGCGGCCTGACAGGACTGCTGCTGGTGGGCGGCATCAACCATACCGTCACCACCACCGTGGCAGGCGGCCGTGGTTTCACTGCGGTCATGGTCTCCTGGCTGGCCAAATTCAACCCGCTGACCATGGTCTTTACCAGTTTCCTTCTGGTGTTCCTGGACCGGGGCGCCGGACAAATCACAACCGAGCTGGGATTGAACCACTCCTTCGGTGATATCCTGACCGGCATCATCCTGTTTTTTATCATCGGCTGTGAGTTCTTCATAAACTACAAGCTCATTTTCCGCAAGAACGCGAAGAAAGGAGACTAAAGAAATGTTTGACTTAGTATCCTTCATTCCCAGAGCAGTCATGCAGAGCATCCCCCTGCTCTTCGGCTCCACCGGTGAGACTCTGACCGAAAAAAGCGGAAACCTGAACCTGGGCATTCCTGGCATCATGTATGTGGGCGCCATCAGCGGTGTCATCGGCGCATTCTTCTACGAGCAGTCCGCCGCGGAAGTGAACGGCTTCCTTGCGGTGATGATTCCCCTGCTTTGCTGCCTGCTGGGCGCCGGATTGATGGGACTGCTGTACTGCTTCCTGACCGTGACTCTGCGGGCCAATCAGAACGTCACCGGCCTTGCCATGACCACCTTCGGCGTGGGCTTCGGCAACTTCTTCGGCGGCTCCCTGATCAAAATCACCGGCAGCGATCTGCCCAACATCACCCTGTCCGCTACCAGCAGATATTTCAGTGCTTCGCTGCCCTTTGCGGAAAAGCTGGGCTGGTTTGGCCGGATTTTCCTCTCCTACGGATTCCTGGCTTACCTGGCAATCGCCATTGCTCTGATGGCCTCCTACATTCTGAAGCGCACCCGCACGGGTCTGCAGCTTCGTGCCGTAGGCGAAAGCCCTGCCACCGCGGACGCGGCAGGCATCAATATCAGCCGCTATAAATATGTAGCTACCACCGTGGGAAGCATGATTGCCGGCCTTGGCGGACTGTACTATGTGATGGATTACGCCAGCGGCATCTGGTCCAATGATGCCTTCGGTGACCGGGGGTGGCTGGCAATCGCCCTGGTAATCTTCACCATCTGGCGGCCCAACGTTGGCATTGTGTCCAGTATTCTCTTTGGCGGACTGTACATTCTGTATATGTTCCTTCCCTCCGGCTCCCTTGCCACCAAGGAGCTGTATAAGATGCTGCCATACATTGTCACCATCATTGTATTGGTCATCACCAGTATGCGCAACAAGCGGGAGGATCAGCCCCCTGAAAGCCTGGGAAAATCCTATTTCCGGGAAGAACGATAATGATTGCCTCCGGGGTCTTTGCCCCGGAGGTATCTTTATATGCAAAGGGACTGTAAAAAGCCCCACAGCAAGGCAGGGGAGATGCCGGAGGATATTTGTGACGAGAAAGAGGCGTGGACAATCTGTAGCATGATAAAGGAATCCGGGTGTTAATGAACCGGTGTATCATCGGTCAAAATGCCCATTGACAAGTATCAATGCATTGCATATAATATCGATAAATATCGATGTGAGGTGCGCTATGGACGAACAAAAGACAGCTTTGATGTTCAAGGCATTCTGCGACGAGAACCGCATCCAAATTCTGAAGCTGCTTTGCGGCGGGGAAATACATTTGGGACTACGCCAGCGTGAAAAACATCCTCACCGACGAAAGTTATGCCGGGGTGCTGACCAACCATAAGCGGGAAATACATTCCGGCAAATCCAAGTCGGTGGATGCCCAAAACCAATTCCGGCATGAGGATTTCTTCCCTGCCGTGATCTCCCGGGAGGATTGGCTTGCGGTGCAAATTCAGCTGAAAGCGAACGCCCGGTCTGCCCCCGGCAACAAACGCAGCCACCGCTATGCGGGACTGCTCCAATGCGGGAACTGCGGAGGCGTGTTCGTGCCCATGATCCGCTACTGGAACGGCAACCGCCGGGTGGAATATGTCTGCCGCAGCTACCACCGGGGCGGGAAAGCAATCTGCGGCTCCCATCGTGTGCATGAGGAAGTGATTGTCCAGCAAATCACAGAACAACTGGTAGAGCAGAAACGGAGCTGGGAGCATGAGCAACTGGTTCTGTCGTGTCTACGCAGAGAGCTGGATAAGAAAATGCCGGGAATACAAAAACAGTCGCTCAGCTGCGGCAGGAAATCGCAGAAAACGAAGAAGCAATCGACGAATTACTGCTTATGAAAGCAATGATAAACAGAAGATAAAATCGACCTTCACTGAGGTAACAACATCTACCCAAAAAGAAACGGCTGTTTTCCGAACTTTTTCGCTCGGAAAACAGCCTATTTTTTGGCACGCCTGAGGGGATTCGAACCTCCGACCTACCGCTTAGGAGGCGGTCGCTCTATCCTGCTGAGCTACAGGCGCATAACTGTGGTATATTGTACCGAAATTTTTGCGTTGTGTCAATGATTTCGGCACATTTTTTTGCTCGCGTCGCATATAATGGCTGGAAAGGGCATTCGCGCCCGGCAGAAAAGGAGGTGCCGCAATGGAAGAAAACAAAAGGAAAGAAGAGGATGTAGATGACATGATCTTCGGGGATGAGGAGTATTATCCGAGTACAAAATAAAACCAGACCCATTTGCGGTTTCGCAAATGGGTCTGTGAATTGTGAGAGAGATTACACGGTGGGCTGGTTGGCAGCCTCGATGATCTTCACAAACTTCTCGGGCACCAGGGATGCGCCGCCGATCAGACCGCCGTCGATGTCGGGCTGGGCCAGCAGCTCGAAAGCGTTCTTGTCGTTCATGGAGCCGCCGTACAGGATGGAGATCGCCCGGGCGTTCTTGGAGCCGTACAGCTTGCGGACAACGGCACGGATGTTCTCGCAGACCTCTTCCGCCTGCTCGGGGGTAGCGGTCTTGCCGGTGCCGATGGCCCAGATGGGCTCGTAGGCGATGACGACCTTGCGGATCTTGTCCTCGGAAACACCCTGCAGGCCAGCCTTGATCTGCATGGAGATCCACTCGGTGGTGATGCCGGTCTCACGCTGCTCCAGGCTCTCGCCGCAGCACATGATGGGCACCAGACCGGCTTCCAGAGCGGCCAGAACCTTGGCGTTCACATCGGCGTCGGTCTCGCCCATGGCGCGGCGCTCGGAGTGACCGATGATGACATACTTGCAGCCTGCGTCGACCAGCATATTGGTGGCAATTTCGCCGGTGTAAGCACCGCTTGCGTTGGCGTTGCAGTTCTCGGCGCCAATGCCCACGCGGGTCTCACGCATAGCGCGAACGGCAGCGGGGATGCACACCGCGGGAACACACAGAGCCACATCGCACCAACGGCCCTTGGGCATGATGGCCTTGAACGCGGTCATGAATTCCTTGGTCTCGCTGGGAGTCTTGTTCATCTTCCAGTTGCCGGCAATAATGGTCTTGCGATACTTGCGATTCATTTTCATTTCTCCTTATATGTCGCCGGAATAGCTCCGGGTTTGATTATAAAATCCGATTACTTATCCTGCAGGCAGGCAATGCCGGGCAGTTCCAGACCTTCCAGGAACTCCAGGGAAGCGCCGCCGCCGGTGGAAATGTGGGTGATCTGACCGGCGAAGCCGAGCTGCTCGCAAGCCGCGGCGCTGTCGCCGCCGCCGACGATGGTGATAGCATCGGAATCCGCCAGAGCCTGGGCAACAGCGATGGTGCCCTTTGCCAGAGTGGGGTTCTCAAACACGCCCATGGGTCCGTTCCAGACGACGGTCTTGGCGGACTTGGCAGCCGCGGCAAACAGCTCCCGGGTCTTTTCGCCGATATCCAGACCCATCTTGTCCGCGGGAATGGCATCGGAAGGAACGGTCTCCACAGCGATTTCGCCGTCGATGGGGTCGGGGAAGGAAGCGGCGACCACGGTGTCGATGGGCAGCAGCAGCTTGACGCCCTTGGCCTCGGCCTTAGCCATCATGTCCCTGCAGTAGTCGATCTTCTCGGAATCCAGCAGAGAGGTGCCCACGGAGTAGCCCTTGGCAGCCAGGAAGGTGTATGCCATACCGCCGCCGATGATCAGGGTGTCAACCTTCTCCAGCAGGTTGTTGATGACATTCAGCTTGTCGGATACCTTCGCGCCGCCCAGAATGGCGACGAAGGGACGCTCGGGATCGGCCAGGGCCTTGCCCATGATGCCGACTTCCTTCTGCACCAGGTAGCCGCAGACAGCGGGCAGATAGTCAGCCACGCCGGCGGTGGAAGAATGGGCGCGGTGGGCGGTGCCGAAAGCGTCGTTGACAAAGATGTCAGCCAGGTCAGCCAGAGCCTTGGACAGCTCGGGATCGTTCTTGGTCTCACCCTTGATGAAACGGGTGTTCTCCAGCATCATGACATCGCCGTCCTTCAGAGCGGCAGCCTTTGCCCTGGAGTCCTCGCCGGCAACATCGTTTGCCATAATGACTTCCTTGCCCAGCAGCTCGGAGATGCGGTCGGCCACGACCTTCAGGCTCAGAGCGGGATCAAAGCCGTTCTTGGGCTTGCCCATGTGGGAGCAGAGGATGACCTTTGCGCCATGGTTGACGAGATACTCGATGGTGGGCATGGCGGCGACGATACGCTTGTCGGAAGTGATCTTGCCGTTCTTGGTGGGCACGTTGAAATCGCAGCGGCAGAGAACGCGTTTGCCGGCGACTTCGATGTCTTCGATGGATTTCTTATTATAATTCATTGCGATTCCTCCAAATATACCGGGTTAACCCCGCATTTTTCCAAAATCTTTCAGACCCGGGAAGTTTTGCTGCCGAAGCGCTTCATACACGGTAATCGCCACGGAATTGCTCAGGTTCAGACTCCTGGCTTCCTCCCGCATGGGAAGACGTATGCAGCAGTCCGGGTGGGCATTCAGAAAATCCTCCGGAAGTCCCTTGGTTTCTTTGCCGAAAAGCAGAAAGCAGCCGTCCGCAAAGTCGGCCTCCGCATAGCAGCGGGGCGCTTTGGTGGAAAGGCACCACATCTGCCGGACATCATTTTTCGAGAAAAAATCATCCAGGCTGCTGTATTCCCGGACATCCACCAAATGCCAGTAATCCAGACCGGCACGCTTGACGGCTTTCTCGGAAATATCGAACCCAAGGGGATGGATCAGGTGAAGCACAGAACCGGTTGCGGCGCAGGTACGGGCGATGTTGCCGCAGTTCTGCGGGATCTCCGGCTCTACCAGGACAACATTCAGCATACATCCGTGACCTTTCCGTTTACAGTGTATCGGGCGCGAATGCGGCAAGCCCGAACCCGATGCATATTGTATGATAAATGAAGCATAAAATCAACCCAAAAAACAGATTTTTTTCTATTTTTTCAAAGAAGTTACATAAAAAGGGGGAATTTTTTTTGAAAATTGTTAAAAATGGACGGCATAACCCGCGCGGAAAGGGCGCGGAAGAAAAAGGCGAACTTTCTGAAAAGAAAAAATTGAATTTTTGCAAAAGTGTGCTTGACATTTCATACATTACATGGTAGAATACCCGGGTAATCAAGAAGGCCATCCATCCGCCTCACCTCCAGCAATCGCGCGAAGAGGTTCCTATTCCGCCTTTTCCCATACGGGAGTGGGCGTAGTATGTGCGGATGCTGTGGCATCCGCTTTTTTGTTTCATTTGGAGGTGCTTTATCATCGGCAAATTAGATCATCAGCTCAACGAAGAGATCCGCGACAAAGAAGTCCGTGTCATCGGTGCGGATGGTGCCCAGCTCGGCATCATGTCCAGCGCGGAAGCAAACCGCATCGCCGAAGAGAGCGGCCTGGATCTCGTGAAGATCTCTCCCAACGCGGTTCCCCCTGTGTGCAAGATCATGGACTATTCCAAGTTCTGCTTTGACCAGAAGAAGCGGGAGAAGGAAGCCAAGAAGAACCAGCGGGTGGTGGAGATCAAGGAAATTCGCATGAGCCCCAGCATCGACACCAACGATTTCAACACCAAGGTGAAGAGCGCACAGAAATTCCTGAAGGAAGGCGACCGGGTCAAGGTCAGCGTTCGTTTCCGCGGCCGTGAGATGGCCCATACCAATCTGGGTGAAAAGCTGCTGCTGGATTTCGCGGAGGCCTGTGCGGAAATTGCCAACATGGAGAAGAATCCCAAGCTGGATGGTCGTTTTATGGCGATGTTTTTGTCCCCCAAGAACAATAAGTAATACTGCATTACGAAAGATACGGAAGGAGAACTACCTATGCCCAAGCTGAAAACTCATAGCGGTGCAAAGAAGCGTTTCAACCTGACCAAGTCCGGTAAGGTTAAGAGAGCCCGCGCATTTAAGAGCCACATCCTCACCAAGAAGGACACCAAGCGTACCCGCCGCCTGCGCACCACCGCTTACGCTGACGTGACCAACACCGAGACCATCAAGAAGATGATCCCTTACAAATAATCGGAAGAGGAGGATACAGAAATGGCAAGAGTGAAAGGCGCGATGATGACGCGCAAGAGAAGAAATAAGACCCTGAAGCTGGCAAAGTCCTACTGGGGTTCCAAGTCCAAGCACTTTAAGATGGCCAAGCAGGCCGTCATGAAGTCCGGCAACTACGCTTTTGAAGGCCGTAAGCAGAAGAAGCGCGCATTCCGCACCATGTGGATTGCCCGTATTTCCGCTGCTGTTGCTCCCTTCGGTCTGAACTACTCCACCTTCATGAACGGCGTTCATAAGGCTGGCATCGATCTGAACCGTAAGAGCCTGTCCGAAATGGCGATCCAGGATCCTGCTGCTTTCGCTGCTCTCGTTGAGAAGGCAAAGGCTGCCCTGTAATGAATCCGTAGATAGAAATAAATCCCGGTGATGCTTCACCGGGATTTTTTCGGATAAAGCTGAATCATTGGGGTGATTAATATGGCGGACAATTACGAGATCACAAAACGCCGCACCGCGAAGGTGTTTCTCACCTATGACCAGAATCTTATGGCGGGAAAGCGCGGGGCGTGGCTGGACGAAAAGAGAATCTATCTGCGTTTTATTGGGCAGACCTATGGGATCGACCGAAAGACGGGCGTGGTTACCTGCGTGGATGAGCAGGATCGGGAAGCCGGGTTTTCCGAGGCCATGACGATCTACGACGCCCTGTGCGACGCAAAGCAGGATTACCTGCCATCCGGCAGATTCTGCCGCATCAACCGGATGAAGGGCGTTGCCCAGACCAGCGGCCTGGGAGAGGGGATGCACGGAGCGGAGGCCCGGCTTTTCGGCGCGGATCCGGCTGGGTTTGCCGGTAGCTGCCGCAGACTGGGAGGAATCCCCTTTGCGGTGGGAGACATCGCGTACCGGATCCCCTTGTTTGATGATATGGACGTGGTGGTGCAGCTCTGGGAGCCGGATGAGGATTTCCCGGCGAATCTCTGCGTCCTCTGGGATGAAAACACCCTGCAATGCATCAAATATGAAACCACCTATTACGCGCTGGGGCATCTGCTCCGCAGGCTGCGGGAGAATATGGAAAAATAAGAGTCGGAAGAGCCTGCGCCCTTCCGACTTCTTCTATTAACCGTCGACTGTATAGGGAGTGAAATTCACGATGATATCGTGATCCTCCGTCAGGGCGGAAACATCCCGGACGGCAGTGCCGTAGACATCCACCCGAACCAGGTTGTAGCAATTTGCCAGCTTGGAGATGTCGGAAATGGCCTCGTTGTAATCCATGAACACATAGTTCAGATTGGGCATATCCGCCAGCACGTCAATGTTATCCAGCAGGTTGTAAGCACCGTCAATGGATACCAGGGCGCAATCGGTGGGCCACTGGGGAAGCGCCGAAACCGTGTTGTAGGAGAAATTGAAGTTTTTCAGCAGCACCAGGGGAGACAGCGCCTCAATGGAGCTGATCAGGTTATGGGATACATCCAGATCCTCCAGCTCCAGGCAGGCGGCAAGCACACTGATATCCTCAATGTTGTTGTTCGCCACATTCAGCGTGCAAAGATGCACCAGATTGTCAACGCCGTTGATACCGGTGAGCTGGTTATATGCGGCGTTCAGACGCTCCAACTTGACGCAGGTGGCAAGGGTGGATATGGAGGAGATGGAGTTGTAGGACACATCCAGCTCGGTCAGGTTGGGCAGCACGCTGACCGCCGTAACGGAAGTCACCGCGTTGTGCTGCAGGTTCAGATATTCCAGGTCGGTCAGTCCCGCCAGGGGATCCAGATTCTTGATGGCGTTGCTGCTCAGATTCAGAGAGGTCAGACCCCGGGCGTTCCCCAAAGGCGTAATGTTGGACAGGTCGCAGTCCGCGAGAACCAGTTCCTTCAGAGCCGGCAGGGAAGCGATGACGGAAAGATCGTCCTGGGAAAGGGCACAGCCGGTGATCCGCAGCTTCTCCAGGTACTGGGCGCCGGACAGGAAGCTGAGATCCGTAAAGCGGCCGTTGTCGATGGTCAGGCTGCGCAGATAGGGGAATTTCGCCAGATCTTCATAGTGGGTGGCATCCTCGGGGAAGATCATTTCCTCGATTTTCCACAGGTCGCTGGTCTGGATCACGGTCTCTCTGCCCAGACTGAGCTGGGCGCGGATCATGGCATCCACGGAGGGGTCGGACAGCGTCACATCCTCGATCACGCCGACCACGGTGTAGCCCGCGATGGTCACAGGGCTCACCAGACCGTTTTCCGCGACGGAAAGGGCATAGATCGTGGTTTCACCGCCATTCAGAGCGAAGGGCTGGGTGTAATTGTCTTTGCTGATGGAGGGATATTCGCCGTCGCAGCTTGCGTACAGGGTGCCGCCCTCGGAAAGCAGGGCAACAGTGATGTACTCATGATAGAAGCCGGGATCGGGAACCACCACGGGAGCCGCGGGCTGCAGCTTGTCGATCTCCGCTTTGATCTGCGGGTCAGTGATCTGATCCAGCATGGTGACCGCGTCCAGCAGCTTGTCCTGCTCCACATAAAGCTGGCTCAAGGCGATGTACAGCTCGGCGGTGGCGCCGTCGGAGATGGCCTGGGAGATGGTAGCCTCAGCTTTGGTGTAGTTGCCGTGGGATTTGTACACATTGGCAAGCTCGATGGGAATGCTCTTGTTCTGGTCGGAATGGTCATAGGCCTGATTGTAGCACCAGGCGGCAGCGGAGTAGTTGCCTTCCTGCACGAACCGTCTCGCCTGATGCAGCATGATGCTCTCCAGCATGGGACGGTCATATACAAAGAGGTACCAGATGGCACTTGCGATAATGACGATCACAAGCACCAGCGGGATCAGAACTTGAAAAAATTTCTTCATGGGAATGCTCCCTTCCTGGGTATGGTTGTCGCTATTATACAAAAAGTAACGAAAAATGTCAAGGACTGCGATGAAAATGGAGCATTTACCCAACCATTTCGGTAGAAAACCCGTTCCGGATGGAGTAAAATCACAGCACTGGAGGGATGCGAATGAAGACAGAGTGGAAACCGATGCTTCTTGCCGCCGTGTTCGGACTGTGCCTGCCCGCGGCGCTGCTGCTGATGCAGTGGGAGAAAACCCCGCCGGAGAAACCTGCTGTGCCGACGCAGACGGCTCCGCAAATGCCCACGGAAACCCTTACCCGGGAAGAAACGCCGGCGCGAACCCTGCTGGTGAAGGGAAAGAACGGTTTCGTCACGGAGCTTCCGCTGGAGGAATACCTGTTGGGTGTGGTCTGCGCGGAAATGCCGGGGAGCTTTCACCCGGAGGCGCTGAAGGCCCAGGCGGTGGTTGCCCGGACATATGCCATGAAGCGGATCGGGCGCAGTAAGCACACGGACTGCGACATCTGCACCGATTCCGCCTGCTGCCAGGGCTGGGTGGATATCTCGTCGGTGACGGACGGGGAGACAGCGGACAAGATCCGCTCTGCCGTGGAGGAAACCGCCGGAATGGTGCTGACATACAACGGGGCGCTGATTGACGCCACCTATTTTTCCTGCTCCGGGGGCAGCACGGAAGCGGCCGTTGCCGTCTGGGGCAGTGATGTGCCGTATTTGCAGGCGACCAGCAGCCCGGGAGAGGAAAACGCCGCCCATTTTGAGGATACCGTCACCTTTTCCGCCGGGGATTTCGCGGGGAAGCTGGGAATCAGCGGAGAGGGGAATCCGGCGGACTGGTTCGGGGCGACATCCTACACGGAAGGCGGCGGTGTCAAAAGTATGCAGATCCGGGGACAGCAGTTCACCGGAACCACGCTTCGCAAGCTGCTGGGATTGCGGTCCACCTGGTTTGAGCTGTTTGTTCAGGGCAGCGGAATCACGGTGGTTACCCATGGCTTTGGGCATCGGGTAGGCATGAGCCAGTACGGCGCGGATGCCATGGCACGAAACGGCGCGGACTTTGAAACCATCCTGAAGCACTACTATCAGGGTGTGGAACTGGAAAAACGGTAAAAAAACTCCCTCCCGGATCCGGGAGGGAATTTGTATGCCGTCTTACACCAGGCTCAGGGAAAGGGTCAGCAGAACCCAAGCCAGAGCGACCCACTTGGTAGAGGAGACGATGACCTGCTCAAAACCACTTTTCTTATTTTTGCTCAGATAGGTGTCGGAGTTGCCGGACAGAGCGGCGGACAGACCAGCCTCCTTGCCGGACTGCAGCAGAACCACCAGAATCAGCAGAACGCTGGCGATCACCTCAAGAACAGTCAGAACGATTTCCATCTATTTAACCTCCCTCCGTATCCCGGACCCGGTTTTTCTGCGAAAGCCATGCCCGGTCGAGTATCATCCAAAATAGCTAAATCATTATAGCACAACATATTGGAAAATGCAAGTAAAATTCGCTTATTTTTGCTTTTTATTTGGTCACCCAGTTTCCTGTGGCACTGCAGTTCAGATAGCTCTCAATAAAAGGATCCAGGGCGCCATCCATCACGGCGTTGACGTTGGAGGTCTCGCAGCCGGTACGGGTGTCCTTCACCAGGGTGTAGGGCATGAACACATAGTTGCGGATCTGGCTGCCCCACTCGATCTTCTGCTGCACGCCCTTGATGTCGGAGATCTTGTCCAGATGTTCGCGCTCCTTGATCTCCACCAGCTTGGAACGGAGCATACGCAGACAGGTCTCCTTGTTCTGGAACTGGCTGCGCTCGGTCTGGCAGGCGACCACGATGCCCGTGGCCTTGTGGATCAGACGGACGGCAGAGGAGGTCTTGTTGATGTGCTGACCGCCTGCACCGGAGGAACGGTAGACCTGCATTTCGTAGTCCTCCGGGCGGATCTCCACATCCTGACTGTCGTCGGCAATATCGGGAATGACTTCCACGGCAGCGAAGGAGGTCTGGCGGCGGGCGTTGGCATCAAAGGGGGACACCCGAACCAGCCGGTGGACGCCGTTCTCTCCTTTGAGGAAGCCGTAGGCGTTTTCGCCTTCGATCATGATGTCCGCGGACTTCAGACCGGCTTCGTCGCCTTCCAGATAGTCCAGGATCTTGTAGGTGAAGCCGTGGCGCTCTGCCCAGCGGGTGTACATACGGTAGAGCATCTGACACCAGTCCTGGGCTTCTGTGCCGCCGGCACCGGCGTGGAAGCTCATCATGGCGTTGTTCCCGTCGTAATGTCCGGTCAGCAGGGTCTCCAGACGGCAGGATTCCATCTCGGAGGCCAGGGTATCAAAGCCCTCCTTCAGCTCCGGCAGCATGGAGTCGTCGTCTTCTTCCGCGGCCATCTCACAAATGGTCATCAGATCCTCCCAGTCGGAGAGCATCTTCTCGTATTTTTCGATCTTATTCTCGGTGACTTTGGCTTTCACCACGATCTTCTGACTTTTTTCGGGGTCATCCCAGAAACCGGGGGCTTCCTGCATGGCGTGCAGGCGCTCCACCTCGTTGCGAAGCGCTTCCAGATTGAGAGACTCGGCAAGTCCGTCCAGAGCGGGACGAATGTCGTTCAGTTTCACTTTATAGGCATCAAATTCAATATTCATAGATCCATCACTCGCTTTTATGATGATTTTTTGCACATTCCAATCTATTATAGCGGATAAAGCCTGTTCTGTAAAGTGGAAATTTGGGAAACAGGGAAAAACCGGGGGATGTGGTTTAAATTTTCGGGCTGTTTCTGTTTTAGCTAAAAAAATAGCAATTTATTTGGGGGAAATGCTCATTGCGAAAACGATTCCAATGGTGTATTCTAAATATAATCCGGCGTGGTATGCCTACTCCACTACTCTAGGTATACTCCGTCAAATAAGGAGGATAAACAACCACCGGACTCGTGGTGCGGCAGTGTGGAGACCTGTCGTAAAGCCGGTCACATATTTTTACGGTGACGGTGAGGCTGTTTCGTTGCGGATGCAGAACAGCCGGAGTCAGAAAGTATGGCAACAGTAACGCTCAAGAACATCAAAAAGGTATACCCCTACAGCGGCGACGACGCCAAGAAGAAAAAGAAGAAAAAGACAGACGAACCGGAGAAGAAGAACAACCTCCAGATCACCGATGAAGGTGTTGTCGCCGTCCAGCAGTTCAGCCTGGACATCGCGGACAAGGAATTCATCGTTCTGGTTGGCCCTTCCGGCTGCGGCAAGTCCACCACATTGCGTATGATCGCCGGTCTGGAGGAAATCACGGAGGGGCAGTTGTTCATCGGCGACAAGCTGGTGAATGATGTGGCACCCAAGGACCGTGACATTGCCATGGTCTTCCAGAACTACGCGCTGTACCCCCACATGACCGTTTACGAAAACCTGGCGTTCTCCCTGAAGCTGAAGCACACGCCCAAGGACGAGATCGACCGGAAGGTTAAGGAAGCCGCGGAAATTCTGGACATCACCCAGTACCTGAGCCGTAAGCCCAAGGCATTGTCCGGCGGACAGAGACAGCGTGTTGCCATCGGCCGCGCCATTGTGCGTAATCCCCAGGTCATGCTGATGGACGAGCCTCTCAGCAACCTGGATGCCAAGCTGCGTAACCAGATGCGCGCGGAGATCATCAAGCTCCGTTCCCGTATCAATACTACCTTTATTTACGTTACCCACGACCAGACCGAAGCTATGACCCTGGGCGACCGGA
>JBJDYP010000058.1:0-2093 GCA_051867435.1 Faecousia sp.
AGGCGGATCACCGCAATGTCCAGGAGCTTACGCTCCGTGGTTCGGGCAAACCGCTCGGTGAGGCTGTCCTCATCGTCAATGTCCACATGGGTATAGGGGATAACCCCTGCCACCGGAACGCCGCACAGCTGCTCCAGGATTTGGATTCCCGGCTCCAGGATGGAGCGGTCCCCCCGGAACTTGTTGACGACGGTTCCCTTGATTCTGGCCCGCTCCTCTTCCTCCAGCAGGGCCACAGTTCCATACAGCTGAGCAAAGACACCGCCCCGGTCAATATCTCCCACCAGCAGCACCGGGGCATCCACCAGTTCGGCAAGGCCCATATTCACAATATCTTCCTGTTTCAGGTTGATTTCCGCCGGGCTTCCCGCACCCTCGATGACGATGATGTCGTATTCGGAGGCCAGACTGTTGTAGGCCTCCAGAATGGCAGGGATGTATTCCCGCTTCCTGCGGTAATACTCCATGGCCCGCATATTGCCCTGAACCTGTCCGGCAATGATGACCTGACTGCCCACATCGGTGGTGGGCTTCAGAAGAATGGGATTCATCCGCACATCCGGTTCAATTCCGGCAGCTTCCGCCTGTACCACCTGGGCCCGGCCCATCTCGCCGCCGTCTTTGGTAATGAAGGAGTTTAGGGCCATGTTCTGACTTTTGAAGGGCGCCACCCGATAGCCGTCCTGACTGAGAATGCGGCAAAGCCCCGCGCACAGCAGGCTCTTTCCCGCATTGGACATGGTGCCCTGGATCATAATGTTCTTTGCCATGCACACACCTCTTTTATTGCCGCAATCAAGCGTTCATTTTCTTCATGCTGTCGCACGGCAATGCGATACCACCCGGTCCCCAGCCCATGATAGTTACCGCAGCCGCGAATGGCGATGCCCTGTTTTCGCAGCCGTTCCCGCAAATCCTGACTCCCATGAAACAGCAGGTAATTGGCCTTGGAGGGGCAGACCCAGAACCCCAGTGCTTCCAACTGCTCCCAGAGCCATTTCCGCTCTGTTGGGATCAGCGCCCTGGTTTTCTGCAAAAATGCACGCTCATGGAGCGCCGCCACCCCCGCAGCCTGGGCAAGGGTGGACACATTCCAGGGCTGAACGGTGTGGGACATTTTCCGAAGCAGCTGTCCATCGGCGCACAGGCAATAGCCCAGCCGTACCCCCGCCATGCCGTAGCTCTTGGTAAACGCCTTCAAAATAAAAAGATTCGGATGCTCCCCCAGGTGGGATTTCAGACTGACACCGTCATCGGATAAATCCAGAAAGCATTCGTCCACAAACAGGCAGGTGCCCTGTTCTTCACACACATCCAGAATTTTCTCCAGCAACGGCATGCCAATCACCTGGCCGGTGGGGTTGTTGGGATTGCAGAGGAACAGCACATCCGGGCGGCTGCGCTCTAACGCTGGAAGAAAATCCTCTGTCAGAGAAAAATAATTCTCCTTTTTTAGGGAATACCGCTCCACCTGGCAGCCCACCCGTTCCAGTGCCAGGGAGTATTCCGAAAATGTGGGGGCCAACTCCATGGCCCGCCCAGGCCGCAGGGCTTCACAATAGGAATAAATCAGCTCCGCCGCACCGCTGCCGCAGAGAATCCAGTCTCTGGGAACGGATTCAAAGTCCGCGATGGCTTCCACCAGTTCCCGGCAATAGGGATCGGGATATTGATGAACCCGGTTCAGAACTGCGGACATGGCATTCAGAACGCCCTGGGGGGTGCCGTAAGGGTTGGTATTTGCGGAGAAATCCAGTTGAATTTCTCCATCATAAACATCTCCCCCATGGGGATTTTGGGTATGATATAGCATATTAATTCCTCAAAGGATGATGATTCCTTTCACCAATGCGCAAAGCATCAGGGTCACAAACGCGGTCATGTATAAAAGCCGACAGGTGAGAATAATATCCCGGTGGGTAATCTCCCTGGCAGCATCGCCGATGTATTTCTTCTTGTGCAGCACCCCGTGGTACCAGGCGTCTCCCGCCAGCCGCACCCCCAGGAGCCCGGCGCAAACCGACTCGGTCTGGGCGGAGTTGGGGCTTGCGTGGTTGAAGCGATCCCGCCGGAAAATCCGCCAGCCGTTTTTC
>JBJDYP010000059.1:0-36375 GCA_051867435.1 Faecousia sp.
CTGGACATCGTGGAGATGATCATGGATCTGGAAACCGAGCTGGGCGTGGAGCTGGATATGGAGGATCAGAAGATCACCACCTTCCAGGAGCTGGCGGATTTTATTGAGTCCAAGCTGAACTGAAAGCAGCCTACAAATTAATAACCTTGTATAGGCACGACCGGCTTATAACAAGGTCGCACTAGTCGGGGAGTTAGCGGTGCCCTGTACCTGCAATCCGCTACAGCGGGGATGAATTCCCACACCCGGGCTTGTCTGAGTGCCGTCTGGCCTGCGTAAGCGGTGTTGATGGATCGGTCTTGCGCAACGGAATCCCGTGAACCATGTCAGGTGGGGAACCAAGCAGCATTAAGCGGACCGTTCCGTGTGCCGCGGGGTTGCCGATTCTGAGCTGGCTGCGCAGTTCCCGGGCGTTCAGCTCGTTCAAATGTGGGTGTGCGATCTTGTTTTGAGCCGGTTCATTTATGGAAAGGAGGTGCGCGTGTGTATCAGGCGCTGTATCGGAAATACCGTCCGTCGACTTTTGACGATGTGATTGGCCAGCGTGCCGTGACCCAGACCCTGCGGACGCAGATCGTGGGCAACCATCTGAGCCATGCGTACCTGTTCACCGGGTCGAGAGGTACGGGAAAGACCACCTGCGCCAAGATTCTGGCCAAGGCGGTCAACTGCCTGAACCCCCAGGACGGCAGCCCGTGCAACCGCTGCGAGGCCTGCCGTGCCATCGACGCGGGCACCTGCATGGATGTGCTGGAGATCGACGCGGCCTCCAACAACGGCGTGGACAACGTCCGCGACCTGCGGGACGACGCGATTTACAGTCCCTCTCAGGTGAAAAAGCGTGTGTATATCATCGATGAGGTGCATATGCTGTCCATTTCGGCCTTCAATGCCCTGCTGAAGATCATTGAGGAGCCGCCGGAGCATCTGATGTTCATTCTGGCCACCACGGAGCTGCACAAGGTGCCTGCCACCATCCTTTCCCGGTGCCAGCGGTTTTCCTTCCGCCGGATCACCCAGGAGGATATTGCCGCGAGACTGCAGTATGTGGCATACCAGGAGAACATCGACCTGGACGACGGCGCTGCCCGGGTGCTGGCAAGGCTGGCAGACGGCGCCATGCGGGACGGTCTGAGCCTTTTGGATCAGTGCGCGTCGGCGACCGTTGGGGAGCTGACCGCGGAGGGGGTGTATGCCTGTCTGGGCATCGCCGGCGAAAAAAAGTGCGGTGAACTGATGTGCTGTATTGCGGACCGGAATACCCGCGGCGCGTTGGAGCTGTTTTCCCGGCTTTATGCCGACGGCAAAGATGTGGGTGCGCTGCTTGACGAGATGCAGACCCTGGCAAGGGATCTGATGATATTGAAGACCGCACCGGATTCCGCCATGCCCATGCTTTCCGGCGTGGCAACCGATGGGGAGATCGCCAGGCTGAAGAACCGGTTCTCCTCCGGCGAGCTGATTCGGATGATGAGCCTGCTGCAGCAGACCGCCGCGGGCTTCTCCCGCAGCGCCAGCCGGAGGATCGACGCGGAGCTTTGCCTGATCAACCTGTGCGAGCCCACGCTGCAGTTGGACGCGGAGTCGCTGAATTCCCGCCTGACCAGGATCGAGGAACAGATCAAAAGCGGAGCCTTTTCCGTGGCGGCTGCTCCGGCGCGGGAGCCGCTGGATCTAATGGAGGACGAGCTTCCCCCTGTCCCCGATGACCGGGATGCGCCGCCTCTCCAGGACGCGCCTGTCCTGCCGGAGCCGGACGATACGCCTATTGGTTTCTGGACGGATCTTGCCGCAGCGGTCAAAAAAGAGCTGAAACCGCCTCTTTCCGGCTTCTTTGCCGGGACGGAGGGCGCGCCTGTCCGCGGATCGCTGGTGGGGAACACCGTGGTGCTGAAATGCGACGCGGCCTTTACCTGTGAGATGGTGAATCGGCCGGAGGTGCTGCAGATCGTGGCCCGGAAGGCATCTGCCATGCTGGGACGCCCGGTGAAGGCCAAGGCGGTGGATAAAAATCAGATCGGCGCGGGCAGCACCGCCCTGGACGAACTGCTGAAATTCAGCAAAGAACACGAAGATATCATTCAAATCAAGAATTAATGGTAGATAAGGAGTAATTCAAATGGCAAAAGGTGGATTCCGGGGTATGCCCGGGGGAATGAATCAGGCAGCGATGATGAAGCAGGCCCAGAAGATGCAGCAGGAGATGCTGCGCCTGCAGGAGGAGCTGGAAAATAAGACCTATACCGCTACCGCCGGCGGCGGCATGGTCACCGCGGAGGTCAGCGGCAAGCACACCATTGTGAATCTGACCATCAAGCCCGAAGCGGTGGATCCCGATGATGTGGAAATGCTGCAGGATATGGTGATCGCTGCCGTGAACGAGGCAATGCGCACCGCGGAGACCGATTCCGCAAATACCATGTCCAGACTGACCGGCGGCCTGAATCTGGGCGGCCTGTTCTAAGGGGGAGCCATGCAGTTTTTTCCTGCAGCGCTGCAGGAGCTGGCAGACCAGTTTGCCCGGCTTCCGGGAATTGGCGGAAAAACTGCCCAGCGCCTGGCGTTTTATATGCTGGGGCTTTCCCAGGAGGAGGCCCAGAGCTTTGCGGATGCCATTCTGGAGGCAAAGCGGACGGTTCACTGCTGCCCGGTTTGCCAAAACCTGACGGATCAGGACACTTGCCCCATCTGCCAGGATCCCCGCAGAGACAAGAGCGTGATTTGCGTGGTCGCGGAGCCGAAGGATCTGATTGCCATGGAGCGCTCCCGGGAATTTCAGGGGGTTTACCATGTGCTTCACGGCGTGATCTCTCCGCTGAACCATGTGACCCAGGACGACATCCGTATCAGGGAGCTGCTGACCCGGGTGGCGTCCTCCCAGGTTCGGGAGGTCATTATGGCCACCAACCCGGATACCGAGGGTGAGGCCACTGCCATGTACATTTCCAGACTGCTGCGGCCCATGGAGGTCAAGGTTACCCGGCTTGCCTACGGGGTGCCGGTGGGCAGCCAGTTGGAGTATGCCGACGAGGTGACCCTCTCCCGGGCACTGGAAGGCAGACAGGAAATATAAGAAACCGTGAATGCCAAAGGGATGCCTTTGGCATTCGGTGTGTTTCGGTCTATCTCCGGGAACAGGCAGCAATCGTCCCTGCCCCGGCAGAATTCAATCAGTAAGGAGAATCCTATGCAATCCATTGCGGAACTGTTGTCCCGGGAACTGGGACAGAAGGCGGAATACATTCAGAATGTCATAGACCTGATCGACGAGGGCAATACCATTCCCTTCATTGCCCGGTATCGGAAGGAGCTGCACGGCGGGATGGACGACACGGTCCTTCGTACGCTGGAGACCCGGCTGCAATACCTGCGGAACCTGCAGGACCGGCGGGACGAGGTGAAAACCGCCATTGAGAACCAGGGCAAACTGACCTTGGAGCTGGCTGCCGCCATTGACGCGGCGGCGACTCTGGCGGAGGTGGAGGATCTGTACCGGCCCTACAAGCAGAAGCGCCGCACCCGTGCCTCCGTTGCCCGGGAGAAGGGACTGGAACCCCTGGCACAGGCAATTTTTGCCCAGGACGGACAGGATGTGAACGCGCTGGCCGGGGATTTCGTGAACCCGGAGCTGGGGGTGAACTCGGTGGAGGAAGCGATCTCCGGCGCGTCGGATATCATCGCCGAGCAGATTTCCGATGATCCCGGGATCCGAAAGAGCCTGCGCGGACTGATGAACCGCCGCGCGGTGCTTTTTTCCAAAGCCGTGGATCCCGATACGGACAGTGTTTACCGGCTGTATTATGACTTCTCCATGCCGGTTTCCCGGCTGCAGGGACACCAGATCCTTGCGCTGAACCGGGGAGAGCGGGAAGAGAAGCTGAAAATCACCGTGGAGCTGCCCGGAAATGAAGGGCAGGCGCTGGTCTGCCGGGCTGCGCTGAAGCCCACGGCCAGGGTGTGTCCCATCGTCCGTGGGGCTGCGGAGGATGCCTACGACCGGCTGATTTTCCCTTCTGCCCAGCGGGAGCTTCGGTCGGATCTGACGGATTTGGCCAGCAAGGGCGCGATTGCCAACTTCGCCCTGAATCTGAAACCGCTGCTCATGCAGCCGCCTGTGAAGGGCACGGTGACCATGGGCCTGGATCCGGGATACAGCCATGGCTGCAAGGTCGCCGTGGTGGACGGCACCGGCAAAGTGCTGGCAACCTCCGTGGTGTATCCCACCTTCAGCGAGAGAAAGAAGCAGGAAGCCATCCAGATCCTTTCCGGGCTGATGCGGCGCTATGGCGTGCGCCATCTTGCCATCGGCAACGGCACCGCGTCCCGGGAGACGGAGGCCATGGCGGTGGAGATGCTCCGCGGCTTCCCGGATGCCAGCTATGCCATCGTCAACGAGGCGGGCGCGTCCGTGTATTCCGCTTCTCCGCTGGCTGCCGAGGAATTCCCGGAGTACGATGTGAATCTTCGGTCTGCGGTTTCCATTGCCCGGCGGCTGCAGGATCCTCTTGCGGAGCTGGTGAAGATCGACCCCAAGGCCATCGGCGTTGGGCAGTACCAGCATGACTGCGCCCAGAAGGAGCTGGACACGGCGCTGAATGCCGTGGTGGAGGACTGCGTCAACGCCGTGGGCGTGGATCTGAACACCGCCTCCCAGAGCCTGCTGCGGCAGGTCTCCGGCCTGACTGCCGCCACCGCGAAGAACATCGTGCTGTACCGGGAGGAAAACGGCCCGTTTACCAGCCGGGCACAGCTCAAAAAGGTGCCCAAGCTGGGGCCCAAGGCCTATGAGCAGTGCGCGGGCTTCCTCCGCGTCCGTGATGGCAGGGAAATTCTGGACAACACCGGCGTGCACCCGGAAAGCTATGATGCCGCGAAGAAGCTGCTGACGCTCTGCGGCTATGAGAAGAAGGATATCCCCGGCGGCATCGGGGATTTGGACGCGCGGCTGGAAGAATATGGCGTGGAAAAGGCCGCCCGGGAGACCGGGGTTGGCGCGCCCACGCTGCTGGACATTGCCAGGGAGCTGCAGAAGCCCGGGCGGGATCCCCGTGACGAGCTGCCGCCTCCCGTGCTGCGCCATGATGTGCTGGAGATCAAGGATCTGAAGCCCGGCATGATCCTGACGGGAACCGTGCGGAATGTGATCGATTTTGGCGTGTTCGTGGACATCGGTGTCCATCAGGACGGACTGGTGCATATCTCCCAGGTGGCAAACCGCCGACTGAAGCACCCCAGCGAAGCGGTGCAGGTGGGCGACATTGTGAAGGTTGCGGTTCTGGAGGTGGACGAGAAGCGCCACCGCATCAGCCTGACCATGAAGGGCGTCCGGGATCTGGAACAAAAGCAACAATAAGACCATAAAGATTGGGGTCAGGCTTACCGCCTGACCCCAACATTTATTATAGAACCTTATTTTGTCACAAAGTCCAGCAAAACCTGCAATACATCCTTGTTTTGCTGGTAAATTCTGTCAATCTGGGACTCGGAGACCGGGTTCGTGCCCTTGCCGACCTCGATGGTCAGGCTGGGGATCCCTTTTTCGTACAGCAGGTAGTCTTTGTAGCCTGCGGGATCCAGAGACTGGTAATTGGCATCGGTGGGATAGCCGGTGGAAGCGGAGACCGCCTTGCCCAGTGCCCGGCAGGTTTCCAGGAACGCCCCATCCTGCCCAAAATACCAGTAGATCACCTCGCCCATGGTGTGATAGCTGACGGTCACATCAAAATCCACGGCTTCCGCCAGGGCAATCAGCGCCTGGGATTCCGGCGCGCAGCCCGGAAGAGTGCCCTTCCAGCGCTCTGCGGAGGGATGCTTTGACCCGCCGTAGGTCTCCCAAAGAGCGTCAAACTGGCGGTTCAGATCCACGCCCTGGGCATTGGCTTTCCAACCGCGAAGATAGCTTTCGTCTGTGAGATCCCGCCCATCCGCGGCGGCAATGTATGCCATTTGCGCCCTGCATTCCTCCGTCTGTATGCCGTCCATGCCGAACTGGCTGATGGATGTGCCGTCCGGGTTGGACATGGGAATCAGGTGGAACGCGGCCTGTGCGTAAAGCTCCGGCTCGGCTTCCAGCCGGGCGGCATAGTCAAGGAGCAGCCGCATCACCAGCTTGGCTGTGATGTACTCCCGGGCGTGAATGCCGCCGAACACCAGGATCTGATTTTCGCTGTCCGGGTCGCCGGCGATGACTTCAAACACCTGCCGGTTGTCCGGGGTGATACAGAGGGTACGGACGGACAGAACATCGGGGTAGCGCGCCATGACCAGGGACAGATCCCGCATCATATCTCCGTAGGTGTACATCTCGGTGCCATATGCCAGATAATCGTCTTCTTCCGCATCGGGGAGCTGGCTTTCCACAGGGGAAAACACCGCTTCCGGGGCAAAGGAGAGGTAGGAAGTCATGGCGTACCCGACCTGATCCCGGTAGCGGATCCTGGAAAAGCCGTTCTCCGCATATTCCAGCAGCTCCACCGTCTCCCCAAGGGGAATCTGGGTGATCTCCCCGCCGGAAGTGGAGGGCGTGTCCCGGAGGGTAATACTCTTCCTGCATCGGATGGCGGTCTGACGGCTCAAAACCTCCGTCCCGGCAAGAAATGACCCGGGAAGATAGCCGACCATATCCTTCCAGCACACCCTGCAATAGCCGTTGGCGGCATTTTCCAGGAATCCCACCGTTTCTCCCGGGGGAATCTGTGCCAGACACGAGGATCCGGGATGGGGAAGCTCCCGCAGAAAGGCAGAGTCACAATACGCCACCTGCATTTCATATGCGGGATCCGGCACGGGCGGCTCCGTCGGCACGGTGGTCTCCGGCACCGAAGGCTCCGGGACGGTGGGTTCCGATTCGGTGGGAAGGGGAGCGGTGACCGGATTCGGGGCAGTTTGGGCTGCGGTTGGCTGGATTTCCGGGGAAAACACACATCCCCCAAGCAGGAAGATCATAATAAGAAAGGAAAAAACCCGCTTCATAGATACCCTCCATGTATCTTCGCGCCTCCGGGGAACATACAATTGCCCGAGGTGATGACAGTGAAACGAAATTGGAAACGGCGGATCGTCTGCATCCTGATTCCGCTGGCGGTGGGCGGTCTCGCGGCGCTGCTGACGAGGGGTGGCAGGGGAGCCTTTGACGCGATCGTGAAACCGCCGCTGACACCGCCGGGATGGCTGTTCCCGGTGGTCTGGACCATCCTGTACACCATGATGGGCATCGCGTCCTGCCTGGTGCTGGAAGCGGATTCCCCCGGCGGGGAAAAACCCAGGGCGATCCTTCTGTATGCGGTGCAGCTTGGGCTGAATTTCCTTTGGCCAATCTTATTTTTCGGCGCGGGATGGTATCTGGCAGCGTTTTTGGAATTGGTTTTGCTGTGGCTCATGGTGCTGCTGACCTGCAACAGCTTCAGCCAGGTCAGCCCGGCGGCAGGGAAGCTGATGATTCCCTACCTTCTGTGGGTCAGCTTCGCGGCGTACCTGAATTTTACGATTTATCTGCTAAATACGCCTTAAGGAACAAAATCGCCTGCCGGTAACCTGCGATACCCAGGCCGGAGAAGGTCTTGACGCAGGCCGATGCCGTATAGGAGACCTGACGAAAAGGCTCCCGGGCGGAAACATCGGAAATATGGACCTCCACGGCGGGGATCCCCACGGCCTTCAGCGCGTCCGGGATGGCAATGGAGGTGTGGGTGTAGGCAGCGGGATTGATGACGATGCCGTCGTAGATGCCATAGGCGTTCTGAATCTCGTCCACAATGGCACCCTCGTGGTTGCTCTGAAAATGAGCGGTCTCCACATTGGCTTCCCGGCCGGACTGCTTGATCAGGGACAAAAGGGCGTTGTAGTCCTCTGTGCCGTAGATCTCCGGCTCCCGGATGCCCAGCATATTGATATTGGGACCGTCAATGACAAGGATTTTCATGGCAAACTCCTGATGACCGCTTCAACAGCGGAGGAAATGGTGTGGTTGTTTGGAATCGCGCAGTCCGAAAAGGCCCGGTACAGCGGCGCTCTCTCGCGGTACAGCGCCTCCGTGCCAACAGACCGCGAGAGCGGACGGTTTTCGGTAGAGAGTTTGGAAATGTCCCTTTGCAGCCAGAAAACAGTTCCGTTTCTTGCCAGATTCAGCCGGTTTTCGGGCCGGGTAACACAGCCGCCGCCGGTGGCAATCACCAGAGAGGAACCCATTCCCAGATCGTGAAGCACCTGGGCTTCCAGATCACGGAACGCTTCCTCGCCGTGGGCTTGCAGATATTCCGGGACGCGGATACCTGTCCGCTTTTCGATTTCCGCGTCGGAATCCACAAAGGTTCTGCCAAGCTTCGCGGCAAGCGCCTGCCCGATGGTGGTTTTTCCGCAGCCGGGCATACCCACAAGGACGATGTTTTCCGTCTTTCCGCGAAGCAGGGCGTGGATTTTCCCGTCCATTTCCGGGGGGATCGGGGCGCCCGTGAATTGCTCGGCGGACTTCCGGGCCTGGGAAACCAGCATCCACAGCCCGTTTTCGGTCTGGATGCCCCGTGCTTCCGCGTCCCAGAGCAGCCTGGTTTTGGCGGGGTTGTAGTTTAGATCCAGCACGGCTTCCAGATTGGGCAGTCTGGACAGATCCACGGGAGAGGAATCCACATGGGGATACATCCCTACCGGCGTGGCATTCACCAGAAGCACCGCGTCCGCGTGGTGCTCCAGATTGTCATAGTTTTCCTCTCCGGTTCTGGAAATGACGTGGACATCCGCACCCTCTCCGCGGAGGGCGGCGGCAACCGTGGCGGAAGCGCCGCCGCTGCCCAGGACCAGCGCTTTCCTGCCCGCCAGACTGACCGAAACCCGGCTGCGCATGGACAGAAAACCGTCGTAATCCGTGTTATGTCCCAAAAGAGACCCGTCTGCTCTGCGGATGATGGTATTGACGCTGCCGAGTTCTTTGGCGATGCCGGTCAATTCAGCACAGTAGGGGATGACGGCTCGTTTGTATGGAACCGTAACATTCAGCCCGGAAAAAGCAGCGTTTTTCAGGAAAGAATCCAGCTTTTCGGGGGGAATCTCAAATAACGCATAGTGCTTGATTCCCAGCATTCCGTGAATCAGGGGAGAGTAGCTGTATGGCAGGGAAGCACCCAGAAGTCCGAACCGTCCGTCTGTCAGCGCCTGCTGATAGTCTCGGCTGAGGGTAAATACGGTCGAATAGAGGGACTTTACATACCCTTCCAGTCCGGGCTGGGACGATGAGGCAACCTGACAGAGCTTTTCCTGCTCCCGCTGCGGCACATGGATGGGTGCGCCCTCTGCCTGCTTGACAGCGGCAACCTGGGCAGAAAGCGCCATCCGGGCACAGAACAGCGGCACGATCTGCCGGTCCAGCGCGTCAATCTGCTGCCGCAGTTCCTCAAGGGTCATAATGCCGCCTCCTGTCTCCGTGCTTTCCATTCCAACCAGGAATCCAATATGGCAATTGCCGCCGCGGCTTCCACCACCGGCACGGCCCGCAGCGCAACGCAGGGATCGTGACGGCCTGCGATTTGGATCGTGACCGCTTTTCCGTCCGAATAGCGGATGGTCTGCTGGGGAAGGGCAATGGAAGGCGTGGGCTTGAACGCGGCACGGAAGATCAGAGGCATTCCGTTGGAAATGCCGCCCAGGATCCCGCCCGCGTGGTTGGTCGCCGTGCGGAGGTCACCGCCCTCCGACACAAAGGAATCGTTCATTTCGCTGCCGGGACGGCCTGCCGACTGGAATCCGTCCCCGAATTCCACGCCTTTTACGGCGGGAATGCCAAAGAGAATGTGGGCGATGCGGCTCTCCAGACTGTCAAACATGGGCTCGCCAAGCCCCACGGGAAGCCCGGTGACGGCACATTCCACAATACCGCCCGCGCTGTCGCCTGCTTCTTTCAGCAGGCGGATTTTTTCACCCATTGCTTCCCCGCATTCCGGGGAAATTACGGGAAAATCCGTGTTGACCCCGAATATTTGGGGCTTTACTGGGTCAAAGGCGGTGTCCCGGATCCCGGCGGCTTCGTACAGGTGAGCACGGACGGTGATCCCCTCTGCCGCAAGCCACTGGATGCACAGCCCTCCCGCGATGCAAATGGGTGCGGTGAGCCGTCCGGAGAAGTGCCCGCCGCCGGAGCTGTCTTCAAATCCCCGGTATTTGATATGCGCGGTGAAGTCCGCGTGTCCGGGCCGGGGCGTATCCTCAAGATTGGTGTAGTCCTCCAAATGGACATCCCGGTTCCGCAGAATGGCGGTCAGCGGCGCGCCGCAGGTGTATCCGCCGCAAACCCCGGAGAGAAATTCCGGGATGTCGGATTCCTTTCGCCCGGAGGACAGTCCGCTCCTGCCCGGCGCGCGGCGATCCAGAAAGGCTTGGAGCAGATGGAGATCTACGGGAAGCCCCGCGGGAATGCTGTCCATCGTAACGCCCACGGCGGCACCGTGTGACTGCCCGAACAGGGAGATTTTCAATAAATTACCGAAGAAGCTGCTCATATTTTTCCTCCAAGTGACGAGAAATCCTCCCAAAAGCGGGGATAGGATTTGGAAACGGATTCTGCGCCCCGAACTGTGACGGGATGCTGGCACACGGTGGAAGCGATGGCTGCCGCCATGGCGATTCTGTGATCTCCAAAGGCATCCACGGTGCCGCCGGAATATCCCGTGCCCTCCACCCGAAGGGTATCCTGCCCCACTTCGGCGCTGCCGCCGAGACTGCGGATCAGCGCGGCGGTGGACAGAAGCCGGTCGGATTCTTTTTCCCGCAGCCGGGAAACGCCTGTAAATTCGGCTCCCTCTTTCGCGCCTGCCACTACGGCGAGCAGGGGGATCAGGTCGGGGATCCGGCTCCCGTCGATCCGGCAGCGGGCATCCAGCTGTGACAGAAGGCTGCCGATGACCCGGTCGCCCTGCAGGGATTCCGGGTTCAGATTTGTGACGGTGACGCGGCTGCCCAGGGCGTTGGCAGCCAGCCAGAACGCGGCGTTGCTCCAGTCGCCCTCTACGGTAACGGTTCCGGGAGAGCGGAGATTGCCCGAAACCTGCCATTTGCTGCCGTTTTCCAGAATTGCAAGTCCAAATTGCCGCAAAACCGCCACGGTCATGGCGAAATAATCTTTGGAGACAAAGGGGTCATCAATGGTCAGACTGCCGCCTTTTATGGAGAGGGCAAACAGCAGCCCGGAGGGGAACTGGCTGGATACGGCGCCGGTGATGGTATAATCTCCGCCGGGGAGACTTCCGCTGCAGCGCAGCGTGGTATCCGTGGGACGGGAAATCCGGCAGCCCTTCTTCGTCAGCACCTCCGCAAGAGGCACAATGGGTCTTCGGGCAAGGCTGCCCTCCATGGAAAATTCCGCGTCCACACCCAGCGCGGCGGCAACCGGCAGCAAAAACCGCAGGGTGGAGCCGCTTTCCCCGCAGGGAAGCAAGGCGGTTTTCGGAATATTATTATACGGTTTAACCAGAAAACTGCCGTCAGTCTCCGTGATTTCCGCGCCAAGGGCGGAAAGACAGGCGCAGGTGGCTTCAATGTCCTTTCCGTGATCCGGGCAGCGGATCACCGTGGGACGGTCTGAAAGCGCGGCGGCGATCAGATAGCGGTGCGCCATGGATTTGGAGGACGGGGCTCCAATGCTGCCCCGGAGCCGGGCAGGGTGAATGGTCAGCTCCATATCAAAGCCCCGCCTCAATCAGGCGCTCCAGATCGGCAGTGGGAAACTGGACGATTTTGCAGTCTCCGATCTTCTCGGGGATGATGAGCTGGATGGTGCTGCCGGTGGATTTTTTGTCGGAAAGAGTCACGTCAAAAATCTCCTTCGCGGAGTATTGGGTGCCTGTGGGCAGACCAAAGCGTGTGAGGACCTCCAGGATCTTGTCCGCGGTCTCCCGGGAGCAGAGACCCTCCGCGGCACCAGCTCTCGCCATAACAGCCATGCCGATGGCAACGGCTTTGCCGTGAGAGATTGTGTATCCGCTGAGTTTCTCCACACTGTGTCCGATGGTGTGTCCCAGATTCAGTTTTTTGCGGACGGAGTGATCAAATTCATCAACACCCACAATATCCCGCTTCCACCGGATGCACGCTCCAATGACGGCCTCCCGGTCAAAACCGGTGCCGCATCGGATCAGCATATCCAGAAAATCTTCGTCAAACAGGATGCCGTATTTGATGATCTCCGCGCAGCCGTCCCGGATGAAATCCTCGGAAAGGGTGGACAGGGTGTCGGTGTCGCACAGCACCAGGCTGGGCTGGTAGAAGGCTCCGGCCAGGTTTTTCCCGGTGGGCAGATTGATGGCGGTTTTGCCGCCCACGGAGCAATCCACAGCCGCCAGCAGGGTGGTGGGGATCTGCACCAGGCGGATTCCCCGCAGATAGGTGGCGGCAGCGAAGCCTGCCAGATCGCCTACCACACCGCCGCCGAGAGCAATCAGCACATCGGTTCGGGTCAGGCGGTTTTCCGCAAGAAAATTCAGCAGATCGAAATATGTGTGGGCGTTTTTCCGGTTTTCGCCTGCGGGGAACACGAAACTGCACACATTCTGTCCGGCAAAGCACAGCGAGGTCTCCAGTCTGCTGCCGTAGAGGGGAAACACGTGGCTGTCGCTGACGATACAGATTTTTTCAAAGGGCATCAGCGGGGTGAGCGTATCCGAAACATTGCCCAAAAGTCCGTTTCCCAGGTGTACCTGATAGGGAGCAGAAGCCTTAACTTCGATGATCTGCATGGATCCTATCCTCCAGTCAAAATGAAATCAGGCTGCACAGGTGCGAGGCTGTGCAGCCTGTGAATCGGCATTATTCTTTCATGAATTGTACCATAAACAAGTGAAATATGCAATACTTTCCCGAAAGAAAAGGGAAAAAGCGCCGCTCTGCGTGTATTCGCAGAGCGGCAGAAAATCACTCGATGGAGAATTCGGCGGTTCCCGCGTACGCACCGTTGAAATACAGCACGATGGTGTAATCGCCGGAGGTGGTGGGCAGGCTGGGAATGTCGATCTTGCAGTAGCCTCCGTTCCACATATCCTTCCAGGGACGGCTCTCATTGGACATCCGTACTGCGTTTCCCGCGGAGTCCCAGATGATGATGGTGGACAGGATGGGCTTGCTGTCGTAGTTGTACACCTTGTTCAGCCGCAGCAGCATGGAGGCTTTGTCGCCGGGAGAAAATACGGTGACATAATCGGAATCGGTCACCTTGCTGGCACGCCAGTTCTCATCCTCCGGGGTAAGCAGGGTCTTGATGGAAATGTTGTCGGCGGTCACATCGTAATCGGCAAACTTCGGGGCTTCCGGGGTATTCACCGAGAAGTTGGGGTTGAATACGGTGGCGCCGGTGGGAAGCTGAATGGTGAAATCATATTGGCGTCCGGGAATGGCGGGGGTGATCTCCACTTCGGGGGCGTCCAGACGCAGGACTTCCTGGGTCTCACCGCCGTCGTAGGAGTAGAGCAGGAGCCAGCCCTCCTCGGGTACGTTGCCGGAATATTCCCAACTGACACGGATCAGGCACTGGGTGCTTGCCTCGGCGGATACGGATTGGATGGTCACCGCGTTGGCGGAGATGTAAGTACGGCTGCTCTTGGTCATGCCCTGGGCGGAAACCTCAACGGTGTAACCGCTGCTCTCGCTGATGCCGGAGAAGCTCGCCTTGCAGTATTCCACTTCCACGGATTCGTCATAGCCCGCGTCGTTGTAGCAGCGGACAATCCAGGTGGAAACCTCGGCATCCTCGGGACAGGTCCACTCGACGGAAAGGATACCGTCGGAAACGCCGGTGATCTGCAGGTTCTCGGCGAGAATCACCTTTGCCGCGGTAAAGTTCAGGGACAGCTCCCCGGTGAGGTAGAGCTCGGTGGCAGAGTGGAGGGTGAAGGTGTAATCCTTGCCGACCACCAGATTGTTGACCGTCACGGTGTGCTGGGAGAAGGACAGGGACTGCTCCGCTTCGCCTTCGGCTTCATAGGAAACGATCCAGTCGCCGGTTTCGGGGCCGTCCACCGTGAAGTTCAGGATCACGGAACCGTCCTCGGGGCCGGACACGGCCATAAAGTTGAGGATCCTGGTCTGGGCAGGGGTGGTGTACGAGTCGGAAGTGACACCGGAAAGCTGATGCAGACCCAGAATCTCCACGCTGACAGTATACTGGGTGTCGGGAACCAGGTTGTCAAACTTGGCGATGCCGTTGACCACAGGAGCCGTGGTGGAATTGCCGTGGGTATCGGAGCAGCGGATGAGAAGATCCGCGTCGTCCGCGGTGGACTGAATCAGAACGGTCATGGAGTCATCGGTGCCGGTAATATTCAGAGCCGTTACCTTCTGCAGGTAGTAATCCTGGTAGAATTTGTACCCGCCGAATGCCAGTCCGCCCAGCAGGATCAGAATCACAAACGTGACGATCAGACGCTTGATCCGGCGCTTTCTGCGGCGGAGCTCTCTGGGGGTCAGGACGGGCTTTTCTTTCTTGGGCTTTTTAGGCTTTTTGGGCGCTTCGGGCACCTCTGCCGGCGGTTCTTCCGCCTCCGGCGTGGTTGCTTCCTCTCCGGGCTCGCCGGTTTCCTTTTCTTCGGAGGCTTCCTCCGCGGCAGCCTCGCCATCCGCTGCTTCCTCCGATTCTTCCTCCGAATCGCTGTCCTGCTCCGGCAGAACCGGCGCGGGTTCCGGGGCAACCGCCGGAGCGGGTACCTGGTGGGCAAGCAGCTCCTCTGCCTGGGTGAGCATGGCATCCGTCTCCTCCGTGACTGCGGTGTCGGACAGATCCTCCGCGTCCTCCTCGGTGGGAGCGGTCTCATCGCTGGTCAGCGTCCGGTAGGATTCGGCAGCGTCCTGATCCCCGGCGGATTCTTCGCTCACGATCTGATCCAGCATGTCGATCCATTCGTCATCCGGGGAATCGGCGGGAGCTTCTTCTGCGGGGGTGCCTTCTTCCACAGCGCTGTCCGGGACGAATGTCTCCGGTTCTTCCCCGGAGGCCGGTTCGTCGGCCGCTTCCTCGGCAGGTGTTTCCACAGGCAGGGGATCGGGAATGACGGGAGGCGCGATGGGCACATCGTTCACACCGTTGCGTTGCATATAGGAGACCAGGGCGTGACCCATTTCTCTGGGATCCAGCCAGCGGTCGTTGGGATTGGCGGCACAGGCTTTCAGAATGATTTCCGCCATCTCGTAATCCGCGTATTCGGGAGAGGGCAGCGCCTCGCCGGACTTCAGCTCCTCCGGGGAGGGCAGCTTTCCGTTGTTATAGACTTGATACAGAATCAGACCCAGGGCATAAATGTCCATGGTGGTGGAGATTGGGGCAAAAGCGTCGGCTGCCTCCGGAGCGGTCCAAGGGCTTCGATACCGGTCCGGCAGGGACGCGTACTTGAGAGAGTCCGTGGACAGGAACCCCAGATCGCCCAGGGTAAATTCGCCGTTGGGCGTGAGGAAGATGTTGCCCGGTTTCAGATCCACATACAGAAGCCCTTTGTCCCGGCAGGTGGACAGGGCATCACACAGATCGATGCCCATGTTGACCGCCTGCAGATGGGTCAGGGGGTTCCTGCGGAGGAATTTTTCCAGACTCAGGCGGTATGGACTGATCAGATAGACCTCGTAGCTGATGCCATCCAGCCCGGGCACCGCCTGCTGCCCGATATAGGGGGAAAAGCCGGGATGGGCAGCCAGATCGTTGAGAAGCCGGGATTCTTCGCACAGCATATCCGCCTGATCCCGAAAATAGCTGCTGGCAGCCTGGGATGTGGGATAGGCGCCGGAGAGAAGAAGGGCCTCAAGCTGGGTGTGGGTGGCCGGCAGCCGGATCAGCTTTACAATATACTTTTCATCGGAACCGTCCCGCATGGCGGGATAGCAGCTAACACCGTCATGGGAGCTGATTTCCGGCCCGATGGTGAAACTGTCGAGCAGCGGAGAAATCAATCTTGGCTCGGACAAGGGTAATCGCCTCCAAACTTCACAGGCTTTCGACAATTGGTATCAGGGAAGAAACGAAAAGTTACAGAAAGCCTATTTTTTACTATCATACATGAAACCCGCAAAAAAAGCAACACAATTCTTTCAGATAGTAGTTGTAATCCTTCAAAAAAATGTTATAATGGTTCCGTACATAACGGATACCCGTTTGCATAGGAGGATATCAAATGAGCAAGATTATCTGTGAGGTTTGCGGAACTTCCTTCCCGGACACCGCATCCCAGTGCCCGATCTGCGGCAGTGTACATACCGCCGCTGCCATGGGCGTGGGGCAGACCGATGAGACCCGGGAAGAGCGGGAATTTGTGCCCACCAGGGGAGGCCGTTTCTCCAGATCCAATGTGAAAAAGAGAAACGCTGCCATGAACAAGCGATATGAGGAAGAAGACGAGGAGACCGAGGAAGCGGCTGCTCCCGTCAGAACCGTGAAATCCGGCAAGTCCGGCAAAAAGTCCAAATCTCCCGCCTTTGTGGTGCTGCTGCTTCTGCTGGTCGCCGCGCTGGCTGTGGGCGCCTATTTCGGTGTCAGCTATCTGCGGGAGCATCCCGAATTCAGCCTGTTTCCCAAGGGTACCACCCCGGTGGCAACCAAGCCCCAGGAGACGCCGCCTGCCGGGACAACCCCTGTGCAGACCGATCCCGTGCAGACCACGGCTCCGGTTCCCACCGGTGTGCCCTGCACAGAGCTTCGCCTGAGCGATTCCAGCCTGGAATTCACTGCCGTGGGCAAGGCCTGGATGCTGGGTGTGGAGGTGGAGCCGCTGGATACCACCGATGAGGTGACCTTCGCCAGCAGCAATGAGGAGGTTGCCACCGTTACCGAGATGGGACGCATCGTGGCGGTCGCGCCCGGTGAGGCGTCCATTTGGGTCGTCTGCGGAGATGTGGTTCAGGAATGTAAGGTGATCTGCTCCTTTGATCCTGTGGAGCCCACAGATCTGACCGAGCCCACAGAGCCCTCTGAGACCGCGCCCCAGGTGGACAGCGTAAAGCTGTCTCACACCGACGTGACCATCAAGGTCGGGGAAGGCTTTACCATCACCGCGAAGGGCATTGACACCGCTTTGCTGAAGTTTGACATGGGCAACAACGGCGTTGCGACCATCACAGAGGCAGGCTATATCAAGGGCGTGGGCAAGGGTACCACCACGCTGACCGTTACCTACAACGATATGTCCGCAACCTGCACGATCCGCGTGAAATAAGGTACAAACAAATCTTCGCTGCCGGATACCGGCAGCGAAGAACTGTATACCGCGCGTTATTCCGTAATCTGCAGGTTTTGTCTGCGAAACAGGAAGGAAATGCACCACAGCCCGGCAAGACCCACCAGGGTATAGATGATTCTGCTGAGGATGGCAGCCTGTCCGCCGAAAATCCATGCTACCAGGTCAAAACGGAAAATGCCGATGAGACCCCAGTTGATGCAGCCGATGATGGACAGAATCAGTGCAAGAATATCCATGAAACCTACCTCCGATCTTTATTCGTGATGGTGCTAGTATTCCCGCGGCACTGCCGCTTATGCAGCGGCGCGGCGGCAAAAAGCAATTTGGAAAGGAACAAGAAATCATGACGACGCTGTATGAAGGCGCATTCGCCAAAATCAATCTGACGCTGGATGTTCTGGGCAAGCGCCCGGACGGATACCATGACATCAAAAGCGTGATGCAGACCATCTCCATCCGGGACGATGTGGAGATTGACCTGGGCACCGGGAAGCCCTGGTGCCTCCGGTGTTCCCGGGAGGGAATTCCCACGGACGAAAGAAACCTTGCCTGGAAAGCCGCCAAGGTATTCTTTGATGCCGCGAAGAAGGATCCCGACGGGCTGGAAATCCGCATTACCAAACGGATTCCCAGTGAGGCCGGTCTGGGCGGCGGCAGCGCGGACGCGGCAGCGGTGCTTCGGGCGCTGAATAAGCACTATGGCAGCCCGTTTTCCGTTCTTGCCCTTGCGGAGCTGGGGAGTCAGGTGGGCAGCGATGTTCCGTTCTGCGTGCTCTGCGGCACGGCGGAGGTCACCGGCAGGGGAGAGTATCTGCGGAAGCTGCCGGATCTTCCTGAATGCGTGTTTGTGGTGGTGAAACCGGCGTTCTCGTCCTCCACCCCGGAGCTGTACCGAAAGCTGGACGAGAACGCCATTGCCCGCAGACCCGACCACAACGCCATGGAACGGGCGCTGCTGGCGGGGGATATCGGCGCGGTTGCCGAAAATGTGTGCAACGTGTTTGACCCCATTGTGACCGCGGAGCATCTGGAACTGAACTATATCAAGTCCATTATGAATTCCTATGGCTCCCTGGGGCAGCAGATGACCGGCTCCGGTTCCGCTGTGTTCGGTATTCTGCCCAACTTTGAGTACGCCGCGGTGGTATGCAATATGCTCAAGGACAATTATCCTGACGTTTTCATTGCCATGCCTGTATAAAATTGCCAGTATCCGTCCATTCTGTAAGCAGTACAGGATGGACGGTGTTTTTATGTTCAGACGGATCAGACGGTTATTCCTTGCCGCAGTCATGGCGGGGATGTTTCTTCTGGGCAGCTTTACGGCGGATCCCGAAGGGTTTCGGCTCCAATACGCGGCCTTTCACGGAGCAGTGGAATCCGGGAAGTATGCCGTCAGCAGGCAGGATTTGGAGCGGGCGGTGTATTTTGTCCGGGATGCCGCCTCGGAAGCCGCGGAAATCGCGCAGCGGCTGGGTCTTCGGGAACGGATCGGGGACTGCCTGGAGGATCTGTTTAGTTTTCTCCGCAAAGTGTAATTGTGTACTACAAAATGGACAGCATTTGTGTTATACTATCTCAAAAAAGAGAAAGAGGGGATGGCTTTGCTTCGACTGCTGCTGGGACAGGACTGGACTGCCAACCGGGATGCGGTCCTGGGTGAGATCGCGGGGGATGTGAAAAGAAAGAAAGGGAACCGGATTCTGATGGTTCCCGAACTGATCAGCCATGATACTGAGCGCAGGCTTGCCGCCATGGCGGGAGATACTGCCAGCCGGTTCGCGGAGGTGCTTTCCTTCACCCGGCTGCTGCGGCGGGTGGCGGAGCTGCGGGGATTCGCGGCGGTGGAATGTATGGACAACGGCGGCAGAGTGGTCGCCATGGCATCCGCTGCCAGACAGACCGCCAGCCGGCTGAAGGCCTATGCCTCGGTGGAGACCAAGCCGGAGTTTTTGACCGGGCTGGTGGATGCGGTGGACGAATTCAAGCGCTGCTGCATTGGGTCAGGGGATCTGGCGGCGGCAGCCAGACAGACGGAGGGCAATCTTGCCCAGAAGCTGGAGGAGCTGGCGCTGCTGCTGGAGACCTACGACGCGCTGTGCCAGCGGGGAAAGAAGGATCCCCGGGATCAGATGACCTGGTTGCTGGAGCAGTTGGAAGACAGCGATTATGCCGAAAACCACACCTTCTACATAGACGGCTTCCCGGATTTCACCAGACAGCATTTGGCGATCATCGGCCATTTGATCGGGCATTCTCCCCAGGTGACCGTGAGCCTGAACTGCGACAAGGTCGGCTCGAAGCGTGCCGCCTTTGAAAAAGCAGGAAAGACCGCCGCACAGATTCTCAAGCTGGCGGAAAAAGCCGGAATTCCTGTGGAGATCCAGGTGATTCCTGACCGGGACAATGCCCTGAAACCTGTCCGGCAGGCATTGTTCCAGGGAAAAGCGGAGCGGATTCCCGATGCCGGTGAGCGGCTGCTGCCCTACCGCTGTGATACGGTGTATGAGGAATGCACCGCCGCCGCGGAGAGGATTCTGGAACTGGTGCGGAAGGGTGTACGCTACCGGGAGATCGGTGTGGTCTGCACCGATCCGGCGCGCTACCGCCCGCTGCTGACCATGGTGTTCCGCAAGGCGGGGATTCCCGCCTATCTGTCCGGCAACGAGCCGGTGCTGGACAAGAGCGCCGTGGCAACGGTGATTTCCGCCATGGACGCGGCAGTCAGCGGACTGGATCAGAAAGCGGTGCTGCGGTATCTCAAATCCGAGCTTTCCCCGCTGGATTCCGATACCTGTGACCGGCTGGAAAACTACGCGGTGACCTGGGGAATTCGGGGCAGCCGCTGGGAACAGGAGTGGGTCTGGAACCCGGACGGTCTTACCGACAAGTGGACGGACGCGCATAGGGAGATGCTGGAGCGGCTGAACCGGGCCAGGGAAGCGGCTCTCGCACCCATTTTACAGATCCGCAGGGATCTGATGAACGCGACCGATCTTGGGCAGCAGGTCATGGCGCTGTACCGCTTTTTGGATCGGATCGGTCTGGCGGAGCGGCTGGATCAAATGGCGGCAAAGATGGATGCCGCGGGAGACCGCCGCGGTGCCCAGGAGCTGAACCAGCTTTGGGAGATCCTGCTGACGGCGCTGGAACAGATGTATGATGTGCTGGGAAAGACCCACTGGGATACGGAGACCTTCGGGCGGCTGTTCCGCCTGCTTTTGAGCCAGTACGAGGTGGGAACCATCCCGCCGGTGCTGGACGCGGTGACGGTGGGCGAAGTCACGGGTATGCGCTGCCAGCAGGTGAAGCATCTCATCGTGCTGGGCGCGGAGGAAGGAATGCTGCCCTCCTATGGGGGATCTTCCGGTGTGCTGACCGATCAGGAGCGGGTGGCGCTGCGGGAGCTGGGCGTTCCCCTGACCGGCGGTGCCATGGACGCTCTGGAAGAAGCCTTTGCGGAGATTTACGGTGTGTTCTGCGGCGCGGACGAGAGCATCATGGTGACCTGCGCGGCGGGACAGAGCGCTTCTGTGTACCGCAGACTTTGCGCCATGGCGGGTCTTGCGGACGGCGTGATCTTCCGGGAGAACGGAACCGTCCCCGGTGCCAACGCCGCGGAAGCGGGCGCGTATCTGGCCCGGTTCCGGGAGGAAGAGCAGGCGGAGACCCTGGGTGTGGGGTTGGAATATGAAAAGATCTGCGCCCGCGCGGACTATTCCCACGGTACGATTCAGCCGGAGGGCATCCGTGGGCTGTACGGCGATAAGCTGACCCTTTCCGCGTCCCAGATCGACCGGCAGGCGGAATGCCGCTTTTCCTATTTCCTGCGCTACGGCTTAAGAGCGAAGGAGCGGAAGGAAAACACGGTGGATCCGGCGGAATTCGGCACCTATGTCCACGCGGTGCTGGAGCAGACCGCCCGGGAGATCCGGGATCTGGGTGGATTCCACGCGGTTTCGCTGGAGCGTACGCTGGAAATTGCCCACGGATACGCGAAGAAATACGCGGACGAGCGGTTTTCCCAGTTGGATTCCAGCCGGGTGCAGTATCTGTTCCGCAGAAACAACGAGGAACTGGACGCGGTGGTGCGAGAGCTGTGGGAGGAACTGTCCGTGGCGGGATTTGCCCCGGTGGATTTTGAGGTGTACTTCGGAGAGAACGGGAAAATGCCTCCGATTCCCATTCACGGCGCCGCCATGGACGCGGAGGTTCAGGGCTATGTGGACCGGGTGGACACCTGGGAGGATCACGGACGGAATTTCTTCCGGGTGGTGGACTATAAAACCGGCAAAAAGAGCTTTGACTACTGCGATGTGTTCAACGGCGTGGGGTTGCAGATGCTGCTCTATCTGTTCGCCCTGGAGCAGGGCGGCAGGGGTGTGGTCGGGGAGAACCCGGTGCCCGCCGGCGTGCAGTATTTCCCGGCCAGGGTGCCGCTGATCGCTTCGGATGGCCGCCTGACATCGGAGGAAGCC
The DNA here is from genome assembly GCA_051867435.1 of Faecousia sp. Taxonomy (GTDB): domain Bacteria; phylum Bacillota; class Clostridia; order Oscillospirales; family Oscillospiraceae; genus Faecousia. Next base: position 21,674 of record JBJDYP010000059.1, read on the forward strand.
GACATCCAGCGAGACGCGGAGCGCAAGCGGAAGGGTCTGATCCTGCTGGACGAGCAGGTGATCCAGGCCATGGAGCCCGGCGATTCCATCCGCAGGCTGTCCTGCAAGCGCAAATCCGACGGAACTCTGACCGGGGATCTGGCGGACGCTGAGCAGCTCCGGCAGCTTCGGGCATATGTATTCGACTGCCTTCGCAGTCTGACGGATCAGATCGCCTCCGGTCAGGTGGAGCCCAATCCCTATATGCGCGGCACATCCCACAGCGCCTGTGGCTTTTGTCCCTACGGCGCGGTGTGCCGCCTGGATGGAACCGATGCCTGCCGGAATTACAAGACCATGAGTGCCCAGCGGTTCTGGGAGGAGATCGAAAAGGAGGTGCGTTCCCATGGCGGATATGCTGACAACTGAACAGAAAATGGCAGTGGAAAACCGGGGTGGAGCGCTCCTGGTTTCTGCCGCGGCAGGCTCCGGCAAGACGAAAGTGCTGGTAGACCGGCTGCTGGGTTACATCCTGGATCCCGTGGCTCCTGCCAATATTGACGATTTTCTGATCATTACCTATACCAAAGCGGCTGCGGCGGAGCTTCGTGCCCGGATCGGCAGCAAACTCGCTGAGAAGGTCGCCCAGATGCCCGGCAATGTGCATCTCCAGCGCCAGCTCCAGCGGCTATACCTGGCGAAAATCTCCACCGTTCACGCTTTCTGCTCGGAAATTCTCCGGGAATATGCCTATAAACTGGATATTTACGCTGATTTCCGGGTGGCAGACGAGGGAGAATGCAGCGCCATGCGCCAGCAGGTCATGGAAGAAGTTCTGAACCGGGCCTATGACAGCGCGGGAGAGGACGGGAATTTCCGCGCCTTTGTGGATACCCAGGGCTTCGGACGGGATGACCGGGCGGTGGCGGAAATTTTGATGAAGGTTTACGACAGCGCCCGGTGCCATTTTGACCCGGAAGGCTGGCTGGACCAGTGCATCGAAAACGCCAATCACCCCAGGTCGGAGGACGCGTCCGGGACGGTTTGGGGAAAGTTCCTGATGGACGACCTGTTCCGGACGCTGGATTTGCAGCGAAAGGCCATGGGGCGCTGCCTGCAGCTTGCGGAGGAAACCCCGGGCTTTGAAAAGGTGGCTGAAAATCTGCGGCAGACGGCTGCTGACCTGGATACCCTGGGGCAGCAGACCACCTGGGACGGGATCGTATCCCACCGAAACGTGAATTACGGAAGATTGGTTTTCCCCAAAAAGAAAGGGGATCCCATGCTCTCCGAGCAGATCAAGGCTGTGCGGAATAGTTGCAAAGCCGGTCTGGAGAAGAAGCTCCGGGGGTTTACGGACGATTCTGCCCAGGTTCTCCGGGATCTGGAGCAGACCGGCGGGGCTGTCAGCGGCATGGTGAAGCTGGTTCGATCCTTCCGGGATGCCTATGCCCGGGAAAAGAAGCGGCACCGGGTGCTGGATTTTTCCGATCTGGAGCATCTGACATTGGATCTGCTGCTGGGAAGAAGCCGGGGGATGCCCACCGTGGCTGCCAGAGAGATCGGAAGCCGGTTCCGGGAGATCCTGGTGGATGAATACCAGGACACCAACGCGGTGCAGGACGCGATTTTCAGCGCGCTGACCGGGCAGAGGAACAACTGCTTTATGGTCGGGGACGTGAAGCAGTCCATTTACCAGTTCCGTTTGGCGGATCCCGGTATTTTTCTGGAGAAATACGCCCGGTTTGCCCCGGCGGAGACCGCGGAGCCCGGGCAGGGCAGAACCGTGAGTCTGTGCCGGAACTTCCGCTCCGGCGCCTCTGTGCTGGAAGCGGCAAACGATGTGTTCCGGCTGTGTATGTCGCCGGATGTGGGCGGACTATATTACTCGGACAGGGAAGCCCTGGTGGAGGGAATTCCCCATCAGCCCCTGGGAGAACCGGAGGTGGAGCTCCATGCCATCGCGGTGCGGGATGACACCTATGGGGAGGAAGCGGCGTTTACCGCCAGACGGATCTCCGAGCTGACTGACGGAACCCACATGATTCGGGAAGGGGACGGCCTTCGTCCCATCACCCCGGGAGATATCGTGATTCTGCTTCGTTCCCCCAATTCCGTGGGCGGGGAGTTTCAGAATGCCCTGGCGGCACGGAATATCCGTTTCGTGACGGACAGCGGGCAAAATCTGCTGGAAACCCCGGAAATTCGGGCACTGCGCAGCATTTTGCAGGTGCTTTCCAATCCCCATCAGGACATTCCGCTGCTGGCGGTGCTGGCATCGCCGGTGTTTGGCTTCACCGCCGATGACCTGGCACGGATCCGGGGAAAGAACAAATACTGTGATTTTTACGACGCGCTGGTGCGGGACGGTTCTGCCCGGTCGGCGGAGTTCCTGCAGACCATCGAATCCCTTCGGAGCCTGGCAAAGCACGTCCGCCTGTCCGAGCTGATTGGCGAAATATTCCACAGAACGGATCTGGACCGGATCTACGGCGCCATGGAACGGGGAGAGGAGCGGCTCTCCAACCTGCGGTTTTTCTACCGCTACGCGGCGGACTTCGAGGCCACGGAACGCCGGGATCTGGATCAGTTTTTGGATCAGTTGACCATTCTGGACGAAAAGGGACTGCGTTCCGCGGAGGACAAGAGCGCGTCCGATGCGGTTCGGATCATGAGTATTCACAAGTCCAAGGGACTGGAGTTCCCGGTGGTGTTTCTGTGCGGTCTCTCCCGGGACTTCAACCGGGAGGCCACCCGGGCAGCGGCGCTCTGCGACAGTGAGCTGGGTGTCGGACTGTCGGCGGTGGATACCCGGAACCGGGTTCGCTACCCGACGATTGCCAAGCGGGCGCTGGCGGTGAAGATGGAGCGGGAAAGCACCTCCGAGGAAATGCGGGTGCTGTACGTCGCCATGACCCGGGCAAAGGACCGGCTCATCATGACATATGCCAGCCGGTATTTGGAAAGCCGGGTAGGGGATCTGGGACTGCTGTCCGGGATTTGCCCCACGGAACTGCTGTCCGCCGAGGCGTCCAACCCCGGCAGGTGGGTTCTGATGGCAGCTCTGCGGCGCACGGAAGCGGGGGAGCTGTTCCGCCTGGGTGCCACACCTGCCGATACTTCCATTGGGGAGCATCCCTGGCGCATCCGGGTGCATGACGGTGAAAACGCCGTTTCCCGGGCACCCCGGGAGGAATGCCCGCGGAACGGTATCCCGGAAGGGGCGATCGGCAAAATCCGCCAGGGACTATCCTTCACCTACAGCCACGATGAGGCCACCCGGACACCCTCCAAGCAGACGGCAACCCAGCTCAAGGGAAGGCTGAAGGATCAGGAAGCCGCCGAGCAGACCTGGACGGAAACCCAGCCCCGCCGCACATGGCGAACCCCATCCTTTGCCGCGCCGCCGGCGAAAACAGGCGCGCAGGTGGGCACCGCGACCCACGCGGCCATGCAGTACATCCGCTATGAACGCTGCGGCGATACGGAGGGGGTTCGGCAGGAGCTTCGCAGGCTTGCGCGGGACAGGCTCCTTTCCCCGGAGCAGGCGGAAATGGTGGATCCGGGCCGCATCGCAGCCTTCTTTGCCACACCTTTGGGACAGACCCTTGCGGGCGCGGGCGACCGGGTGCTGCGGGAGTTCAAATTCTCCATTCTGGACAAGGGTGCGCGCTACGGGGAGAATCTTCAGGATGAACGGGTGCTGTTACAGGGCGTAGTGGACTGTGCCCTGATCGAAGCGGACGGCATCACCGTTCTGGATTTCAAGACCGACTATGTAACGGAAGAAACGCTGCCCGACACCGTTCGGCATTATCTGCCCCAGGTCTGCGCCTATGCGGAGGCCATGAGCCGGATCTATGAGAAGAAGGTCAAGCAGGTCTTCCTGTATTTCTTCCGGCTGAACCGACTGGTCGAAGTGCCTGTCTCTATGTAACCCATCCCAGTCCCCGACGGAGTGTTCCGCCGGGGACTTGCGCGTATTTAGCGCTGATTCTGGTTGCGGTTCTGGTTGTTGTTCTGATTCTGGTTCTGGTTTTTCTGATTCTGGTTCTGATTCTGATTCTGATTCTGATTCTGGTTGCGATTCTCCATCCTCTGATTCCTCCTCCATGAAGTCTGTGCGGTTTTGTCCGCAGGCATAGTGTAACCCAAGCGCCCGGTTTTATCCAAATTTTTTCAGGCTTTGTCTTTCGGCTTGAAAATCAGGCTGGCAAGCAAACCCGCCATGACCGCCGCGGTGATACCGCCGGCGGTGGCTTTCAGTCCGCCGGTGAGGATACCCAGGAAGCCGTCCTCCTGAATGGCTTCCTTTACCCCTTTGCCCAGGTTGTATCCGAAGCCGGTCAGCGGTACCGTGGCACCGGCACCCGCGAATTTCACAAAAGGCTCGTACACCCCGACGGCATACAGCGCAACACCTGCCACCACATAGCAGACCAGAATTCGCGCGGGGGTCAGTTTGGTCTTGTCAATGAGGATCTGCCCCAGCAGACACAGCAGACCGCCGCAGACAAACGCTTTCAAATAGTCCATTTTCAATTCCTCCCGGATCGGATTTCCACAGCGTGACAGACACCCGGAATGGGAAGCCCCTGCTGGGTTGAGGTAGGAGAGAGCAGCGCTCCCGTCCCGCAGAACAGGATCCGCTTCAGCTTGCCGGTGTTCAGTTGATCCAGCAGATGCCCGCACAGCACGATGGCGCTGCACCCGCAGCCGGAGCCTCCCGCGTGAACATCCTGCTTTTTTAGGTCGAATACCATGCAGCCGCAGTCCTGGAGCCTGCCGTGGATGGAGATGCCGTCCTTTTTGAACAGTTCTTCCAGACAGGCCTTGCCCACACTGCCCAGGTCGCCGGTGACGATCATATCAAAATCCTCCGGCGATTTGTGGAAGTCCTCCAAATGGGCTTTGATGGTAGCGTGGGCAGAGGGCGCCATGGCGGCACCCATATTGTTCGCGTCCCGGATGCCCAGATCCGTGACCGTGCCGATGGTGCATGCAGTAATCAAGGGGCCGGATCCTTCCGATTCCACCAGCGCGGCTCCGCTGCCGGTGACTGTCCACTGGGCAGTGGGGGTTCGCTGACCGCCGTAGCCCAGCGGGAACCGGTACTGCCGCTCGGAGGATGCGAAGTGGGAGGAGGTCAGCGTGACGACCCGGTCCGCGAACCCGCCGCTGACCGCCATTGCGGCAAGCACCAGGCTTTCCGACATGGTGGAGCAGGCACCGTAAAGCCCCAGATGGGGAATCCCGGTATTCCGCAGGGAAAAGGATGAACCGATACACTGGTTCAGCAAATCCCCGGAGAACACCAGATCCAGATCGGAGGACTTTCGGTTTGCCTTGTTCAGCAGAGTTTCCAGCGCCAACTGCTGGCATCGTTTTTCCGCCTGCTCCCAGGTGGGCTGACCGAACATGGTGTCCCGGACGGTCATGTCAAAGGTGTTTGCCAGCGGGCCTTCCGACTCCTTTTTGCCTGCAACGCTTGCCCAGGTGGTGATGACAGGCGGTTTTTGCGGGGTGAAGCTGGATCTGCCCCGTTTTTGTGTTGCCAAATTTGATCCCTTCTTTCCTGTATGGGTTATTATGCGCAAAAAAGGATAAAAAATTAGGAGCTTTTTCAAGCTCCTAATCCTGGGGTTTCCCCGATTATTTGTTGTAGACCGCGCCGCCAAGGGCACTGATGATCTCTTCCTCGCTGCGGATGCGGAAGGTTTCGTTTTCGTCAATGTCGGTGCGGACGGTTTCTCCGCTCTCCGGGTCGAAGTTGTACAGGGTGTCGTAGTGGATGGTCAGGGCATCTCCGGCGACGGAGTAGGTGCCGGTTTTCTGACTTCCCCAGAAGGTGTTCTCCCAGGTGACGGTTCCCCCGTCAAAGGTGATGATCTCACTGACTCCCTGGCTGTCCTGGGTGTCGGGAATCTGACAGCGGTAGCTGCCGTAGAGCAGAGGTTCCGTCCCGGAGGGAAGGGGATCGGTAATGGGGATTGTTTCGGTAGGTACGGTGGTTTCCGCAGCCTTGGTTTCGGTGGGTGTGCTGGGCCGGGTGTCCACCGAAAGGGAAACCTGACAGGCACACAGGCTGACTGTCAGCAGCAATGCCAAAACGAACGGCAAATAACGTTTCATAAACGGCCTCCTGTTCGACGATGCGGGGATCCCCGCGCCTGCCGGCACATTCAGTGAAAAAACCGGCAGGCAACGTATTTGATATAATAGGACTTTCCCCATCTGCAGTGATTTATGCAGATGGGGAAGAAGGTTTTTGAAAAGTTAAACGATGCGGCGGGCACCCAGCCAGTGATCGTCGTAGTAGCCGCTGGTCAGGTCGGAGATCTTCACACTGCCGGAGGAGTGGATGAACTGACCGTCGCCGATGTAAATGCCCACATGGGAGATGCCGGAGGTGTATGTATTCTGGAAGAATACCAGGTCGCCGGGCTGCAGGTTGCTCTTGCTGACGGAGACACCTGCCTTATACTGCTCGCTGCACACACGGCCCACGGTGTAGCCGCAGCTCCGCAGAACATACTGCACGAAACCGGAGCAGTCAAACCCGCTGGGAGAGGAGCCGCCCCAGACATAGGGGGTGCCCAGATACTTCTTCGCGGTGGTGATGATGGTCTGCGCCTTGGAATTGACGGTGGGGATGCTTGCGATGGCCTTTCCGTCCTTGAAATACTTGGGTGTATTGGTGGAGCCCCGGTTTTCATAGGGGATCTCGGTCAGATCCAGCAGGTCGCTGCGGACATAGGCGATCTGGTTTTCGTAGAGCACCTTGTACCAGCCGCAGTTGAAGCCGATGATGTAGGCCTTGGCGCCTTCGTGGGCAACGGTGACCACGGAGCTGGAGGTGTTGGGCTTGCTGCGCAGGTTGACCGCGTAGGCGTTGATGGTGCCGTAGCCCAGTTCCACGTTTTCCCTGTCCACAACCTTCAGGAAATCACCGTGCATATAGCCGGTCTTCAGATTGTAGATGACCTTGTACCAGTCACCGCTCTTTTCCAGAACCACCACATAGTCACCGTCGTAGGCGGTGGTCAGGGTGGAGCTGCTCATGTTGGGGCCGGAACGAAGCCGCAGCGCGTTGGTGGTAACGATGCCGATGCCGGACTTGACTTCCGTCGCCGCGCTGGCACAAACCGACAGAACACTGACGCACAAAATCACCGCCAGCACAAAACTCAACCATCTTTTCTCTGTGTTCATACAATACCCTCCGTCTTACTGTCTATCTAAATCACTTGCCTGCCAGGGCACGCTCCAGCCAGACACAGCCAAAATCCAGCGCCGTGTACAGACCGTCTTTTTCACTCTTCTTCACAACACGGTCACGACTTTTCACCGCGGGATCGGTGAGCTGAAGCTGAACGGAAACCCGGGTGGGAATCTCTTCGTCGTTGACCTTTTTGGTTTCCAGGATCTGAAGCATCACGATGTGGGAATCAGCCATGGAACCGTAATACAGTAGATTGTCCTTCCGCATCAGCGGACGACCCTTATATGTCAATACAGCATTTTCTTCTGCCATAGGGGTACCTCCATGAGAAATTGTAATCGAATTGTAACATAATGTTACAATTGTGTCAAGCCTGTTTTGGACGAAAAAATAAAAATTTGTAACTTTTTTCGCCCAATGTTTCACAAAAATGGGGGATTTTGTAAGACGGAGGGGAGTATGAAATTGAAAAGGTACATGAAAAACGGGGTTTTTGCGTCGGCAAAAACCCCGCTGTCCGATAAGATCAGGATTCCTGGGTCAGATAGCAGCGGACGATTTCCTGCATCAGCTCATCGCGATCCAGCTTGCAGATCATGGCGCGCGCATTGTTGTAATTGGTGATATAGGTGGGGTCTTCGGTGAGAAGATATCCAACGATCTGATTGATGGGGTTGTAGCCTTTTTCGTTCAGAGCATCGAAAACACTCCGGAGAACCTGACGCATATAGTCCTTGTCATCGCTGGGAACCGTGAATTTGATGGTGTGATCCGTCATGGAATCGACCTCCTTTGTTTTTCTTCCGTACTATTATAGCCCAAATTTTCGCATAAGTAAAGAGCAGTTTGGAAATAATTTGTGAAATATCCAACAAGACGGGACCGGGAAAGAAATCCTTGCATTTTTAAGGATTATTCAGTATAATAAATCGATTAATTATTTCAATTATGAGGTTATGCTGTGTACTTAAAATCTTTGGAAGTTCAGGGCTTCAAATCCTTCCCGGACAAGACGCTGATCCGCTTCGGCGATGACATCACCGCCATTGTGGGCCCCAACGGTTCCGGAAAATCCAATATCTCCGATGCCATCCTCTGGGTCATGGGTGAACAGAGCACCAAGACCCTCCGGGGCGCAAAGATGGAGGATGTGATTTTCGGCGGCACCCAGAAGCGTTCTCCCGTGGGATTTGCGGAAGCCACACTGACGCTGGACAACACCGACCGGGCGCTGGCCTATGACGCGGATGAGGTCATGGTCACCCGGCGGTATTACCGCTCCGGCGACAGCGAATACTATATCAACCGCCAATCTGCCCGCCTGCGGGATATCAACGAGATGTTTATGGACACCGGCCTTGGAAAAGAAGGCTATTCCAACATTGGCCAGGGCAGGATCGACGAAATTCTCGCTCTGAAAAGCGGCGACCGCCGGGAGATCTTTGAGGAGGCCGCGGGTATTTCCAAATACCGCCACCGCAAAGAGGAAACCGAGCGCCAGCTGGCGAGAACCGAGGACAACCTGCTCCGCATCGGGGACAAGGTCTCCGAGCTGGAGATCCAACTGGAGCCGCTGAAGCAGCAGTCCGAAAAGGCCAGGCACTATCTGGAGCTGAGAGATGAGCTGCGGGGCATCGAGGTTGCCGTATGGCTGGACACCCTGGAGAAGCTGTCCGCAGCCGCGAAGAAGGCAGAGGAGGACTACGCCTCCGCGTCCTTTGTGCTGCAGCAGGCTCATGATGATCTGGACGGGCTGTATGCCCGGGCAGAGGAACTGGCGCGGCTGCTCCACGAGAAGGACGGAGAGCTGGAAAGCGTCCGGGTCAAGGTCAGCATGATGGAAGCCTCCCACCAGCAGATGGACGGGCAGATGGCTGTGCTGCGGAGCAATGTGGAGAACAACAACGCCAACATTGCCCGGATCCGGGAGGAAATGCAGGGGCAGGCGGACCGCAGCGGCGGCATTGTTGCCCAGATCCGGCAGGCGGAACAGCGGATCGCGGAAATCGGCACGGAGCTGGAAAAGCGCCGCGCCGAGCTGGATGGTGTGCAGGCGGAGGTTGCTGCCATGACCGCCAGCGCCCAGGGCATGACAAAGCGTTTTTTGGAGGACCGTGCCAGGGAAACCGACCTTTCCGCGCAGATTGCCGGACTGGAAGCGGACAGCCGTGGCTTGAAAGACAGCATCCGGCTCTCCGTGGAGCGGATCGGACAGCTACGGGACGACCTGGACGCGGGCAAGACCCGCCGGGACGACGCGAAGGCAAATCTGGAGCATTGCAGAAAAGATCTCTCTGCTGCCAGAGAACAGGTCACAGCCCAGAATAATATGATCTCCGGCTACACCCTGCGGCAGTCCGGCAGGATAAAGCGCAGAGACGAGGCCGCACAGAAGCTGCGGGAAATCACGGCGCAGTTGGATTCCGTCTCCGCCAAGGCAAAGGTATTCCGTGCCATGGAGCGGGATTTTGAGAGCTATCAGAAATCCGTCCGAATGGTCATGCAGGAGGCACAGAGGGGTGGGCTGAAGAACATCCACGGGCCTGTCTCCCGGCTGATCAAAACGGAGGATGGGTATACCGTTGCCATTGAGATCGCGCTGGGCGCAGCCATGCAGCAGATCGTTGTGGGGAATGAACAGGACGGCAAGGCTGCCATTTCCTATCTGAAGCGCACCGGCGGCGGTCGCGCCACCTTCCTGCCCATGTCCGTGGTGACGGGCAGAAGCCTGCAGGAAAGCGGGCTGGAGTCCTGCCGGGGCTATGTGGGCATTGCCGCCGAACTGGTGTCCTGCGACAGCCGCTACCGTGGTATTATCGAAAATCTGCTGGGCAGAATCGTCATTGTGGAGACGCTGGACAATGCCATCGCTATGGCAGGCAAATACAAGAACCGGTTTAAGATCGTCACCCTGGACGGTCAGGTCATGAACCCCGGCGGTTCCATGACCGGTGGTTCCATGAATAAGGACGCGGGCATTCTCTCCCGGGCCAACGAGCTGGAAAAGCTCACCGAACGGGAAAAGCGGCTGCAGGATCAGGTGTTGATTGGGGACGCGGATCTGCGGGAGGCGCAGCGGCTGGTGGATCAGGTGGAATTCCAGATGACCACCGCAAAAGAGCAGCTTCGCCAGGCAGAGGACGAGGTGCTGCGTCTGGAAGGCCAGGAAAAGCAGCATGAGATCCTGCTGGAAGCCATTTTGACCGCGGAGGAATCCGCCAACCGGGAAATGGACGGTCTGAACCAGCGGCTTCATGCCGACCGGGAGCGGATCGCCGCCCAGAACGCGAAGCTGAGTATCTACCGTGGGGATCTGGAGCGGGTGCGGCTGGAGCTGCGGTCGCTGGAGGGCAGCCAGACCGAAGCCGCCCAGCTAACCAAGGAACTGACCGACCGAATGACCGCCATTAAGACCGAATCGGCGGCGTTGGAGGCGGAACAAAGCACCGCCAGAGCCCATATCTCCGATCTGCAAAGCCTGCGCGCTTCGCTGGAAGGGGATTTTGCCCAGAAGGAAGCGCTGATCCGTACCATTGAGGAGGATAACCTCCGCCTGGAGCGGCAGCTTGCCGAGCTGGCGGCCCGTCAGGAGGAAAACGACACGCTGGCGGAATCCCACCGGGAGGAAATGCGAAAGGTCATGGCAGACCGCGCCGCAGCCGAGGCGGGCAAGACCAAAACCGAGCGGGAAGCTCAGGAAAAAAACAAGGACATTCTGAATATGGAGCGCGCCTGTGCCCTCTTGGAGAACAAAAAGGTCACCTCCGAGATGGAAGAACGGCAGATCGTGGACAAGCTGTGGGATACCTACGGCCTGACCCCGGGCACCGCCGAGACGGAACGCAGCCAGATCGAGTCCGTCACCGCCGGAAACCGCAGAATCGCGGAGCTGAAGCGGAAAATCGCGGCGCTGGGAACTCCCAACCTGGGCGCCATTGACGAATATGAACGGGTCAACGAGCGGTACACCTACCTTGCCTCCCAGCGGGACGATGTGCTGACCTCCAAGCGGGAGCTGGAGAGCATCATCCGGGACATTACCCGGGAAATGACCTCCATCTTCGTGACCGAGTTCCAAAAAATCGACCACTATTTCGGACAGACCTTTGAAGAGATGTTCGGCGGCGGCAAGGGGCAGTTGATCCTGGAGGATCCGGAGAACCCGCTGACCACAGGCATCGAGATCCGGGTGCAGCCCCCCGGAAAGCAGGTCAAGACCATTACGCTGCTCTCCGGCGGTGAGAAGGCGTTCGTTGCCATCGCGCTGTATTTCGCCATTCTGAAGGTTCGTCCCACGCCGTTTTGTATGCTTGACGAGATCGACGCGGCGCTGGATGACCGAAACGTGGAGCGCTACGCGAATTATCTGCATAACTTGAGCCAAAAGACCCAGTTTATCGTCATAACCCACCGCCGCGGCACCATGGAGTCTGCGGATGTGCTTTACGGCGTGACCATGCAGGAGCAGGGTGTTTCCAAGCTGCTGCGGCTGGATCTGAACCAGATGGAGCAGTATCTGGGCATTATGGAATAAAGGAGAAGAATCATGGGTTTCTTTGATAAAATCAGGGAGGGTATGGAAAAGACCAGAAAGGCCATGGCATCCACCCTTGGCAGCGTTTTTTCCGGCTTCTCCCAGATCGACGATGATTTTTATGATGAGCTGGAGGAGAGCCTGATCCTGGCGGATCTGGGTGTGGAGACCTCCACCAAGGCCGTGGAGCGGCTCCGCCGCCGGGTCAGAGAGGAGCATCTCAAGACCCCGGAGGAGGCAAAGGAAGCGCTGAAGCAGATCATGATCGAAATGCTGGATGTGGGCAGCACCGGGCTGAACCTTTCCACCAAACCCTCCGTGATTCTGGTCATCGGCGTCAACGGTGTGGGCAAGACCACCACCATCGGCAAGATCGCCACCCAGCTTGTCCGGGAGGGCAAGAAGGTGCTGCTGGTCGCCGGCGATACCTTCCGCGCGGCTGCTGCGGATCAGCTTGAGATCTGGGCAGGGCGCTCCGGCGCGGACATTGTCCGCCAGCATGAGGGCGCGGATCCCGCTTCCGTGGTGTTTGACGGCATTCAGGCCGCCAAGGCAAGAGGTGTGGATGTGATCCTGTGCGATACCGCGGGACGGCTCCACAACAAAACCAACCTGATGAATGAGCTGAACAAGATCAGCCGCATCGTGGAAAGAGAGCTGCCGGACGCCGCCAAGGAAGTGCTTCTGGTGCTGGACGGCACCACGGGGCAGAACGGTCTGATCCAGGCAAAGCAGTTCAAGGAAATCGCCGGTGTCACCGCTATGGCGGTGACCAAGCTGGACGGCACCGCCAAAGGCGGTATCGTGATCGCCGTGGCGGACGCGCTGCAGATTCCTGTGAAATTTGTGGGTGTGGGGGAAAAGGCTGATGACCTGATGCCCTTCGTCGCCAGAGACTTTGTGGAGGCGCTGCTGTGATGAGAGTGGTTTTGGCAAGCAAAAACCGGCATAAGCTGGTGGAAATCGCGGAAATTTTGAAAAAACTGAACATTGAGCTGGTTCTGCAGTCGGAGCTGGGCATTGATGTGGATGTGGAAGAGACCGGCACCACCTTTGAGGAGAACTCTCTGCTGAAGGCAAGAGCCGTGATGGAGGCATCCGGTATGGCCGCCCTGGCGGACGATTCCGGCATCGCCGTGGATGCGCTGAACGGCGAGCCTGGCATCTATTCTGCCCGGTACGGCTTTGATGAGAGCCTGGATGACCGGGGCAGGCTGGAACTGCTGCTGAAAAACATGGAACAGGTCCCGGATGGGCAGCGGCAGGGAAAATTCGTCTGCGTGATTACCCTGGTGGACCCGGATGGCACCGTGATTCAGGCGAGGGGAGAGGCGCACGGCGAGATCCTCCGGGAATCCCACGGAACCAACGGCTTTGGCTATGATCCGATTTTCTACTATCCGCCCCTGGGGGTCAGCTTCGCGGAGCTGTCGCCCGAGGACAAAAATCAGGTGTCACACCGTGCTGTGGCGCTGAAGCTGCTGTATCAAAAGCTGGAGGAGGCAGGCTATGCTGACAAGTAAAGAACGGGCGGACTTGAGAGCCCAGGCAAATCACCTGGAAACCACATTGATGGTGGGCAAGGGCGGCGTGACGGACAGCGTCATTGCCGAGGCAGAGACCCTTCTGACCGCCAGGGAACTGGTCAAAGGCAAGGTGCTGGAGACCGCGCTGATGACGCCCAGAGAGGCGCTGGATGCCTTGTGTGAATCAACCGGCGCCGACGGCGTGGCAGTGATCGGCAATAAATTTGTGATGTACCGCTTCAGCGAGAAGTGTCAGGCGGAGCGCAACCAGGTGGGCCGTGCCAAGCGGGCAGCCACCCCGGTGAGCAAGGCCGACCCTGTGCGCAAGGGCATCCGTGCCCGCCGGAAAGTGGCAAAGGCGCAGAAGGAGCAGAGAAACGAATATTTCCGCCAGCAGGCCATTGACCGTGCCATCGAGCGGGAAAAGGAAAAGAATCTTCGGAATTCCTGATTGGAGGGACAGCAAGTGGGGAGAATCGGCATCTACGGCGGTACCTTTAACCCGCCCCATATGGGCCATGTCCAGGGCGCGGCGTTCGCGGTGCAGGCACTGGGACTTGACCGGATCCTTGTGATGCCCAACCGGGAAGCCCCGCATAAAAGTTTGCCGAAGGGCTCTCCCACACCCGAAGAGCGTCTGGAAATGGTGCGGATCGCCTTTTCCTCCGTGGAACGCGCAGAGGTCTCCGATCTGGAACTGAAGCGGCAGGGCAGAAGCTACACGGCTGACACCGTGGCGGAGCTGAAAAAGCAATACCCGGGAGATGAGCTGCTCCTTCTGATGGGAACGGATATGTTTCTGTCCTTCCTGACCTGGTATCACCCGGAGCGGATTCTGGAGAATGCCACCCTGGCGGTGATGTGCCGGGGAGACCGGGACGAAGAAGCCCGGATCCTGGCTCAGGAAAAGGTCATCGGGGACATGGGGTACCGGGTGCGCCTGCTTCATAACCCCGTGGTTGAGATTTCTTCCACGGATCTTCGCAGAATGCTGCTGTTCGGCTGCGCGGATTCCTTCCTGCCGGCGGGATTGGGCGGCTGGATCCGGGAAAAGGGCTTCTACGAAACGGGGAGCGACTGCAAAAACCTTCCGATGGAGAATTTGGAGCCGCTGGTGATCCGCCTGCTGAATCCCAACCGGGTGAACCATGTGCTGGGCTGCCGGGATACCGCCGTGGCGCTTGCGGAGCGCTACGGGGCAAATGTCCGGGATGCGGCCCGGGCCGGTATCCTCCACGACATTACAAAAGCGCTGGACGGACCGCTTCAATTGACATTGTGCGCCGAATATGGTATAATTTTAGATCATTTTTCCCAACACTATCCCAAAACCCTCCACGCCTTGACCGGCAGTCTGGTCGCGGAGCGGATTTTCGGAGAAAATGCAGCCGTGGCGCAGGCGATCCGAAACCACACCACCGGCGCGCCGGATATGAACCTG